>NZ_BAAIGC010000007.1:0-206229 GCF_054653495.1 Nocardioides sp. AN3
GTCTTGGGATGGGTCCCATGGGAGCGTTTTGGTTGTTCAGGGGCCAGATCGAGCCGGTGATAGGCGCGCAGAGCGCGCCGTAACAGGGGTGGGGACGGGTTGGACAACCATCCCCTCAGGACCACCAAATCGCTCGGAGGGCAACCCTGCCCCTCGGACACGCCGACAGTGAATGCAGCATCTCCCGCCCGGTCTTCCGAGCGGGAGATTTTGCTTTCAGTCCCCGGATCGGCCTGGAGGGCGTGAGATCCTGGCGAGGCGGGCGTGCTGAGACATCCCTCGACACCGACAGTCTTCGCCCGGGTCGTGACCGCGTTTCGTGGAGCTCGGGCTGGCGGTGTCGACGGTCAGCGGCTGCTGGCGCGACGTCCTCGGCCCTCGAGCCGTTTCCACTCATCGAGCACCCGGTTGGAGAGGTTGTGCAGATGGCGCTCGGCCGCGGCTTGCGCCGCGTCGCCGTCTTGCTCGCGTAGCGCCTGGAGGATGCGAGCGTGCTCGAGAACAGCCTGTCTCTTGCTGCTTGTCCAAGCGGTGGAGTAGGCGGCGAGGACGACCTGTGTCTGCACGCGTTCGAGGGTGTCGGTGAGGCACTCGTTGCCTGACAGGTTCTGGATGTACTGGTGGAATTCGAGGTCGGCTCGCCGGGCGGTGGGTTGATCTTCGTGGAGCATGGCGCGGTCGAAGCGCTCATGGATCGCACCAAGGTCATCGAGCGCTTGCTCATCGATATGTGGTGCTGCGAGTCGAGCTGCGAGCCCCTCAAGGGGCGCTCGGACGGCGAGCGCGTCGAGTAGGTCGAGACGGTCTGGCGCGGCGACCCCTGCCCCGCTGGCGGTCCTGCTGAGGAGCCGTTCGGACATGAGTCGCTCGATGGCCGATCGCACGGGACTGCGGCTCATCCCGAACGTCCCAGCTAGGGCGACGACGCTGACGGAGGTGCCGACTGGCAGCGAACCGTCGAGGATCATCTCTCGGATGCGGTAATAGGCCGCGTCGGTGAGGTTCTGTGTGGTGTCGAGCTGCGTGGCGTCGAGCTCTGCGACGTTTGCTGGTGTTGGCATCGGGCTCATGCGCTCCTCGCTTGGTGTGCGCCTCAGGCTAGTGGAGGGCTTCACGGCGGTCTCCGAAGGCGCCCAGGAGCTCCGAGGAGAGGTCCTTGACGCTGGGTGCTCCGAGCAGCTGCATCGTACGCACCATCTCGGTGGCAAGGAGATCGGTGGTTCGTCGTACGCCGGCTTCGCCGGCGGCCATGAGGCCATACAGGTAGGCGCGTCCGACGAGGACTGCGGTCGCGCCGAGGCATAGTGCGACGACGACGTCTGAGCCGGACAGGAAGCCGCCGTCGACCATGATCTCGGTCTGGTCGCCGAGAGCGTCGACGAAGCGAGGCAGGACGTCAAGGGATGCGGGAGAGCGGTCTAGCTGGCGGCCACCGTGATTGCTGATCACGACCGCATCGACGCCGACGTCGACGCAGTCGGTGGCGTCCTGGAGTGATGTGATGCCCTTGACGATCAGCTTGCCCGGCCACTGGTCACGCAGCCATGCGAGGTCATCGAGGTTGATCGAGGGGTCGAACAACGTCGAGGCGAGCTCGGCAACGGTCCCGCTCCACTGCGCCAACGACGCGAACGACAACGGCGGTGTCGTGAGCAGGTTGAACCACCAGTGCGGGTGCCGCGCCCCATCGACCACGGTCCGCAGACCCAGCGCAGGGGGAATCGTCAT
Organism: Nocardioides sp. AN3; assembly: GCF_054653495.1. NCBI lineage: Bacteria > Bacillati > Actinomycetota > Actinomycetes > Propionibacteriales > Nocardioidaceae > Nocardioides > Nocardioides sp. AN3. Next base: position 1,729 of record NZ_BAAIGC010000007.1, read on the forward strand.
GCCGTTGCGGACGTCTCGGAGCCGCGCACCAGGGACGACGGTGTCCACGGTCAGGATCAGCGCGTCGTAACCGGCGGCTGCCGCACGCTGGATCAGATCAAGTGAACGCCCGCGGTCGCGCCACACGTACAGCTGAAACCACCGCCGACATCCGGGGATCTCGGCGGCGACGTCCTCAAGTGAAGTGGTTCCCATCGTCGACAACGCGTAGGTGATGCCCGCAGCACCCGCCGCCCGAGCGACCGCCAACTCGCCGGCACTGTGCATCATCCGTGTGAATCCGGTCGGCGCAAAGACCACGGGGATAGGGGATCGCACGCCCAGGATCTCCGTGCTCGGGTCTGGATCCGACACATCACGAAGCGTTCGCGGCGCGAATCGGACACCCTCCAAGGACGAGCGCGCGTCTCGCAGGGAGAGTTCCGACTCTGCGCCACCGTCGACGTAGTCGAAGACAGCGCGCGGTACACGCCGCTGGGCGATCGTGCGTAGGTCGTGTACGGAGGCCGCGGCGGCGGCACGTCGTCGGTCGCCTTGAAGCTCCAGCGGCTTGGGCCGAAGCAGCGGGCTGAGTTCGCTCCATCGCGGCAGGCGACGTTGAGCAGAAGAGATGGCGGTCACACACTCAGCCTGCATGCAGGAGGGTCTTAGGTCAACCCTGGCTGCATCCCAGCAACAGTAAATTTCCAGCGTGACGGTTGACACATGCTGCATGCAGTCACATGATTGCCACGTCAGGCGGGATGCGCCTGGAGTTATCCGAAGGGAGATCGCACATGGCTGCGTCATATCGCGTACTGATCCCGCTGCCGGACACCGACTTCGACACCACCGAGTCCGCAATCTCATGGAGGCGGTTCACCGAGGCGGGGTTCGTTGTCACGTTCGCGACCGAGACCGGCAAGGTTGCCCGCTGCGATCAGCGCCTGTTGAAGAGCGGATGGTTCAACCCGCTGCCGGCCGGTCCTGAAGCGCGGGCCGCCTACACCGCGATGGTGTCCTCGCCCGAATTCCGGGCACCGATCACCTACCGCGCCATCGACCCGGCCGACTTCGACGCGATCCACCTTTCGGGCGGACACGCCCAAGGGATGCGCCAATACCTCGACAGCAAGGTCCTGCAAGCCAAGGTCGTTGACTTCCATCGAGCGGAGAAGCTCATCGGGGCGGTGTGCCACGGCACCCTGATCCCTGCGCGCGCCGTTGACCCCGCGACCAAGCAGAGCATCATTGCCGGTCGCCGGTTCACGACCTTGACCCTTCCCCTAGAGAAGTGGGCGTTCAAGGTGACGTGGTTCCGGGTAGGTCGCCGGTACCGCACCTACTGGAAGTACACCGAGACCGAGGTGCGCGCGGCTGTGGGTCCCAGTGGGGAGCTCGTGCGGGGAGAGTCATTCCAGACTCCGCTCGTCGTGGAGGACGGCAACTTCATCAGCGCCCGCTACCCCTTGGACGTCCCGGACTATGCGGCCGCATTCGTACGTCGCCTCCAAGCCTCAGAGCAAGCAGCCTCAGAGCAAGCAACACCGCGCACCGTCTAGCGCCCGTCGGCCCCCGCCGAGTCCCGGGCAGGCTGTCACCGACTGCCTCCCGAAAGTCCAGAGCAGACGCGTCTCGAACGTCTTGTCGAGCTCCCTGCTCCGCGTTCCCCACCGGTGAAGTCGGGCGCTTTCGCACGCCCTCAACAGCCCTACCTAGGAGAGACATGTCCATCCCCGTCCCTAGCAGCGAGAGCAAGAACCGCCAGACGACCAACGCCTTGTTCTCGGAGAACAAGCTCAAGCTCGGCCTTTTCGGCCCCAACTGCGATCGCGGGTGTGCGATGACGCTCTCGGACGACGTCCCGCTACTGACCTGGGACTACACCAAGCGCGTCGCCCAGGTCGCCGACCGCGCCGGATTCGAGGCGCTGGTCCCCGTCGCGCGGTGGAAGCAGATCGGGGAGAACGGCTTCAACGGCCGCAACTTCGAGACCTACACCTGGGCCGCCGGCCTGGCCTCGGTGACCGACCACATCACCCTCGTGACCACCGCCCACGTGCAGGCAAGCCACCCCGCCGTCGCCGCGAAGCAGGTCGCCACCGTCGATCACATCAGCGGCGGACGGATCTGCCTCAACATCGTCAACGGCTGGTTCGAGCCGGAGTTCAAGATGCTGGGGTCCGACTTCCTGCCACACGACCGGCGCTACCAGTACACCACCGAGTGGTTCGAGCTCGTCCAGCGCTTCTGGACCGACGAGGAGGAGTTCGACTTCCACGGCGAGTTCTTCCAGGTCGAGGGCGGCTACTCCCAGCCCAAGCCGATCCAGTCACCCATCCCCGCGATCATGAACGCCGGCGGCTCCAAGACCGGCCGCGAGTTCATCGCCAAGTACGCCGACGCCGGCTACGTGCTGCTCGCGGGCTACGACCTGGCCGCAGCCCGCGCGCAGGTCGAGGAGCGTGCGGCCGACGCCGAGGCCGCTGGTCGTGACGTCTCGACCTGGACCACCGCCTACGTCATCCAGCGCGACACGATGGAGGAGGCCCAGCAGTACCTGAACAAGGTGTTCGTCGACGAAGCCGACATGAGTGCCGGCGAGGCGGCCGCACGCTACCTCGGCCTCAACTCCTCGGCGATGGAGCCGCACCAGTGGCAGGAGTTCAACCTCCACCTGCGGGCCGGATACGGGGGCTACCCCCTCGTTGGCACGGCCGAGGACATCGCCGAGCGTCTCAACGAGCTCTCCGAGATCGGCGTCAGCGGCGTCTCGCTCTCCTTCGTCGACTTTGTCGACGGCCTGGAGCGCTTCAACTCCGACGTCATGCCGAAGCTCGAGGGCGCCGGTCTCCGCAAGCCCTTCACGCCGGGAGTGTGAGGCATGACCACCGTGGACTTCTTCGACGGACTGATCGAAGCACTGACCGACGGCACCTCGCCCGCCCTGGTGGATGCCGACACCTTCCGCGACTCCATGGCGCGTGTCTGCGCACCGGTGACCATCGTGGCGACCGTCGGCTTCGACGGGCCCTATGCCACGACCGTGAGCGCGTTCACCTCGCTCTCGCTGGACCCGCCCATGGTGATGGTGTCCTTGGGCAAGCAATCGAACCTCCTCAGCCACGTGCGCAGTTCTCGCCGCATCTCGGTCAATGTCTTGGCCGTGGACCAGGACGATCTCGCCTTGAGGTTCGCGCGCAGCGGTGAGAACAAGTTCAGCGGTGTTGCCTGGCAATTACACGACGGGCTCCCGCAGTTCCCCGGGACGGCCACCTGGCTGAGCTGCCGCGTCGACCGCTTCGTCGATGGCGGCGACCACGCCATCCTCATCGCCACCGTCGCCGAGGCGGAGATCAGCGACCATCCGCCACTGGTGTATGCCCGCCACAAGTTCGGCACCCACGACGGCCTGGCAAGGGGAGGCCAGTGAGGGTCGCCAACGTTAACCGACGCGCCTGGCTCCTGACAGGCGACCGCACGGGGGTGGACATCAACCATGCCAGCGCCGGCGCCTTCCCGGCCGACCTCAGGCAGCTGCTTCCCGAGCTCGACCGCCTCGAAGCCTGGCTGAGGGAGCAGCCGTGGGGCGTGATCGAGACCCAGGCCATGTCCTTCGAACTCGATGACCTTGGGCCCGTAGTACCGGACCCCCCGCAGATCTTCGCCATCGGTCTGAACTACCGCAGCCACAAGGACGAGACCGGCTACGCCCAAGCACCTGAACCCGTCATCTTCACCAAGTACGCCAGCAGTCTGGCAGGGCCGCTGTGTGACGTTGTGCTGTCGTCGGACGCCGTCGACTGGGAAGCAGAGCTCGTTGCCGTCATCGGCCACCCGGGCCGCAACATCGCAGCGGCAGACGCTTGGACGCATGTCGCAGGCCTGTGCGTCGGGCAAGACCTGTCTGACCGTGGGCACCAGTTCGCCGCCGTACCACCGCAGTTCTCGATGGCGAAGTCGTTCGCGGGATACTCCCCGGTGGGGCCATGGCTCGTGACACTCGATGAGATCGCCGATCCCTCCGACATCGAGATCGGCTGCTCCGTCGACGGCCGTATCCTCCAGAAGGATCGGACCTCGAACATGATCCTCGATATCCCGGCGACCATCGAGCGCCTCTCGCGGGTGGTCGAGCTCAACGTCGGAGACCTCATCTTCACCGGGACGCCAGCCGGCGTCGGGATGGGACAGCAGCCGCCGATCTACCTGCGTCCCGGCGACGAGCTGGTGACCTGGGCCGTCGGCATCGGCGAGATCTGCCAACGGCTACTGGAACCCTCCCGCTGAAGGCGCCGAGACCGCCGTCACCGCCGCCACCGCTGCGATCCCGTCCTACCGAGAGGGCCAAGCATGCGAGCCGTTGTCTACCGACAACCCGGTTCATCAACCGTGCTCCATGTCGCCGAACGCGACCTGCCCGAGCCGGGACCCGGCGAGGTCCGCGTGCGGGTGGTCCGCTCTGGCGTGAACCCGACAGACTGGAAGTCCCGTACCCAGACCATGAGCGGGCACTGCGAGGTGACCCCGGGCCAGGATGGCGCCGGCGTGGTCGACGCCCTTGGACCGGGGGTGGAGAGCTTCAGCGTCGGCGACCGGGTCTGGCTGGCGTTGGCCCAGCACGGCCGACCCTACGGAACGGCTGCCGCGTACACCGTTCAGCCCATCGAGCGCGTGGCACCGCTGGCCGACACCGCCTCCTACGATCTCGGAGCGAGTCTGGGCGTGCCTGCCGTCACCGCCCACCGTGCCCTGACCGCAGTCGAGGACGGACCCGACCGGCTGGCACCAGGTGCCCTCGAGGGCAAGGTGGTACTCGTGGCCGGAGGAGCCGGGGCGGTAGGCAATGCCGCGATCCAGCTCGCCCGCTGGGCAGGCGCTGTCGTGATCACGACGGTCAGCAGTGAGGAGAAAGGCGCGCTGGCGCGCAGTGCGGGTGCACATCACGTCGTGAACTACGGTCAGGGTGATCCCACCCGGCAGATCCGGGAGATCCGGGAGATCGTCCCAGACGGCATCGACATCGCCGTGGAGGTCGCGCCCGCGCGCAACATCCTCATCGACCTGGATCTGGTCAAGACCCACGGGCTGATTTCGATCTACGCCAACAACGGCGGTGACCAGCTGACCATGCCGATCCGTGCGGCCTTCGGCAGGAACCTGCGCCTCCAGTTCATCATCCTCTACACCCTTCACCCTCACCTCATACGCCGCGCCATCGAGGACGTCACCTTGGCCGTCGTCGCGGGCGCACTTCAGGTGGGGGAGCGTGCAGGCCTACCCCTGCACCACTTCTCCCTCCAGCAAGCCGCCGCGGCCCACGACGCGGTCGAAGGCGGAGCGGTCGGCAAAGTCCTGATCGACGTCGCCGAGGCCTGACCGCGAAGGCCGGTGCAGACGGTGCCACGCCATGTCGACATCGCAGGCTGACCCCGCCTCTGCGCGGGGCCGCGGAGAACGCGGCGCACGTGGTATCGCGACGACCGAACAATCCGCATCAGTTGACGATAGGAACCCCACGATGGACCTTGCCGAACAGCACCAACTCTGCTCCGAGGACCCGGAAGCATTCTGGGGAAAGGCCGGCCTCCTCATCGACTGGTCCCAACCTCCGACCCAAGCAGCGCCGGACCCAGCGGCCGGCGGCGGGTGGTACCCAGGCGGCCGCCTCAACACCTGCTACAACGCCCTCGACCGTCACGTCAAAGCCGGCCACGGTGACCGCCCCGCTGTCGTGTTCGAGAGCGGCATCACCGGAGCGAGCCAGATTCTGCGCTACGCCGACCTCAGAGCCAAGGTCCAAGAATGCGCTGCCGTACTCCAGCGTCTTGGTGTTCAAGCCGGCGATCGCGTTCTGGTCTTCATGCCCACGATCCCCGAGGTGATCGTGGGCATGCTCGCCTGCGCCCGGATCGGGGCGATCCACTCGGTCGTCTTCGGAGGATTCGCCGCCCCTGAACTAGCTGCACGCATCGACGACGCCGAACCCAAGGTCCTGCTCACAGCGTCGTGCGGGCTCGAACCCGGCCGACTCATCGACTACATGCAGCTGGTCAACGATGCCCTCGCGCTCGTCGCGCATCCCGTGTCCGCCGTATTGGTCAAGCAACGCCCCGAACAGAACGCGACCCTGGTCGCGGGCCGCGACTATGACTGGGACCAGGAGCTGACTTCGCACGCTGGAGCTCAAGTTCCATGCGTCGATCGATCCAGCACCGACCCGCTCTACATCCTCTACACCTCCGGCACGACTGGCCGCCCCAAAGGCATCGTCCGCGACAACGGCGGGCACGCCGTTGCCCTCGCCTGGTCGATGGCCAATATCTTCAACATCCGAGCCGGCGACGTCTGGTGGGCCGCCTCCGACGTCGGGTGGGTCGTGGGCCATTCCTACATCGTCTACGCACCGTTGCTCGTCGGCGCCACGACTGTCCTCTACGAAGGCAAGCCAGTCGGCACACCAGACGCTGGCATCTGGTGGCGCATCTGCGAGAAGCACGATGTCCGCGGCCTGTTCGCTGCCCCCACCGCCATCCGCGCCCTCAGACGCGCCGACGAGACCGGGCAACACGTCCGCGCCTCTCGCCTCTCCAACCTCCGGTCCCTCTTCGTTGCCGGCGAACGCATCGACCCCGAGACCGCCTCGTGGGCTCGCCGTACTCTCAAGGTCCCCGTTGTCGACAACTGGTGGCAGACCGAGACCGGTTGGCCGATCACCGTCACCGCTCCCGCGGAAGATGCCGATGCCGCAGGCCCAACCGCCGGTGGCCAGCCCTCGCCTGGCTACCAAGTCGCGGTACTCGACACCTCCGGTGAGCGCCTGCCGGCCGGGCAGGAGGGCTCGATCTGTCTCCGACTTCCGCTCCCCCCTGGGGCGGCCACCGCTATCTGGAGCGACCAGGAGCGCTACGCCTCTGAATACCTCTCGACCTTCGCCGGTTACTACCTGACCGGTGACGGAGGCTTCCTCGATGCGGACGGGCGAGTGCACGTTCTCGGACGAACCGATGACGTCATCAACGTTGCGGGACACCGGCTATCGACCGGAGCACTCGAGGCCATCGTCGCTGCCCACCCAGCGGTGGCCGAATGCGCAGTGATCGGAAAGGCAGACCCGTTGAAAGGGCAGACACCTCAGGCGATCGTCGTCCTCAAGGACGGCCACGAAACCGAGGCCGACGCCGTCGCGAGGGAGATCGTCGACCTTGTCCGCGCCGAGTTCGGGGCTGTGGCGGCGCTGCGCCAGGTTCAGGTCGCCTCCGCACTCCCGAAGACGCGCTCAGGCAAACTGCTCCGCCGCACGATGCGGGATCTCGCCGAAGGAAGACCAGCCGTCATCCCCGGCACCATCGAAGACCCCAGCGTCGTCGAGTCATTGCGCACAGAGCTGGAGAGCGCCCAGGAGCCGGTCGAGCGATGAGCCGATCGTCCCAGGGCACAACGAGGGGACGTCATAGCCGTCGTGTAGTCCCACCGAGGCAGTCGAACCGCGCACCACTTCACCCACGTCCTTGACCGCGCCGCACGGCCTACTACAGCCTGTTGACCCGGCGGGCGATCGAGCCGATGTCGACCTACCTGTGGCAGGTCGGTGCCGTGCCCGGCCCCGGTCGCGGCGAGCGCTTGCGCGGCGGCTGGTGACGTGCTCGAGCACCTACACCGGTGTCGGAGACGCGGTCGGGAACGGCGTGGTGGTGAAGATGACGTCCGCCACGGTGATCACGATGACTGATCCCGACGTGCCGGCGACCCGCTCACCGGCCAGGTAGGGGCGGATGGTCGTCCTGTCCCGGCCCAGGTGCCGAGCGATCGCAGAGGCTCGTCCAGCCCGGCGTAACGCGTGAGCGTCGATGTCTTTCATATGAGCGCCGTCAGCAGTCTGCCTGTCGTCTCATCACGCGTCCAACATGTGCGAGAAGTGGCGGATGCTTGCACTCCCGCGGACGACGGGACCGCAACCATCCGCCACTTCCGGCGGTGTGTCCGCCGCGGCCCCCTCAGGCCTGCTCCCGCAGCTCCGCGGCGAAGAACTCCAGCGCCGTCTTCGTCTTGGTCTGCTGCTCGCCGCCGAGCGGAATGCCGAGGGACTGCAGGTAGGACCGCGCGTGCACGGCGACCGGGAGGGCCTGTCCCGGCACGGCCTTGGTCGACAGCTCGACCACCCGCGAGCCGTCGGGGTAGGTCCACAGCTCCACCACGAGGCGCTGAGCGAGGTCGGCGGGGTTGAACTTCAGCTTCAGCACGAGGATCGGCCCCAGGACCGACAGGTCGTCGAGCGCGAGACCGGCTGGCGCGTGAGCTGCGTAGAAAGCGCGCTGCTCCTTGGAGAAGAGCTTGCGCAACGGCTGCTCGCCCGACGTCGAGGCCAGCACGGCGGCGGCCGTGACCGTGTGCTTCATGGAGCCCGAGCAGACGTAGCCTCCTGGCATGGCGTCGACCTCGACGTTGAACTGCGGCGACTTCCGCACCGCCGGGTCCAGCTCCGAGGGCACCACCGGGCGCAGCTTGATCGTCGAGTCGCCGTCACGGCCCTGGATGCGGCGTGCTCGGGCCACCACGCCGGCGGCGTTGAGAGCGAGGTCGGGGGTGTCGAAGAAGAACACCTGGCGGATCTGGGCATTGAGCGGATCGAGCTTCAGAGCCTTGGCTGCCGCTCGGTAGGACGTGGGCGGCACGGTCAGCTTGAGCTCGACGCTGTCGGACTGCCCGGCCAGCTCCATCACATGCAGGAGCTCCTCGGGCAACAGCGTGGGGGTGGCGGTCATGCAATGTTCCTTTCTCAGATGGCGGCACGAAGGGCGAACCGTTCCGCGAGCACGCCGTAGCGCAGACCGCGGTCGCTCACCGTGAGTGAGTCCTTCCCGAGCTTGTCGAGCACCGTGCGCACGATGCATGCCCCCGCGAGGATGACTTCCGCGCGCGCTGGCTGCAGGCCGACGATGGAGCGCCGCTCCGCGGCCGTGCGGGTGCGGAAGCGTTCGATCTGGGCGTCGATGGCCGCACGGTCGAGCACCGTGCCCTGCACGACGTCGGGGTCGTAGTCGGTCAGGGCGTGCTCGATCGCGGCGAGGTTCGTGACCGCGCCGCCCATCGCGAGCACGGCGTCCGGAACCTCTCGGCCGTCCAGCCGGGCGAGGCCGTCGGAGATCGCCGCGAGGGCGCTGCTCAATGTCTCCGGGGAGGCCGCGCCGTCGAGGCCGAACTGCTCGGTGAACCGCGCCGCTCCGACCTCGACGCTGAACTGCTCGTCGATCCGGTCACCATCGCCGAAGGTGAACTGGGAGCTGCCGCCGCCGGTGTCGAACACGACGAGCGACCCCCGCGGGGAGCGCGCCGCCGAGAGCGCCGAGGTGGCCGCGCGGTAGGCCAGCCGCGCCTCGTCCTCCCCGGAGATCACCTCGATCAGCACCCCACACCGTGCCTGGACCGCGCCGACGAGCTCGGAGCTGTTGGCGGCCATCCGCAGGCCGGCGGTGCCAACGGCTGCGATCGCCGCAACACGCTGGCGGCAGGCCTCCTCGGCCATCCGTGCGATCGCCTCGACGGTCCGCTTCATCGGCTCGGCCTCCAGCCGACCGCTGTCCCGCAGACCCTCGCCGAGCCGGGTGACCTCGGCGCGGTCGACGATGCGGCGCCAACTGCCGTCGGCGCACCGCTCGCCGATGTGGAACTTGACCGAGTTGGTCCCGACGTCGATGACGGCGAAGCGCTCGGCGCCGAACCCCTCGAGGACGCGGAGCCCGCGCCCGTAGCTCACATTCGGCACGCACGTGAGCCCGAGGCGGTCGAGCTCGCTGACGACGTACGCCGGCTCCTCGGACTCGATCGCGATGGAGCGTGCCGAGGCGTCGCCCGTGCGGACCTCCGTCACCTCGGCGAGGCACCCGTCCGGCTGGTAGCGCACCCGCGTCTTGTGCACCTCGACCGCGCGCAGCTCAGGACTCGGTGCGACGACGTCGCTGAGCAGAGCGGCGAGCGACATGCCGGCCGACCCGACGGGCGCTGGCGCATCGACGCCCCACGCCTGCGTGAGGACGGCGAGGTCGTCGTCGGTCAGGGGGAAGCTCGCCTTCAGCACCGGCGTCCACTGCTCGAGTCCGTCGTCTCGCACCTGCTGGAGATGCTTGACATCCATCAGGCCGCCCCGCACCTTGACGAGCCCGGCGCCCGCGGCCGAGACGACGTACGTCTCGTCGCTCTCCACGACCTGCACGACCGCGGTGTCGGCGAGGGCGGCGGCGGCGTCGGCGAGGTGCTCGCCAAAGCTCCGCCACTCCCATCGAGGCACCACCGTCGGCATGGCTCACCCTCGCTTCCCGCCGGCTCCGATCACATCAGTCGCGACGTGAGCAGCCGTCACCCGAGTCGGGTGAACGAAGACTTTGCTGAGACTCTGAGGTGCCCGAGGAGGGTGATCGATCCGCCGCCTGGGCACGAGGAGGACAATGGCGCTGTGGAGCCGCATCGTGCCGGAGCGACCGAGAACCGACCGCCAGGTCCGCAGGTGGGTGCCGTCCTCGGCGCAGCCGGAGGTCTCCTGCTCGCCGGGGTGTGGGCCTTCGGCGCCTGGGACGTCGCGCTCGCGCTCACGGCCGTCTTCGCCTGCCTGGTCGTCGCGCTCGCGCTCGGCGCGCCCGGCTGGCGCCCGTTCGACCTCGCCCTGCTGCTCGGCGCCATCGCCGTCGCCGGCGTGATCGCGCTCTTCCGCTGAGAGCGCACGGAGGGGCGCTCCCGAGCGGGCGTCGCGTCAGGCCCCCGACGGCGTGAAGGAGAAGTCGCTGATGACGACCTCGGTCGCCGGCGTCTGGCTCCAGCCGCTCGTGCAGCCGCACACCCACAGGTTGATTCCGACGCTCTCGTCGTAGGGCGCCGGCGCGTCCGCACCGGTCGCGGTGGCGGTCGCGAGCACGGCTCCGGAGGCGTCGTACGACGTCCAGGTCAGGACCCCGGGCTCCCAGTCGAACTGCTGGGTGCTCGGGCCGGTCACCGCCGGCGTGCGGGCGACCGAGTCCTGCCCGTCGGCCCAGGTCGTGTAGTCCCAGGTGATCGGCGTGGTGCCCCAGCCGGACGCCTCGATGTCGATCTCACGGTGGCCGTAGGCGGCGTCGCGACCGTAGGTGAACAGGCCGAGCACATACTCCGGCGCCAACTGCGTCACGTCGGTGTCGACCCGCCACCGGTAGACGCCGTACCCCCAGCCGTTGCGTGTGGAGTCCAGCTCCGCCTGGGTGTAGCGGCCCTTCTTGTCGCGCGTGACCTCGAGGTGCAGACGCCCCGCGCTGTCGATCGACACGTTGCTCGCCGACCACTGTCCGGGAGCGCCCGGCGCGCCGGGCGCGGTGCGGGCCACCCACGTGTAGCCCTGCCACGAGAGCGTGGTCGTCCGCGCGGAGGCAGGCGAGAGCAGGCCGCCACCGAGCAGGAGGCCGACCGCGAGGGGCAGGACGAGCAGCTTCTTCATCGGCAACGAGTCTCAGGCCGGGCGGGGGTCCGCGTCTCGAGAACGCCGATCCTCGGCCCCTCGGCCCGTCGGCCCTTCGAGCTATGGCTGCCTCGACTGCTTGTCCGATGACGCAGGATGGCGCCATGGCCGACTGCCTCTTCTGCTCGGTCGCCGCCGGCGACACTCCGGCCGCGACGGTGCTCGCCGACGAGCAGTTCGTCGCGTTCCTCGACCACCGGCCGGTGTTCAAGGGGCACACGCTGCTGGTGCCGCGCCGCCACGTGGTGACCCTGCCCGACCTGCCCGGCGAGCTGCGCGATGGCTTCCTGGCCCGCGCGCAGCATCTGGCCTCGGCCGTGGTCGACGGCCTGGGGGCGCAGGGCAGCTTCGTCGCGATCAACAACACCGTGAGCCAGTCGGTCGCCCACCTGCACCTCCACGTCGTGCCGCGCACCAAGGGTGACGGCCTGCGGGGGTTCTTCTGGCCCCGCACCCGCTACGCCTCGGACGAGGAGCAGGAGGAGTACGCCGACCGGCTGCGCAGCGCCCTCGGCGCTTAGGTGCTCCGCGCGCCTCCGTGTTCTCATACCGTCGCCGACGCACACTGGACAGTGGTCCTCCGCTGGACAGACACCACACCCCACGATCGGAGTCTTCGTGCGCACTCGCACCCGGAGCGGTCTCCTGGCTCGCACCCTCACGCCCCTGCTGGTCGCCGGCCTCGCGCTGAGCGCCTGTGGCGGCGGTGGCGGCGAGAAGAGGACGTCCGCGGACAAGCCGGCCGCCAGCGCGTCTCCGACGACCCCGCCCCCGCCGCAGTACTGGCCCCTCACCGGCATCCAGGCGCCCGCGGGCCAGTCGGTGGCGAAGAACCGGCCGGTGCTCGTCGTGAAGATCGACAACACCGACAACAGTGCGCCGCAGCTCGGCCTCGGCTCGGCCGACATGGTCGTCGAGGAGCTCGTCGAGGGCGCGGCGACCCGTCTCGCGGCGTTCTTCTACTCCACCCTCCCGAAGACCGTCGGCCCGGTCCGATCGATGCGGGCCAGCGACATCGGCGTCGTCTCGCCGGTCGACGCCACTGTCGTGACCAGCGGTGCGGCGGCGGTCACCAAGTCGCGCATCAGCAAGGCGGGGATCCACTTCATCCAGGAGGGAGCCAAGGGCTTCTTCCGCGACAACTCGCGCACGTCGCCGAGCTGGTATCACCTGCTCGATCACCTCGACCAGACCGCGACGCTGGCGAAGACGAAGACCGCCAAGACCCCGAAGAGCTACCTGACCTTCGGCACCGAGGCGGAGCTCCCCGCCGGGACGCCGGCGACCCAGGTCGCGGTGCCGTTCGGCGGGTTCCACACGACGAAGTGGCTCTTCCAGGGCGGCCACTATGTCAACACGAACTCGTTCGCCAAGAAGGGCGACACCTTCGCCGCGGACAACGTGCTGGTGATCCGGGCCCACATCGGGGATGCCGGCTACCTCGACCCCGCCGGCAACCACGTGCCGGAGATCCAGCTCGACGGACGGACCGGCAAGGCCTTGCTCTTCCACGGCGGCAAGGTCGTGCGCGGCACCTGGAGCAAGAAGTCCGCGGCCTCGCCGTTCCAGCTCGCGACGGCCGCCGGGCCGCTCAAGGTGCCGGCGGGCCACACCTGGATCGAGCTGGTCCCCGACAACGGGCCCGCGCTGACGATCAGGTAGGTCTCGATACGCCCTCGCCCGGGGGCTCGGGCTACTCGACCAGCGAAGCCGACGGGCTGCTCGGCTCGGGCTACTCGACCAGCGAAGCCGCGCGGACGGCGTCGGCGAATGCGTCGACGTCGTCCTCGCTCAGGTCGAAGCTGCACATCCACCGGGCGACGGGGCGCTCGGCGTCGGACTCGTCCCACAGGTAGAACGGAAACCGCGGCTGGACCGCGTCGACCACGGTGCGGGGGAGTCGGACGAAGACCGCGTTGGCGTCGACGGGCGCGGTGACCTCGACGCCCTCGATGCCGGTGACCGCCGCGGCGAGCCGAGCGGCCATCGCGTTCGCATGTGCCGCCCCGCGCAGCCACAGGCCGTCGGTCACCATCGCCTCGAGCTGCGCGGAGATGAACCGTGTCTTCGAGCTCAGCTGGGTGGCCAGCTTGCGCAGGTAGAGGACGCCGCGGACCCGCTCGGGGCTCAGCACGACGATGGCCTCGCCGAAGACCATCCCGTTCTTCGTGCCGCCGAAGGAGAGCACGTCGACCCCGGCGTCGCGGGTGAAGGACCGCACGGGCGCGCCGAGCGCCGCCGCGGCGTTGGCGATCCGAGCGCCGTCCATGTGGACGCTCATCCCGAGCCCGTGAGCGTAGTCGGCGAGAGCCTTGATCTCGTCCGCGCTGTAGAGGGTGCCGAGCTCGGTGCTCTGGGTCAGCGACAGCACCGTCGGCTTGGCCCGGTGCTCGTCCTCGAAGCCTCGAGCCTCCCGGGCGACCAGCTCGGGCGTCAGCTTGCCGTGCTCGGTCGGCACGGCGAGCAGCTTGAGTCCACCGATCCGCTCCGGCGCGGCGCACTCATCGGTGTTGATGTGCGCGACGTCGCTGCAGATCACCCCCGACCACCGGTCGGTGAGCGCCATGAGGCTGACGACGTTGGCACCGGTGCCGTTCCAGACCGGGTAGACCTCGATCCCGTCCCCGAACAGCGGCGCGAAGACCTCCGGCAGGGCGGCGGTGTAGGCGTCGGCGCCGTACGCGCTCTGGTGCCCGCCGTTGGCCGCCGCAAGCGCCGCCAGCACCTCGGGGTGAGCGCCGGCGTAGTTGTCGCTGGCGAAGGAGATGCGCGAGGGATCGTGGCGGACGGGGATCGTCATGCCGTCATCTTGCCGGTGACGCCTCGCGTCGACTCGACGACCCCGCCCAGCTTCCGTGCCAGCGTCTCGTAGAACATGCTGAGCGGGAACTCGTCGGGCAGCACGTCGTCGACGAGCTGGCGCGGCGGCACGCTGAAGTCGAGCTCCTCGCGAGCATGGGCCCACTTCGAGCCGGGGTGCGGGGACAGGTACGTCGACACGAGCTCGTGGCCGGCGATCCAGTGCACGACCTTGGGCCGGTCGATGCCGTCGCGGTAGAACCGCTGGATCTCCTCGCCGAGCTGCGAGGTCAGCTCCCGGGCGCGGTCGAAGTCGATGCTGAGGTGGTTGTCGGTCCACCGAAGGGCATCGTGCTGGTGCAGGTAGACGAACAGCAGCTGCCCACCGAGGCCGTCGTAGTTGCGCACCCGGTTGCCGCTGACCGGGAACCGGAACAGCCGGTCGAAGAGGACGGCGTACTGCACGTCCTCGGCTTGTGCCAGGCCCTCGCCCGCCAGCGTCACCGCCTCCCGGAACGCGGTGAGGTCGCAGCGCAGCTCCTCGAGGCCGTACATCCAGAACGGCTGGCGCTGGCGGATCATGAACGGGTCGAACGGGAGGTCCCCGTGGCTGTGGGTGCGGTCGTGGATGAGGTCCCAGAGGACGAAGGCCTCCTCGCAGCGTGCCTGGTCAGCCAGCAGCTCGCGGGCCTCGTCGGGCAGCTCGAGCCGCAGGATGTCCGCAGCGGCGGCGGTCACCTGGCGGAAGCGGGCGGCCTCGCGGTCGCAGAAGATGCCGCCCCACGTGTAGGACGACGGCGTCTCGCGCACCGCGACCGTCTCCGGGAAGAGGACCGCGGAGTGCGTGTCGTAGCCGGCGGTGAAGTCGTCGAAGCGGATGGGCACGAACATGGGGTTGTCGTAGCGCGTCGCCTCCAGGTCGGCGAGCCAGTCCGGCCATGCCTCGTGGATCAGCAGCGCCTCGAGGTTGCGGTCGGGGTTGCCGTTCTGGGTGTACATCGGGAAGACGACCAGGTGACCACGGCCGTCGGCGCGGCCCTTCGAGGGGTGGAAGGCTGAGAGCGAGTCGAGGAAGTCCGGCGCGCCGAGACCCTCATCCGCCCAGCGAGCGAGGTCGGTCTGCAGCGCCGTGAGGTAGGCCGCGTCGTGCTCGAAGTGCGGTGCGAGCTCCGCGACCGCGCCGCGGATCGTGTCGACCAGTCCGACCGGTCCGCCGGGGGCGGAGCCGTCCGCCTGCTGGTGGCGGCGCAGCTCGCTCGTTGCGTCACGCAGGCGGAGCCAAGCGGGGTGCTGGCGAAGATCTTGCGTCATGAACCCTCCTGGGCCGTAGATCGTCCTGCCAGGAACCCTATTGCATGGAAGGTCACCGGTCCAAGCGTGGCGCGATCCTGAGACGGGGGTAGCGGTCCTCCGACGCCTCGCCAGGGCGTGGCCGGCGCAGGCATGATGGGGGCATGCCAGGCGACGACGGAGGGGGTGCCGGCCTCGCGGCCGGCATGCTGCTCGTGGCCACGCCGGCCCTGCTCGACCCGAACTTCGCCGAGACCGTCGTGCTCCTCCTCGACGTGGACGACGACGGTGCTCTCGGCGTGGTGCTCAACCGGCCCTCGCCCGTCACCGTCGCCGAGGTGCTCGGCCAGTGGAGCTCCGCGGTCACCGAGCCGCACGTCCTCTTCCACGGCGGACCGGTCGGGACCGACGCCGCCCTCGCGGTCGCGCTCCTGCGCGACCCGGCCGACGTCCCCGTCGGCTTCCGGTCCGTCCGAGGATCCCTCGGCCTGCTCGACCTCGACACGCCCACCGAGCTGCTCGCCGGCAGCCTCGCCCGGTTGCGGATCTTCGCCGGCTATGCCGGCTGGGCCCCCGGGCAGCTCCAGTCCGAGGTCGGGGAGGGCAGCTGGTACGTCGTGCCGGGCGAAGCGGTCGACGCCTTCCGCGACGACACCGACGTGCTGCGCCGCGACGTGCTGCGACGTCAGCCGGGCGAGCTCGCCTGGCACTCGACGAGGCCTGCCGATCCCGACCTGAACTGACCTGCCGGGTTAGGCTACGGGCATGGGTTTCCTGGGCTTCGGTGACAAGGGCGGCACCGCTCTGGACGAGCGGGTGCGGGAGGATGAGCGCACCGTCCCGACCGACGAAGGCGACCACGACCGCTTCTCGCACTATGTCGAGAAGGACAAGCTCACCGAGGCGATGGTGATGGGCACGCCGGTGGTCGCGCTGTGCGGCAAGGTGTGGGTGCCGAGCCGCGACGGCACGAAGTTCCCGGTCTGCCCGGAGTGCAAGGAGATCTGGGAGGGCCTCTCCGACGGCCCCGAGGACGGCTCCGACAACCCCGGCTCCGGCGAGTGACGGGCGCGCGCCCGACCGACGCCGCCTCTCCCCACGCACTCCCACCGGCCTGGCCGGAGCGGGCGGCGTGGGGCACGGCGACGTCCCTGCGTGCCTGGCAGCAGGCGGCCATGACGGCGTACTTCTCCGACCTGCCGCGCGACTTCCTCGCCGTCGCCACCCCGGGCGCGGGCAAGACCACCTTCGCCCTGTCGGTGGCCAGCGAGCTGCTCGGACGACGGATGATCGACCGGATCATCATCGTGGCGCCCACCGAGCACCTCAAGACGCAGTGGGCCGAGGCCGCGAGCCGCGCCGGCATCCCGATCGACCCGACCTACTCCGCCGGTCAGGGCAAGACGTCGGCCGACTTCCTGGGCATCGCGGTCACCTACGCGGGTGTCGCCGTCAACCCGCTCGCCATGCGCATCCGCACGGAGCGCTTCAAGACGCTCGTCATCCTCGACGAGGTCCACCACGCCGGTGACGCGCTGTCCTGGGGCGAGGGCGTCCGTGAGGCGTTCGAGCCCGCGGCGCGGCGGCTGGCGCTGACCGGCACGCCGTTCCGCTCGGACGTGAACCCCATCCCGTTCGTCACCTACGCCCCCGGCGAGGACGGCATCCCTCGCTCGGTGGCGGACTACACCTACGGGTATGCCGAGGCGCTGCGCGACCACGTCGTCCGCCCGGTCCTCTTCATGGCCTATTCCGGCCAGATGACCTGGCGCACGCGTGCCGGCGACGAGATCGCCGCGCAGCTCGGTGAGCCGCTCACCAAGGACATGATCCAGCAGGCGCTGCGCACCGCCCTGGACCCGAAGGGCTCGTGGATCCCGGCCGTGCTCGCCGCCGCCGACAAGCGGCTGGTGGAGGTGCGCCGCCATGTCCCCGATGCCGGCGGCCTCGTCATCGCGACCGACCAGGACTCCGCGCGTGCCTACGCCAAGACGCTCAAGCAGATCACCGGGGAGTCGGCGACCGTCGTGCTCTCCGACGAGAAGGCGGCCTCGAAGAAGATCGCCGCCTTCAGCGCCGACGACAGTCGGTGGATGGTCGCGGTGCGGATGGTCTCGGAAGGCGTCGACGTCCCACGCCTGGCGGTGGGCGTCTATGCCACCACCACCTCGACCCCGCTGTTCTTCGCCCAGGCCGTCGGCCGCTTCGTGCGGTCGCGCTCGCGCGGTGAGACCGCGAGCGTCTTCCTGCCGTCGGTGCCGGGCCTGCTGGGCCTGGCCGCCGAGCTCGAGGTCGCCCGCGATCACGTGCTGGGCAAGAAGATCGCCGACGAGGGCGACATCTTCGCCGCCGAGGATGCGTTGATGGCGCAGGCCAACGCCAGCGAGTCGGCCAGCGACGAGGAGGTCGGCCTGCCCTTTGAGGCGCTCGGCTCCGAGGCCCGCTTCGACCGCGTCCTGTTCGACGGCGGCGAGTTCGGCCACGCCGGGGAGGTGCAGGTCGGGTCGGAGGAGGAGATGGACTTCCTGGGGATCCCCGGCCTCCTCGACCCCGAGTCGATGAAGCAGCTGCTCCGCCAGCGCCAGGCCGACCGGGCGAAGGAGCAGAAGTCTCGCGCCGTGGCGAGCGAGCAGGCCCGCGAGCGGGCCGCCGACTCCCTCGCCGACGTGTCGACCCACGAGCAGCTCGCCACGCTGCGGCGCGAGCTGAACGGGCTCGTCGCCGCCTGGAACCACCGCACCGGGCAGCCCCACGGCATCACGCACGCCGCGCTCCGCAAGGAGTGCGGGGGCCCGGCGGCCGCGGTCGCCAACGCCGACCAGCTCCGGACCCGCATCGAGCGGATCCGTGACTGGGCCGCTCGCAAGTCCTCCTGATTCGCCGAGCCTCGGGGCGTGAGGGTCAGTCGACGTCGGCCGTCTCGAGGATCTCGGCCTCCTCGGCGCTGCCGTGGACCGGCGCGCTCGTGCTGGGGACGAAGCGACGGAAGCTGAGCAGCAGCACCACCGCGAGGAGCGTCGCTCCCGCGCCCATCCAGAACGGCGCGTGGATGTTGTGCTCGAGCAGCTTGCCGGCGAGGTAGGGGCCGACCGAGGCGCCGGCGAAGCGGACGAAGGAGTACGCCGCGGAGGCGACCGGCCGCGGCACAGGAGCCGAGCCCATGACGAGCGTGGTGATCACGGTGTTGTTGATGCCGAGGAACGCGCCGGCGAGGATGACGCAGACCACGATGACCGCCTTGTGCTCGGTCCAGATCGCCATGACCGAGAGCAGTGCCGCGAAGCCTACGAGAGCGACGACGATGGTCGCGACCGTGCCGATCCTGGCCTCGATCCACGGGGCTCCCCAGATCGAGAAGAACGCGAGCAGCAGGCCCCAGCCGAAGAAGATCCAGCCGACGTTCGAGGCGCTGGTCTGCAGCGGGAACGGCGCGGCCAGCATGAGGGTGAAGAAGCCGAAGTTGTAGAGCAGCGAGGTCAGGGCGACGACGAGAAGGCCCGGATACTTCAACGCTCTGATCGGGGCGGCGATCGAGATCCTCGGTCCTCGGACCGGGATCGACGGCAGGAAGATCGCGGTCGCGAGGAGCGCGATCATCATCAGCGCGGCGACGCCGAAGAACGGCGCGCGCCAGGAGATCGAGCCGAGCTGGCCGCCGACGATCGGGCCCAGGCCGATGCCGATGCCGAGCGCGGACTCGTAGAGGAGCACGGCCTGCTTGAGCGAGCCGGCGGCGAGGGTGACGATCGTCGCCAGCGACGTCGCGATGAAGAGGGCGTTGCCCAGACCCCAGAAGGCGCGCGCGATCACGATGCCGCCGATGCTGTCCATCGCGCCGGCCACGGCGGAGAACACGACCACGAGCACGAGGCCGGCGATGAGCGTCCGCTTCGCGCCGATGCGGCTGGAGACGAAGCCGGTGATCAGCATGGCCACACCGGTCACGGCCATGTAGGACGTGAACAGAAGCGAGACCTGGCCAGGGGTGGCGTGCAGGTCCTTGGCGATCGAGGTGAGGATCGGGTCCACGAGGCCGAGACCCATGAAGGAGATGACGCAGGCGAAGGCGACGGCCCAGACGGCGCGTGGCTGCTGGAGGAACGAGCCCCGCTCGGGTGCGGAGGAGGGCGTCGGGGTGGCGCGGACGGCGCTCATCGAATCCTTTCGGCTCAGGTGCCCCTCTCCGCGTCATCGACGGCTCCCGACTCGAGGAGGTCGCGCAGGACCGACACCGTGGTCGCCAGCTCCTCCTCGGTCCGGTTGTGTGCTCGCAGCCGCTCGCTGATCGTCGTCGCGTAGATGTCGCGCAGCGTCGAGAGCGACTCGCGGCCCGCATCGGTGAGGCTGACGACGCTGCTTCGCGCATCCTGCGGGTTCGGCTCCTTGCCGACCAGACCGCCGTCGACCAGTTGGGCGACGGCGGCCGACATCGTCGGCTGGGAGCAGCGGTCGAGCTTGGCGAGCTGGGTCACCCCGAGGGGGCCGTGCTCGTCGAGCAGCGACAGCACCCGCGCCCCGGCAGGGACGTCGTGCGTACGGCGCAGCGCACGCACCAGTCTGGTCGTGTAGATGACCAGATCGGTGCTCAGTGCGAGCGAGGCGTGGGTCAGGTGCGAGTACATGAGGTCGATTGTACGGAGTCCATAGGGAGACTATGTATCTTGACGAACCCCATCGTACGCCGCCTCTGACGGATTGCGAAAGATCCTCACGCCGCCGGTGTGGAGACCGGCAGCGGCGCCGGCCGCGCGAGTTCGCGCACGGGCGCCGAGACCAGGGTCAGCAGGGCGATGGCGACGAAGAGACAGCCGCCGACGGTGAGCACCTCGCCGATGCCGTACAGACCGGCGAGTGGGCCGAGCGCCAGCTGACCCACCGGGACGGCGGCCAGGGAGCCGAGCTGGTCGTAGGAGTAGGCCCTCGACAGCATCTCGTCGGGCACGTTCTCCTGCATGGCGAGGTGCCAGCCGAGGATGAAGACCTGCACGCCGACGCCTGAGACCAGGCAGGCCGCGACGAGGGCCCCCGTCGAGGGCCAGGCCCCCAGCACGATCATCGGGAGCCCGAAGGCGGCCAGGGCCAGCAGACCGGTGACCAGGGGGCGCTCGAGCCGCCACCTCATCAGCGCCACGGTGGCTCCCAGCGCGCCGAGCGCCTGCGCCGACATCGCCAGGCCCCAGCCGCCGGCGCCGATGGCGGTGCCCTCGGCGCGGATCGGGCCGAGCGCGGTCAGACCCCCCTCGGCGAGGGCGTTCAGGATCGCGCAGGCGGACACGACCAGCCACAGCCACGTCGTCCTCCGGAAGAACTGCCACCCCTCGCGCAGCTCCTCGAGCATCGTCGCGTCGGTCGTGATGGCCGGCGGCAGCGAGACGGGCAGCAGCAGCGCCGCGGCGAGCAGCGAGGTGACCGCGTCGATGAGCAGCGCCCAGCCGGCGCCTGCTCCGACCACCAGCGCGGCGGCCGCGCTCGGCCCGATCACCATGAGGGAGGCGCGCGTGAGCGAGAGAAGCGCGTTGGCCTGCTGGAGCTCCTCGCGCCGGACCAGCTGCGGGACGATCCCGTTCATCGCGGGCAGCCCGGGCGCGACCACCAGGCCGTTGAGAGCGGCGAGCACGACGAGCGACCACAGCTCCGCATGCCCGCTGAGCACCAGCAGGGCGAGCCCTCCGCGGACGAGGCCCGCCAGGAGGTTCGACCCCTGCACGACCCGCTGCCGGCCCCAGCGGTCGGCGAGCACGCCGCCGAGCAGGAGGAGGACGACGAGGGGGATCGTGTACGCCGCCAGCACGATGCCCAGTGAGGTCGTGCGGTCATCGACGGCGAGCACCGCGAACGCCAGCGCGACCGGGGCCATCGTCGTGCCCGCCAGGTTCACCGACCGTGACAGGAAGTACCACCGGAAAGCGGGTGCACGAAGAGGAGACATCGCCGAGATCGAGGTCACCACGGGACCTTAACCTGCCGGCACGGGTCGGGCCAGGGGTCAGGCCACCCTCACGCCCGCCCTCATGAGCTCCTCGATCGCAGCTGCCGTCGACTCGGGGGCGACCCCGACGGAGAGCTCCGCCAGGAGCGTGACGGCGAAGCCCTCGCGGACCGCGTCGAGCGCGGTGGCCCGCACGCAGTAGTCGGTGGCGATCCCGCATACGTCGACGTCGGTCACCCGCCGGGCGCGCAGCCAGTCGGCGAGCCCGCTGCCGTCGGTCGAACGCCCTTCGAACCCCGAGTACGCCGCCGCGTGCTCGCCTTTGGTGAAGATCGCCTCGAACGGCTCCGGGTCGAGGTTGGGGTGGAACGCCTCGCCGTCGGTGCCGACGACGCAGTGGGCGGGCCAGGAGTCGCGGAAGTCCGGCTCCCGGGAGAAGTGGCCACCGGGGGAGATGTGGTGGTCCTTGGTCGCGACGATGTGGTCGTACGCCGCAGCGCCCGGCAGCCCCGCCGTGCGCGCATGGAGCAGCGTGGCTATGTCGCTGGCGACGCGCGCACCGCCCGCCACCGGGAGGGACCCGCCCTCGCAGAAGTCGTTCTGCACGTCGACGACGATGAGCGCGCTGGCCATGCTCGACAGAGTAGACCGGCCCGCCCTCACTCGAAGAGCGTCGGGATGACCGGCTCGCCCTTGCTCATCGACTGCGCGGCCACGGGCAGCTCCGCCCGCGCCGCGGCGTGCCGCTCGCGTGCGGCCTCGAGCGGCTCGCGGCCCAGGATCTCGCCCTCGCGCACGAGCGGGACGAGCAGGGGACGGTCGTCACCGTCGTCGGCGGGCACGGCGCCGATGCCCACGACCTCGGCCTGCGCGACGCCGGCGGCCGAGCGTCGCCGCAGCGCGTGCTTGCGCCCCCCGATCGAGACCTTGTCCGTGCTCCTCTTCGCGACCGAGACCAGCTCGCCGTCAGCGCCCTCGCGAGCGACGAGCTTGTAGACGAACCCGCTGGTGGGGTGGCCGCTGCCGGTGACCAGCTCGGTGCCCACGCCGTAGCCGTCGACGGGTGCGGCGGCCAGCGCGGCGATCGCGAACTCGTCCAGGTCGCTCGTGACGATGATCTTCGTGTCCGTCGCCCCGAGGGAGTCGAGCTGCTCGCGCACCGCGATCGCCAGCACGCCGAGGTCGCCGGAGTCGATCCGGACCGCGCCGAGCTTCGTGCCGGCCACCTCGACGCCCAGCCGCACCGCCTCGGCGATGTCGTAGGTGTCGACGAGCAGGGTGGTGTCCGCGCCCAGCGAGCTCACCTGCGCGCGGAAGGCCTGGTCCTCGGTGTCGTGCAGGAGCGTGAACGAGTGCGCGCTGGTGCCGGTCGTCGGCACGCCGTACCGCTGACGGGCGGCGAGGTTGGAGCTCGCGGTGAAGCCGGCGACGTACGCCGCCCGCGCGGCCGCCACGGCCGCTTGCTCGTGGGTGCGGCGCGAGCCCATCTCGATGCAGGGCCGCTCTCCGGCGGCCATCGTCATCCGCGACGCCGCCGAGGCGACGGCCGAGTCGTGGTTGTAGATGGAGAGCAGCACCGTCTCGAGGAGGACCGCCTCGGCGAAGGTCGACTCGACGACCAGCAGGGGGGAGTGGGGGAAGTAGAGCTCGCCCTCCGGGTAGCCCCAGATGTCGCCGGTGAACCGGTAGTCCGCGAGCCAGGCGAGCGTCGGCTCGTCGACCACCCCGTCCAGGGCGGCGAGCGTGTCGGCGTCGAAGCGGAACGCCTCGACCGCGTCGAGGGCACGGCCGACGCCGGCGACGACGCCGTACCGTCGCCCCTCGGGCAGGCGGCGGCCGAAGAGCTCGAAGACCGAGCGGCGAGCGGCCGTGCCGCCGGCCAGCGCGGCCTGCAGCATGGTCAGCTCGTAGTGGTCGGTCAGGAGGGCTGTCGAGTCCACGGGCGCCATCGTGGCACGATGGTCGTCATGTCCGCGCCGAGCCCGGTGGAACTCGACGAGCCTGTCACCGATGACGTCACCGTCCCGACCACCCCGTGGATCACGGTGGTCTGGAACGACCCGGTGAACCTCATGTCCTACGTCACCTTCGTCTTCTGCAAGTACTTCGGCTACTCCAAGAAGAAGGCCGAGAAGCTGATGCTCGAGGTGCACGAGGACGGCCGGTCGGCGGTGAGCTCGGGCACGCGCGAGGAGATGGAGCGCGACGTGCAGGCCATGCACGAGTACGGCCTGTGGGCGACCTTGGAGAAGCAAGAATGACGGGGTTCACCCGGCACCGGCGCAGCGGCCTGGTCATCGCGAACTTCACCGGCTTCGAGGCAGACCTCCTGCGCTCGCTCGCCGGTCAGCTCGTCGAGCTGCTCCGCAATGAGTCGGCCGCCCCGGTCGAGCAGGACCCGCTGGAGGCCTTGCTCGACTTCTCGGGGCCGACCACCGAGCCCGACGACCCGGTGCTCGCGCGACTCTTCCCGACGGCCTACCGCGACGACGAGGAGGCGGCCGGGGACTTCCGCCGCTTCACCGAGGGGAACCTGCGCGACGGCAAGGCGGCGTCCGCGACGGCGATCATCGACGGGCTGGAGGACGCCGGGCTGCCCCCCGAGCTGACCGAGGACGGCCTCATGATCGATGTGGAGCTCGACGAGCCGACGGCCGAGGCGTGGATGCGCTCCTTCACCGACATCCGACTCGCTCTCGCCACCCGGCTCGAGGTCGAGGAGGGCGACGAGACCTACTGGGCGTCCCTGCCCGACGACGACCCGCGCGGGCAGGCCCACGACATCTACGACTGGGTCGGCTACCTCCAGGAGACCCTCGTCGAGGCGCTCTCGAGCTGAGGCGGCCACGTGAGCCTCGTCACGTCCGGCTTCCGGGCGGCGTGAGGCGAGCAGGTGCCCCTCGCCTAGGCTGGTCGCCGTGCTGACCATCTCCCAGGCGACGTACGACGCCATCGTCGCCCACGCGAAGCGTGACCACCCGGACGAGGCCTGTGGCATCGTCGCCGGGCCGGAGGGCAGCGACCGTGCCGAGCGCGTGGTCGAGATGGTCAACGCCGCCGGGAGCCCCACCTTCTACGAGTTCGACAGCACCGAGCTGCTCGAGCTCTACAAGTCGATGTGGGCAGCTGACGAGGAGCCGGTGATCGTCTACCACTCCCACACGGCCACCGAGGCCTACCCGAGCGTCACCGACGTCAAGCTGGCGAGCGAGCCGAACGCCCACTACGTGCTGGTCAGCACCCGCGAGCACGGCAACGACGAAGGTCCGGTGGAGTTCCGCTCCTACCGGATCGTCGACGGCGAGATCACCGAGGAAGAGATCCAGGTGGTCACGGCGTTGAGCACCACCGAGTAGCCGAGCAGATCGACTACCGAGCACACCGAGTCAGGCCCACCAAGGAGAGACCATGGCCATCGAGGTCCGCATCCCGACCATCCTGCGCACCTACACCGCCGGCGAGAAGTCCGTCAGCGGCGACGGAGGCACGCTCGCCGCGCTCATCGACGACCTCGAGTCGAACCACGCGGGCATCAAGGACCGGCTGATCGACAACGGCGACCTGCGCCGCTTCGTCAACATCTACGTCAACGACGAGGACGTCCGCTTCCTCGGTGGCCTCGAGGCCGAGCTCAAGGACGGCGACCAGGTCGTCGTGCTGCCGGCTGTCGCCGGCGGCGCCCGCTGAGGCCCCGACGCCGCCTTCGGACCACTCGACCGACGAGGGAGACATGACGCGCTACGACAGCCTCATCGCCTCGGTGGGGAGCACCCCACTGGTGGGGCTGCCGCGCCTGTCTCCAGGTCTGCAGCCGAACGGGACCGATGTCCGGCTGTGGGCCAAGCTCGAGGACCGCAACCCGACCGGGTCGATCAAGGACCGTCCGGCGCTGCGGATGATCGAGCAGGCCGAGAAGGACGGACTGCTCCGTCCCGGCTGCACCATCCTGGAGCCCACGTCGGGCAACACCGGCATCTCGCTGGCGATGGCGGCCAAGCTCAAGGGCTACCGGATCGTCTGCGTCATGCCCGAGAACACCTCCGAGGAGCGTCGCCAGCTCCTGCGCATGTGGGGCGCGGAAATCGTCTCCTCGCCCGCGGCCGGCGGCTCCAACGAGGCGGTGCGGGTCGCCAAGCAGCACGCCGCCGAGCACCCCGACTGGGTGATGCTCTACCAGTACGGCAACGCCGCCAACGCGCTCGCCCACGAGGAGGGCACCGGCCCGGAGCTGCTGGCCGACCTCCCCTCGATCACGCACTTCGTCGCCGGTCTCGGCACCACGGGCACCCTCATGGGCGTCTCGCGGTTCTTCCGTCGCGCCAAGCCGGACGTGCGCATCGTGGCCGCCGAGCCTCGGTATGGCGAGCTGGTCTACGGCCTGCGCAACCTCGACGAGGGGTTCGTCCCGGAGCTCTACGACGCCGAGCTCATCGACACGCGCTTCTCGGTCGGCCCGCGCGATGCCGTCCGGCGCGTGCGCGAGCTGCTCGAGCTGGAGGGCATCTTCGCCGGCATCTCGACCGGCGCGATCCTGCACGCCGCTCTCGGGCAGGCGGCGAAGGCGGTGCGCGACGGCGTCTCGGCGGACATCGCGTTCGTCGTGGCCGACGGCGGCTGGAAGTACCTGTCCACGGGTGCCTACGAGGGCACGATCGACCAGGCGGAGGAGTCCCTCGAGGGCCAGCTCTGGGCGTAGGTCCCCGGGACCGGCCGTCAGGGCGTGGGCGCACTCACAGCCCCGACATCGTGCGTCAGCGGTGCCCAGCGCCTAGCCTTTCCGCTTGTGCACGTGCCGAGGTTGGAGCCGACCCTCCCCGTCGACGTCGACGCGCCCATCGGCATCTTCGACTCCGGGTTCGGTGGGCTCACCGTCGCACGCTCGGTCATCGACCAGCTGCCCCACGAGTCGGTCCTCTACGTCGGCGACACCGCCCGTGCGCCGTACGGTCCCAAGCCGATCGCCGAAGTGCGTGAGTACGCGTTGGAGTGCCTCGACCACCTCGTCGACCAGGGCGTCAAGGCGCTGGTCATCGCCTGCAACTCGGCCAGCGCCGCGATGCTGCGCGACGCGCGGGAGCGCTACGACGTGCCCGTCACCGAGGTGATCCTGCCGGCGACGCGTCGAGCGGTGGCCGCGAGCCGGACCGGCCGGATCGGGGTCATCTGCACCCGCGCGACCGCGGAGTCGATGGCCTACGACGACGCCTTCGCCGCCGCCCCGCACGTCGAGCTGCATACGCAGGTGTGCCCGCGTTTCGTCTCGTTCGTCGAGGCGGGCGTCACCAGCGGCGAGGAGCTGCTCGCGGTGGCCCACGAGTACCTCGACCCCCTCACCAGCGCTGGCGTCGACACCCTGATCCTCGGGTGCACGCACTACCCGCTCCTCACCGGCGTCATCTCGTATGTCATGGGCGACAACATCACGCTCGTCAGCAGCGCCGAGGAGTGTGCGAAGGACGTCTACCGGATGCTCGCCGGCACCGGCCTGATGCGCGAGTCGGGCGTGCCGACGTACCGCTTCCTCACCACCGGCGCGCCCGAGGCGTTCGAGACCATCGGCCGCCGTTTCCTCGGCCCGGAGATGGTCGCCGCATCGCAGTTCGTGGGAGGACTCGCATGAGCCAGCACCCGACCGGGTCGCCGACCCCGTCCGCCGCGATGACGCTCACGATCGTGGGCTGCTCCGGGTCCTATCCCGGACCGGACTCGCCCGCGAGCTGCTACCTGGTCGAGGCCGTCGGCAGCGACGGCAACGGCGGCAGGCGTACATGGCGGCTGCTGCTCGACCTCGGCAACGGCGCGCTCGGGGCGCTGCAGCGGTACGCCGACCCCCTGGCCATCGACGCCGTCCTCCTCTCCCACCTGCATGCCGACCACTGCATCGACATGACCTCCTACTACGTGCTGCGCAAGTACCACCCCAGCGGCCAGCAGCCGCCCATCCCCGTGTGGGGCCCGAAGGGGACCGCTCGCCGGCTCGCGCGCGCCTACGACCTGCCGCGCAAGCCGGGCATGGCCGAGGAGTTCGACTTCCGCCGGCTGCGCAGCCGCTTCGACGTGGGGCCGTTCCGGATCACGCCCGTCGAGGTCGACCACCCCGTGCCGGCGTTCGCCTTCCGGGTGGAGGTGGCCGGCACCGTGCTGGCCTACACCGGCGACACCGGGCCGACCGAGGCGCTCCTCGGGCTCGCCGAGGGCGCGGACCTGCTCCTGGCCGAGGCGTCGTTCCGCGAGGGCGACGACAACCCCGCGAGCCTGCACCTGACCGGTGTCCAGGCTGGTGACGTCGCCGCCAAGGCCGGCGTGAAGCGACTCGTCCTCACCCACGTCCCGCCGTGGCACGACAGCAACGGCATGCTCGCCGAGGCGGCCACGTCGTTCGAGGGCCCCGCCGAGCTCGCGGTCGCCGGGGCGGTCTACTCGCTGCCTTGACGCGGGCGGCCGGCTGACTGTTCGTCGAGGTAGGCAGCCGAGTCGTCACCTCCCGTGCGGAACTCCGCGAGGGACGTGTCGGTCCGCCTGCATACCTCGACGAGTCAACACGCGGACTCGCCGCCTGTCGGTTGGGCGTCGCGGCCGAGACACGGCAGGGTAGGGCCCATGATCAAGGTCGAAGGACTGACGAGGAAGTACGGCGCGTTCACGGCCGTCGACGACGTGAGCTTCGTGTGCCAGCCCGGTCGGGTCACCGGCTTCCTGGGGCCCAACGGCGCCGGCAAGTCGACGACGATGCGGGTCATGGTGGGGCTGACGCCGCCGACGAGGGGTCAGGTGATGATCGGCGGACTGCGCTACCACGACATCCCGAACCCGGGCCGCCACGTGGGGGTGCTGCTCGACGCGTCGGCCCAGCACGGCGGCCGGACCGGCCGGGAGGTGCTCACCCTCGGTGCGATGACGATGGGCCTGCCCGAGTCGCGCGTGGACGAGATGCTCGAGCTGGTCTCGCTGACGAAGTCGGAGGCCAAGCGGCGCATCCGCAACTACTCGCTCGGCATGAAGCAGCGCCTCGGCATCGCGCACGCCCTGCTCGGCGACCCGCAGGTCCTCATCCTCGACGAGCCGGCCAACGGACTCGACCCCGCCGGCATCCGCTGGATGCGCGGGCTGCTCAAGTCCTACGCCGACCGCGGCGGCACGGTCCTGCTCTCCAGCCACCTCCTCCACGAGGTGGAGCAGATCGCCGACGAGATGATCCTCATCGGCAACGGACGCATCGTCGCCCAGGGTGACCGGACGACGCTGCTCGCTGGAGCCGGCCCCGCCCAGACCCTGGTGACCTCGCTCGACAACGCCTCGCTCGCCGCCGCGCTGCGTGCCAAGGGCGTCGCGGTCGAGACGGCCGGCGAGGGGCTGCGCGTCCACGCCGCCACCCCGGACGTCGGGCGCGCCGCGCTCGAGGCGCAGATCGTGCTCACCGACCTCCGCGACGGCGGTGCGGGCTTGGAGGACCTCTTCCTGCAGCTCACCGCCGACACCCAGCGTGAGGCGCCGTCCTCGCTCCAGGCTCCGACCCCCGAAGGGACCGTCGCATGACCACCGCCTCCAGCGGCGCCGCGCCGCTCGTGCTCGACGTCACCGACACCGCGCCGGTTCCGTTCGCCCGGCTCGTCAACGTCGAGTTCCGCAAGGCCCGCGACACGAGGGCGAGCTTCTGGTTGCTCGCTGCCATCGGCATCCTGGTCGTCGGTGCCGAGGCGATCGCGCTGATCGTCACCACGGTGAACGACCAGAAGATCCAGTTCGGAGACTTCACGGCCGTCGCTGCCTTCCTGACGTCCGTGCTGCTCCCGGTCCTCGGGATCATGTTGGTGACCACCGAGTGGACCCAGCGGTCGGCGATGGTGACGTTCACCCTCGAGTCCCGGCGGTCCCGCGTCGTGCTCGCGAAGCTCGTCGTCGGGGTCCTCCTGACGTTGGCGACCATCGTGCTCGCGACCGCCATCGGTGCGCTGTGCACCGTGCTCTACGGGCTGTTGAACGGCCACGCGGACTGGCACTACGGGTGGGACGGGTTCTTCGGCTTCATCATCAACCAGAACCTCGCGATGCTGACCGGCTTCGCGCTGGCCTCCTTGCTGCTCAACACGGCCGCAGCCATCGTCATCTTCTTCGTCTACACCTACATCCTGCCCGGACTGATCGCCCTCGGGGCGCACTACATGAGCTGGTTCGACAAGCTCGCTCCGTGGATCAACTTCGACGCCGCGCGGGCCGAGCTCTACACGCTCTCGTCCATGACCGGCAAGGAATGGGCGCATCTCGTCGTGTCCGGGTTCGTCTGGTTGGTGATCCCGTTCGTCATCGGGCTGCGCCGCATCCTCCGCGCCGAGGTCAAGTAAGCCGGGAACGCGAGCGGCCGCGGGTGCGCCGGGGGCGCGAGCGGCCACCGGCCCGCCCATGCGCCCCGCGGGGGCGACTCGCCGCGGCGTACGGCGTGTCGTGCGAATCCGGCGCAGCGGCGGGCCGGGCGGCGGGGGATCCGCGGCCGCGCCGGGCGGCACCCCGGGGGCGGCGCAATCGTCGCCGATAGGGTCGCGGGTATGACGACGACCCGCGCGGACGGCCGCGCCGACGACGAGCTGCGCCCGATCACGATCACCCGCAACTGGCTCGACCACGCTGCGGGTTCGGTGCTCGTGGAGTTCGGTCGCACTCGTGTGCTCTGCGCCGCCTCCGCCTCCGAGGGCGTGCCGCGGTGGCGCAAGGGTTCGGGCCTCGGCTGGGTGACGGCGGAGTACGCGATGTTGCCGGCGTCGACCAACACGCGTTCGGACCGTGAGTCCGTCAAGGGCCGGATCGGTGGCCGCACCCACGAGATCTCGCGGCTCATCGGCCGGTCGCTGCGGGCGGTGATCGACTACAAGGCGCTGGGCGAGAACACCATCCAGCTGGACTGCGACGTCCTGCAGGCCGACGGCGGCACGAGGACCGCCTCCATCACGGGTGCGTACGTCGCCCTCGCCGACGCCGTCGCCCACCTGAAGGCAAGAGGCGCGCTCACGGGCGAGCCCCTGACCGGATCGGTCGCCGCCGTCTCGGTGGGGATCATCGACGGCGTTCCGCGGCTCGACCTGCCCTACGAGGAGGACGTGCGGGCCGAGACCGACATGAACATCGTCATGACGGGGAGCGGCAAGTTCGTCGAGGTGCAGGGCACGGCCGAAGGGGCGGCGTTCGACCGCACCGAGCTCGACGCCCTGCTCGCGCTCGGTGAGAAGGGCTGCGCCGACCTGACGCGCCTGCAGAGCGAGGCGCTGGAGCGCGCATGACGCAGGTGTTCGTCGCATCGCGCAACGCCAAGAAGATCGCCGAGATGGAGCGGATCCTCGCCCCCCTTGTGCCGGGAGTCGCGGTCGTCGGCCTCGATGACGTGGCGTTCTACGAGGAGCCGGTCGAGGATGCGCCGACCTTCGAGGGCAACGCCCTGATCAAGGCGCGCGCCGGCTTCCTCGCCACCGGCCTGCCGTCGGTCGCGGACGACTCCGGTCTCTGCGTCGACGCGCTCAACGGCATGCCGGGGGTGCTCTCTGCGCGCTGGAGCGGGCGACCCAAGAGCGACGAGCGCAACAACCAGCTGCTTCTCGATCAGCTGACCGACGTGCCCGACGCTCGCCGGAGCGCGCACTTCGCCTGTGCGATCGCGTTCGTCTGGGCCGAGGGCGAGCTGGTCCTCGAGGGGCGCATGGACGGTCGCGTCATCCGTGAGGTCCGCGGGAGCGGCGGGTTCGGATACGACGTGCTCTTCGAGGCCTCCGACCATCCCGGACTCACGACGGCCGAGCTCGCGCAGGAGGAGAAGGACGCGATCTCGCACCGGGGCAAGGCGCTGCGGGAGATCGGTCCTCACATCGCCGACGCCCTGGCCGGCTGAGGGTCCGCCGCTCGACCTCAGGGCGGGCTCAGGCGGGCTCGGTCGCCGCGCCGACCGGCCGCCCGACGACCATCCCGTCGAGCAGCCCGCTGGGCAGCGCGGAGGCGGTCTCAGGGTCCAGCTGTGCACCCAGTCCGTCGAGCACGCGCGTGAAGAAGGAGCGGGCCGCGGCGGCGTACACGACGTCGGCGATGTCGGCGTCGGTCAGCCCGACGGAGCGGAGGGCGTCGATGTCGGCCTGCTCGACCGAGGCTGCGTCCGCGGCGACCTTGGTCGCGAATGCGTAGACCGCGCGGTCCTGCTCAGGGAGGGTGCCTCCCGAGGGATCCTCGGCGAGCGTCCACAGCGTCGCCTCGTCGTCGCAGACGTCGCGGAGGAACTTCGAGTGCGCCGCCGTGCAGTAGGTGGAGCGCAGTGCACGCGCCGCCGCGATGGTGGCGAGCTCGAAGCGTCGCCGGTCCATCCCGCTGCGGATCGCGCCGTTGAGGGCGTTCCACGCCTGCGCGACGTCCGGTCGGGTGGAGAAGGCACCCGCGTAGTCGGGCAGGAAGCCCCACGCGCCGCGCTGCTGTGCGTAGTACGCGGCCAGGTCGCCGGTGGCCTTCGACTCGGGGACGGTCTCGATGAACATGAGGACACTCTCCTCGCCCACGGGGCCTCGGCGCGAGGGGTCGGGCGGGGGATACGCCGCCCCGCACGGCAGGATGGCCGCCGTGACACTCTTCCGCCAGGCGGTCTCCGCCCTCGACCAGTACAAGGATGGTCCCAAGGTCTGGGAGGTGCCGGTCGCCGAACAGCGTGAGGCGGCCCGCCTCGTGGCGTCGAAGGAGCCGAAGGAGGAGGTCGCGAGCGCTGAGGACGTCGACGCCGACGGCGTGCCGTGCCGGCTCTACAAGCCACAGGATGCGGTCTGGCCGGGTGGGAACGGGCTGGTCGTCCACCTCCACGGCGGAGGCTTCGTCTTCAACGACGTCGAGATCCACGATGCGGTCTGTCGGCGCTTCGCCAACCGCAGCGGTCTGGCCGTGCTCAGCGTCGACTACCGGCGTCCGCCGGAGCACCGGTTCCCGGCTGCCGTCGACGACGTCGACACGGTGCTGCGCTGGCTGGAGCGGCAGGATCGAGACCCGCAGCACGCGACGTTCGCGCACGGCGACAGCGCCGGGGGCAACCTCGCCCTGGTCGCCGCGTTGCGCAACCCCGGCCTCTTCGACGCGGTCGCCCTGATCTACCCCTTCCTCGACCCGACGCAGGCGTTCGAGTCCTACGACACGGCAGCCGAGGGCTTCGACCGGGAGGAGGCGGCCTGGTACTGGCAGCAGTACGCCGCCACCGACGCCGACCTGACGGACCCCGACCTGGCGCCGCTCCTCAGCGACCGGCTCGCGACCCTTCCGCCCACGCTCGTCGTCACCGCGGAGCACGACCCGCTGCGCGACGAGGGGGAGGAGCTCGCCCGACGGCTCGATGCCCTCGGTGTCGAGGTGACCGCGACGCGCTACCTCGGGCAGACGCACGGCTTCTGGCGGCACGACGCCTTCACCAGCGCGGAGCGGCTGGTCCGCCAGGTGTCGGGGTTCCTGGCGTCGTACGCCTGAGGCGACCTGACAGGATGACCCCATGCGCGTGCACCTCGGCTGCGACCACGCAGGCCTGGATCTCAAGAGCCACCTGACCACCCGCCTCACCGACCTCGGCTACGAGGTCGTCGACCACGGACCGTTCGTCTACGACGCCCTCGACGACTACCCGGTCTTCTGCATCCGGGCGGCCGAGGCGGTCGCCCGGGAGCGCGAGCAGGGTCAGGACAGCTTCGGCGTCGTGATCGGTGGCAGCGGCAACGGGGAGCAGATGGCGGCCAACAAGGTGACCGGCATCCGGTGCGCTCTCGTGCACTCCGACGAGACGGCCAAGCTCGCGCGCGAGCACAACGACGCCCAGGTCGTGGCCGTCGGTGGACGGATGCACAGCATCGAGGACATGACCCGGTTCGTCGAGATCTTCCTCGCTGAGCCGTTCAGCGACGAGGAGCGCCACATCCGCCGCATCGGCCAGCTCGACGTCTACGACCGCACCGGTCAGCGGCCGCCGCTCCCGGAGTCGGCCCGCGGCATCGGCCCGGCGGAAGACCAGGACTGACCGCCTCATGCCCGAGGGCCACACCCTCCATCGCCTCGCCCATGACCTGACCGACGCCTTCGCCGGTCGCCCGGTGCGCGTGGGCAGTCCGCAGGGCCGCTTCGACGCCGAGGCCCGTCAGCTCGACGGCCAGGTGCTCGAGGGCGCACAGGCGTGGGGGAAGCAGCTGTTCGTCGAGTTCGCCGGCGACCGCTTCGTCCACATCCATCTCGGGCTCATCGGCAAGCTGCAGCTCGCGCCGTACGACGCCCGGGGTGGGCAGAGTGTGCCGCCCCCGATCGGACAGGTGCGCCTGCGCCTGGTCGGGGAGCGGTCGGTCGCCGACCTGCGCGGCGCGACCGCCTGCGACCTGTGGACCATTGAGCAGGTCGACGCCTGTGTGGCGAAGCTGGGACCGGACCCGCTGCGCAAGGACGCCGACCCGCTCCGCGCATGGGCGCGGATCGGCAGGAGCCAGCGCAGCATCGCGAGCCTGCTCATGGACCAGACGGTGCTCGCGGGCGTCGGCAACGTCTACCGGGCCGAGCTGCTGTTCCGGCACCGCGTCGACCCGTACCGGCGCGGCGACTCGCTGACCCGCAAGCAGTGGCTCGCGATGTGGGAGGACCTCGTGGCGCTCATGCACGACGGCGTCGCCAAGAACCGGATCGACACCGTCCGCCACGAGCACACGCCGGAGGCCATGGGCCGCGACCCGCGGGTCGACGACCACGGCGGCGAGGTCTACGTCTACCGGCGCACCGGGCAGCCCTGTCACGTGTGCGGCGCCGTCGTGCGTACGGCGGAGGTGGAGGGTCGCAACCTCTTCTGGTGCCCGCGCTGCCAGCGAGCCTCCCGATCTCGCGCGACGCGCTGATCTGCCCACTAGAGTGTGGCATCCCCGACCACGAGGACCTCAGACATGACCGCTCCCGCCGAGTCGTCGCGCGCCGCCGCGGTCGGACGCTCGCTGAGGTGGCGTGCCCGGGCTCGGCTGCGCAAGGGCCGCCTCACCGGCGAGACGGGCATGCTGCTCATGCTCAGCGCCCTGGCGCTGGTCACCTGCTTCCTGATCATCACGGCCGCCACCTACGCGCCCGTCACCCTGCTCCTGGTGCCGCTGCTGATCGCGAGCCTCGTGCTGGGGCCGCGCTCGCTGCCGTGGTTCGTGGTGTTCGTGCTGACGCTGACCGTGGTGGCGGTCATCGGGCGTCGGCTGCGCCACGTCGACATCGCGCCGGCGACCGTGACGGGCATCGCCACCGTCTTCCTGCTCGGTCTGATCGTGCTGCTGATGTCGTTCCGACGCTCGCGGCTCGGCGTCGCCGGCGTCCGGGGCGAGTCGATGTTCGTGGACCTGCGCGACCGCATCCTCAACCAGGGCGGGATCCCGGTGCTGCCGATGGACTGGCACGTCCAGTCCGCACTGGCCTCGGCCGGCGGCACGCTCTTCGCGGGTGACTTCGTCGTCGCCAGCCGGCCCGCGCGCGACCGGCTGGAGGTCGTGGTCGTCGACGTCTCCGGCAAGGGGGAGCAGGCCGGCACTCGTGCCCTCCTCCTCTCCGGCGCCTTCGGCGGCCTGCTCGGAGCCCTGCCGCCCGAGCAGTTCCTGCCGGCGGCCAACGAGTACCTCCTCCGGCAGGAGTGGGAGGAGGGCTTCGCCACCGCCGTGCACCTCTCGGTCAACCTGATGACGGGGGCGTTCGACCTGCGCACGGCGGGCCACCCGCCGCCGGTGTGGCGCGCCGCCGGCTCCGGGCGGTGGAGCGTGCTGGCCAGCGAAGGACCGATCCTCGGGCTGATCCCCGGGGCGGAGTTCGAGGTCGCCTCCGGCGTCCTCGCCCACGGCGACGCGATCCTGCTCTACACCGACGGCATGGTCGAGCAGCCCCGCCGTGACATCGACCTCGGCATCGACCGACTCGTCGGGGAGGCGGAGTCGCTGCTGCGTGGCGACTTCGTCGACGCGGCCCAGCGGCTGGTCGACGCCTTGGGCTCGCGCAACGACGATCGGGCCACCGTCGTCGTCCACCGGCTGTAGCCCACCGTCCTGGGGCCGGTTGGTGGGGGAGCCGGTTGGGGAGAAGGGCGGCGCGTATGGCACCATTTCGCAGGTCGCTCCGCTGCTGCGGGGACACGCGGATGTAGCTCAATGGTAGAGCCTCAGTCTTCCAAACTGATTACGCGGGTTCGATTCCCGTCATCCGCTCCGAGGGACCCGGCGTGGCGTCGGCTCTGCCTACCTCGACGAGCATGCGGTCGGGCGGCCTCGCTTCGCCGCCGGGCGGGGGGCACGGATACGATCCACCCAACGGGATGTGGCCTAGTTTGGTAGGGCGCCTGCTTTGGGAGCAGGAGATCGCTGGTTCGAATCCAGTCATCCCGACTGATGGACCGATCGGCGCCGAGTTCGGCCTGGGCGCGGCGGCGGCTATCGTTGGCAGGTCGAAGTTGCGGGACGAGGATCGGGCGCGCTTGCAAGCCGCGAAGTGGCACTGACCTTCGCGAGGATCCACGTCCTGCTGCCCGACCGCTCACGCCACATCAGTTCAACTAGAGGAGAAACCCTGTGAAGAGCGCCGTCGAGACCTTGAGCCCGACCCGGGCCAAGCTGACCGTCGAGGTGCCCTTCGAGGAGCTCAAGCCGAGCCTCGACAAGGCATACAAGCAGATCGCCCAGCAGATCAACGTCCCCGGCTTCCGCAAGGGCAAGGTCCCCGCTGCCGTCATCGAGCGCCAGTTCCCGGGTGCGGCCCGCGACCAGGCACTCAATGACATCCTCAACACCAAGTACGTCGAGGCGCTCCAGGCCAACGACCTGACCCCGCTGGCGCAGCCGGAGGTCGAGGTCACCAAGTACGAGGACAACGGCCCGCTCGAGTTCGTCGCCGAGGTCGACGTCCGCCCCGAGTTCACGGTGCCGGAGTACGACGGCCTCGAGGCCAGCGTCGACGACGTCGAGGTGACCGACGAGGACGTCGCGGAGCAGGTCCAGGCGCTGCGCGAGCGGTTCGGCACGCTCAAGGACGTCGAGCGGCCCGCGGCCGACGGCGACTTCGTGGTCATCGACCTCGTCGCGACCCAAGACGGCGAGACCGTCGAGGGCGCCGAGGTCAGCGGCATGAGCTACCAGGTCGGCAAGGGCGGGATGCTCGACGGTCTCGACGAGGCCCTCACCGGCCTCTCCGCGGGCGAGGAGGCGACCTTCACCAGCCAGCTCGTCGGCGGGGACATGGTCGGCCAGGACGTCGAGGTGACCGTCAAGGTGACCCAGGTCCAGGAGCAGGAGCTCCCCGAGGCCGACGACGACTTCGCGCAGCTCGCGAGCGAGTTCGACACCTTCGCCGAGCTCGAGGCCGACGTCCGCGAGCGGCTCGGCCGTGGCAAGCGGCTCGAGCAGGCGGCCGCGGCGCGTGACGCCGTGCTCGAGGCCCTGCTCGACAAGGTCCAGATCCCGCTCCCCGACACGCTGGTCACCGACGAGCTCAACGCCCGCCGCGAGAACATCGAGCAGCAGCTGCAGTTCGCCGGCCTCACGATGGAGAAGTACCTCGAGGACGAGGAGCAGACCATCGAGGAGTTCGAGGCCGACCTCGAGCGCCGGGTCCGCGACGCCATCACCGCGCAGATGCTCCTCGACGAGATCGCCAAGGGCGCCGACTTCGAGGTCACCAACGAGGACCTCACCGGCTACATCCTCCGCCAGGCGCAGAGCCAGGGTCAGGACCCGCAGCAGGCGTTCGCGCACATCCAGGAGCACCCGCACCACCTGCAGGAGTACGCCGGCGAGATCGTCCGCGGCAAGGCCCTCGCCTCGATCGTCGAGTCGGCCGTGGTCAAGGACGCCTCCGGCAACGTGCTCGACCTGAAGAACCTGCGTCCTGACGGCACGGTCGGCGAGCCCGAGGCCGAGGGCGCCTCCGAGGAGGAGGCGGCGGCCGAGCCCGTCGCCGACGACGCGGAGTGACACACCCCTGAGCGCACCGAAGGCGCCCGGTCCCCTGGTGGGGCCGGGCGCCTTCGTCGTCGTACGCCGCCTCGTCGCGTCCGCCGTCAGCGAACAGGGGCCGAGAACCCGTGGAACTGTCCGGACCGACGGCTAGGGTCGGCGACGTGAACCAGAACTCCAGCCACGCCGAGGCTTCGGCGTACTCGCACCAGATGGGCGGCGGTCCCGGGCCGGCCGACCTCGACAGCCACATCTACTCGCGGCTGCTGCGGGAGCGGATCGTCTTCCTCGGTTCCGAGGTGCGGGACCAGAACGCCAACGCGATCTGCGCCCAGCTGCTGCTGCTCTCGGCGGAGGACCCCGACGCCGACATCTTCCTGCACATCAACAGCCCGGGCGGCTCTGTGGACGCCGGCATGGCGATCTACGACACGATGAACTACATCCCCAACGACGTCGCCACCGTCGGCATGGGCCTGGCCGCCTCGATGGGCCAGTTCCTGCTCTGCGCCGGCGCGAAGGGCAAGCGCTACGCGCTGCCGCACGCGCGGATCATGATGCACCAGCCCTCGTCGGGCATGGGCGGCTCGGCCTCCGACATCAAGATCCAGGCGCAGCAGTCGCTGCACATCAAGAAGGTCCTGCTGGACCTCATCTCCCAGCACACGGGCCAGCCCATCGAGCAGGTCGTCGCCGACGCGGACCGCGACCGCTGGTTCACCGCGCAGGAGGCCCTGGAGTACGGGCTGGTCGACCAGGTGATCACGAGCGCCCGCGAGGCCTCCGACGAGGGCCGCCCGGCCCACGCGAACGACTGAGCGGGCGAGGAGAGCCATGAACTACTACATCCCGCAGTGGGAAGAGCGCACGTCCTACGGCTTCCGCCGCATCGACCCCTACGCGAAGCTCTTCGAGGAGCGGATCATCTACCTGGGCACACCGATCAGCGACGACGTCGCGAACGCGGTGATCGCGCAACTGCTCTGCCTGCAGTCGATGAACCCCGACCAGGACATCAACATCTACATCAACTCGCCCGGTGGCTCCTTCACGGCGCTCACGGCGATCTACGACACGATCCAGTTCATCAAGCCCGACGTGTCGACGGTGTGCATGGGCCAGGCGGCCTCGGCGGCGGCGATCCTCCTGGCAGCCGGCACCAAGGGGAAGCGGATGGCGCTGCCCAACAGCCGCATCCTCATCCATCAGCCCTACACGGAGGGCACCTTCGGCCAGACCTCCGACATCGAGATCCAGGCCAACGAGATCCTGCGGATGCGTGAGCTGCTGGAGAAGATGATCGCCGACCACAGCGGGCGGCCGCACGACGAGGTCAGCCGCGACATCGAGCGCGACAAGATCCTCACCGCCCAGCAGGCGGTGGACTACGGGCTGATCGACACCGTCCTCGGGTCGCTCAAGACGCCGGTCCTGGCCTGACCGACTGAACGCATGGACCCCGTGTCCGTCTCCCGCGAGAGGCGGACACGGGGTACCGTCAGGGGCTGGAACGGACAGCCCCGCCCGCACGATCACGACCCACGCACGACGAGCAAGACCTGCGAGAAGGAGACCGCCCGTGGCACGCATCGGTGACGGAGGCGACCTGCTGAAGTGTTCCTTCTGCGGGAAGAGCCAGAAGCAGGTCAAGAAGCTGATCGCCGGGCCGGGCGTCTACATCTGCGACGAGTGCATCGACCTGTGCAACGAGATCATCGAGGAGGAGCTCTCCGAGGGCACCGAGGTCAGCCTCGACGAACTGCCGAAGCCGAAGGAGATCTTCGAGTTCCTCAACTCCTACGTCATCGGCCAGGAGCAGGCGAAGAAGTCGCTGGCCGTCGCGGTCTACAACCACTACAAGCGCGTTCAAGCCGGGCTCCAGCCCGGCTCGACCTCCGGGGCGGCGGGCAAGCACTCCAAGGACGAGAGCGTGGAGGTGGCGAAGTCCAACATCCTCGTGATCGGCCCGACGGGATGCGGCAAGACCTACCTCGCCCAGACGCTCGCGCGGATGTTGAACGTCCCCTTCGCCATCGCCGACGCAACGGCGCTGACGGAGGCGGGGTATGTCGGCGAGGACGTCGAGAACATCCTCCTGAAGCTGATCCAGGCGGCCGACTACGACGTCAAGAAGGCCGAGACGGGCATCATCTACATCGACGAGATCGACAAGGTGGCCCGCAAGGCGGAGAACCCCTCGATCACCCGCGACGTCTCCGGTGAGGGCGTGCAGCAGGCGCTGCTGAAGATCATCGAGGGCACGACCGCGTCCGTCCCCCCGCAGGGTGGGCGCAAGCACCCGCACCAGGAGTTCATCCAGATCGACACGACGAACATCCTGTTCGTGGTCGGCGGCGCCTTCGCCGGTCTGGAGCACATCATCGAGCAGAGGGTCGGCAAGAAAACCCTCGGCTTCACCGCCGAGCCGCGCGGTCACGCCGAGAAGCAGGCCGAGGACCTCCTCAAGCTGGTGCGGCCCGAGGACCTCACGAAGTTCGGCCTCATCCCCGAGTTCATCGGCCGTCTGCCGCTCATCGCCAGCGTGAGCAAGCTCGACCGTGAGGCGCTCGTCCAGATCCTCACCGAGCCGCGCAACGCGCTGGTCAAGCAGTACCAGAAGCTCTTCGAGCTCGACGGCGTCGACCTGGAGTTCACCGACGACGCCATCGAGGCGGTGGCCGACAACGCGCTCGAGCGAGGCACGGGTGCGCGCGGCCTGCGCGCGATCATCGAGGAGGTCCTCCTCCAGGTGATGTATGACGTGCCGTCGCGCGGCGACGTTGGCAAGGTCATCGTGACCCAGGACGTCGTCGAGGGGCAGGCGGCTCCGACGCTGGTCCCGCGCGAGTCCGAGGCGAAGAAGAAGAAGTCCGCCTGACCTACCCAGGCAGATCTAGTCACTTTGAGCCATTTGTCCTCTTTCGTCCGTGTTCGCCTCCGGCAGGCCGAGACAATGACAGTGTGTCGGTCCTGGTCTCGGCAGGGACGCGCCTGTGAGCTCACAACACAAGGCGCCCCTCGCAGCGTTCTTGGTCATCTCGATCGCGTGCATCGTGGTCGTGGTGAATGCGCTGCGCTCTGACGCACTCTCCGGGATCTTCGTGACCCCCACGCAGGTCGTGGTGGCGGGTGCGCGCCTGGTTCCTCAGCCTCAGGAGATCCTCTCGACCGAGGCGAAGGTCGTCTCCCACGCCGCTGCCGGCCTCGCGATCGCGCCGGACACCGCCGACCGAGTGGTCAGGCAGTCGGCACCGGGCGGCGCGCGGACGCGGACGAGCGCGCCTCGGGCCAGGACTGCTCAGGCTCACCACCGCTCTGGCGCTGCTGGAGCCCACGCCAAGACCCACGCGGCGCCGACCCAAGCAGCGCTGACTCACCCGACGGCGCCTGCGCCGGCACACCACGTCGCCGCCCCGACCGCCCCGACCGCCCCGACGTCCATCCTCCCGGGCTGGCTCGGCCACCCGGCGCACCCGGCACACCCCGCGCACCCCGCCACGCCGGCTCTCGGTCACCACGGTGCGATGACGCCCTCCAGTCAGATGCATCTCGGCTGGGGCTGGGTCAAGCGCCAGGGGCAGGTCCAGCAGTCCTCCTGGGACCGTGCCGCGGTCTCGACCGCGGCTCGGAGCGGGTCCAACGGACACGGACACGCCTACGGCCGGGGATGGGGCCACGCTCGCGGCGGCCAGGCGGTCGACGCGCTCGCCGGCGCCCGCTCCCACGGCTTCTCCGTCCGTGGCGCTGTCGTCAGCTGGGTGCCGTCGAACAGCTGGTCCGACGCTCGCCGGTCGAGCACCGGGCGCGGCTGGGGCGGCAACGGCCGCCACGGCCGGCACTGACCAACCGTCGTACGCCGACCGGACGCAGATGACCGCTGGTTCGGTCTCGAGTGGGCGCAGATGACCGCTGGTTCGGTCTCGAGCGGACGCAGATCACCGCCGGTTCGACCTCGAGCGGACGCAGATCACCGCCGGTTCGCCCCCGAGCGGACGTAGATCACCGCCGCAGCCTGCGGTCATCTGGGTCTGCTCGGCGAGGATGGCGCGGCCATCTGGGTCTGCTCGGCGGCGGGGGCGCGGTCATCTGCGTCTGCTCGCCGAAGCGAAGCTCTCAGTCGGTGTGAGCGAGCTCCGCGCTGACGGTCAGCTCGGTGGCGGACTCGTCCACGACGAACCGCAGCTCCCCGACGATCCGGCTGCTCTTGCGCAGGTCGTCCGCCGCCAGCTCGGCGGCCTGCACCAGCGCCTGGGGCCCGGTCACCGTCGCGTGCGAGAGCTCGGCGCGCATCGACGCCTTCGCCTGTGACTTGGCCCCCCGCAGGCCGGTCAGCGCTGCCGAGACGGCGTCGAGGCTGGACGGGTCAGCCGCGGCCGCGGAGCCGAGCTCCAGCTCGGTCGGCCAGGCGGAGTGGTGGATGGAGCCGCCCTCGGCGTTCGCCGAGTGCCACCACGACCACACCTCCTCGGTGACGTAGGGCAGGAACGGCGCGAGCAGGCGCAGCTGGGTGTGCAGCGCGATCGCCAGCGTGGACTTGGCCGACGCCTTGGCGGAGCTGTCCTCCTCGGCGTACGCCCGCTCCTTCACGAGCTCGACGTAGTCGTCGCAGAACTCCCAGAAGAACTTCTCGGTCGTCTCCAGGGCGGTCGTGTAGTCGTAGGCCTCGAACGCGTCGGTGGCCTTCTCGATGACGTCCTTGAGACGCGCGAGGAGGGCGCAGTCGACCGGCTCGCTCACCTCGAAGGCATTGAGCTCGGTGGCCTTGACCCCGTCGAGGACGAACTTGGAGGCGTTGAGCACCTTCACGGCCAGCCGGCGACCGACCTTCATCTGCGTCTCGTCGAACGGCGAGTCCAGGCCGGGACGCGCCATGGCGGCACGCCAACGGACGGCGTCGGCGCCGAACCTCTCGAGGATCTCCGTGGGCACGACGACGTTGCCCTTCGACTTCGACATCTTCTTGCGGTCGGGGTCGAGGATGAAGCCCGAGATCATCGCGTGGTGCCACGGGACGGCGCGGTTCTCGAAGTGCGCGCGCACCACGCGCGAGAAGAGCCAGGTCCGGATGATGTCGTGCGCGTTCGTGCACAGGTCCATCGGGAAGACGCGCGAGAACAGGTCGTCGTCGGAGCCCCAGCCGCCCGCGATGTGCGGGGTGAGCGAGGAGGTCGCCCAGGTGTCCATCACGTCGGGGTCGCCGATGAAGCCGCCGGCCTTGCCGCGCTGCTCCTCGGTGAAGCCCTCGGGGGCGTCCGTCGACGGGTCGACCGGCAGACGCTCCTCGTTCGCCAGCAACGGGTGGTCGTAGTCGGGCTCGCCCTGCTCGTCGAGGCGATACCAGACCGGGAACGGGATGCCGAAGAAGCGCTGCCGCGAGATCAGCCAGTCACCGTTCAGTCCGCTGACCCAGTTGTCGTAGCGGTGCTTCATGTGGGCCGGCACCCAGGTGATCTGGTCGCCCGCAGAGACGAGCTGGTCGCGCAGGGCGGTGTCGCGGCCGCCGTTGGTGATGTACCACTGCCGGGTCGCCACGATCTCGAGCGGCTTGTCGCCCTTCTCGTAGAAGTTCGCCATCCGCAGAGTCGGGGTCGGCTCACCTTCGAGGTCGCCGGTCTCGCGCAGCTTCGCGACCATGGCCTCGCGGGCCGAGTGCGCCGTCTTGCCCTTGAGGTCCTCGTACGCCGCCGCGGCGGCCTCGCTCGAGAGCCACTCGGGCGTCTCGCGGCTCATCCGGCCGTCGCGCCCGATG
Source organism: Nocardioides sp. AN3 (assembly GCF_054653495.1). Lineage (NCBI taxonomy): Bacteria > Bacillati > Actinomycetota > Actinomycetes > Propionibacteriales > Nocardioidaceae > Nocardioides > Nocardioides sp. AN3. The sequence continues at coordinate 44,898 of NZ_BAAIGC010000007.1, forward strand.
AGCGTGCGGACCGGCAGCTGCAGCTCGCGCCACCACAACACGTCGGTGAGGTCGCCGAAGGTGCAGCACATCGCGATGCCGGCACCCTTGTCGGGCTCGGCGGCGGGGTGTGCCAGCACCGGGATCTCGACGCCGAACACCGGGCTGGTGACGGTGGTGCCGAAGAGGGCGGCGTACCGCTCGTCGTCGGGGTGGGCGATCAGCGCGACGACGCTCGGAATGAGCTCGGGACGTGTGGTCTCGATGTGGACGGGGGAGCCGTCAGGCTTGTGGAAGGCGACGCGGTGGTAGGCGCCGGGGTATTCCCTCGCCTCGAGCTCGGCCTGCGCGACCGCCGTCTGGAAGGTGACGTCCCACAGCGTCGGCGCGTCGTGCAGGTAGGCCTCGCCGCGAGCGAGGTTGCGGAGGAACGCGCGCTGGCTGACCGCCTGGGCGGCCGGGCCGATGGTCGTGTAGGTCTGCTTCCAGTCAACCGAGAGGCCGACGACGCGCCACAGCTCCTCGAAGACCTTCTCGTCCTGCTCCACGAGCCGCTCGCAGAGCTCGATGAAGTTCGGCCGGCTGATCGGGATCTGACTCTTCGGGTCGGGCTTCTCCGGTGGCGTGAAGTCGGGGTCGTAGGGCAGGCCCGGGTCGCACCGCACGCCGAAGTAGTTCTGGACGCGACGCTCGGTCGGCAGGCCGTTGTCGTCCCAGCCCATCGGGTAGAAGACGGTCTTGCCGCGCATCCGCTGGAAGCGGGCGATGAGGTCGGTGTGGGTGTAGGAGAAGACGTGCCCGACGTGCAGGCTGCCGCTGACGGTGGGCGGGGGAGTGTCGATCGCGTAGACGTTCTCCCGCGGCTGCGTGCGGTCGAACGCGTAGGTGTCGTCGGCCTTCCACCGCTGGCCCCACTTGGCCTCGAGACCTTCGAGCGCAGGCTTCTCCGGTACGACGACGGCGCGCACTGCGGTCGTCGTGTCCGGGTCGCCCGTGAAACCGGGCTGCGTCTGCGTGGTGTCGGTCATAGCCGAAATCCTAGGGCTCGCGCATTCACGCCCGTGAAACGAGTCCACCTAGACTCGACGGGCCATGACCGAGACTCCCGCCGGCCGCCCGGCTCAGACCTTCGCTGAGGCGGAGGATGCGCTCCTCTCCCGCTGGCCCGAGACGAGGCTCGAGCCGTCGCTCGACCGGATCCGGGCCTTCGTCGAGATCCTCGGCGACCCGCAGCGCGCCTACCCGGTGATCCACCTGACCGGGACAAACGGGAAGACCTCGACCTCTCGGATGATCGACACGCTGCTGCGAGCGCTCGACCTGCGCACCGGCCGGTTCACCAGCCCGCACGTGGAGAAGATGAGCGAGCGGATCAGCATCGACGGCGAGCCGCTGTCGGACGAGGCGTTCGTGGACGCGTTCAACGACGTCGCCCCCTACACCCACCTCGTCGATGCGGACCAGATCCACCCCCTCTCGTTCTTCGAGACGGTCGTGGGGATGGCCTACGCCAAGTTCGCCGAGGCGCCCGTCGACGTCGCCGTGGTCGAGGTCGGCATGGGCGGCTCCTGGGACGCCACCAACGTGGCCGACGGGGCGGTCGCCGTCATCACCCCGATCTCGGTCGACCATGCCGCCTACCTGGGCGGGACGCCTGCCGCGATCGCGGTGGAGAAGTCCGGGATCATCAAGCCCGGCGCGATCGCCGTCGTCGCCGAGCAGGACGACGACGTCCTCGCGGTGCTCGAGACCAGGGCCGCGGAGGTCGGTGCGACGCTCGTGCGTGAGGGCGTCGACTTCGCCGTCGTCTCCCGGACCCCGGCCGTCGGCGGCCAGCTCCTCACGCTCAAGGGCCTGCGGGCGACCTACGAGGACGTCTTCGTCCCGCTCTACGGCGCCCACCAGGCGCAGAACGCCGCGGTGGCTCTCGTCGCCGTCGAGGCCTTCCTGGGCGCGCAGAGCGAGACCAGCGAGCCGCTCGGCGACGAGATCGTGCGCAACGCGTTCGCTGACGTCACCTCGCCCGGCCGGCTCGAGGTCGTGCGCCGCTCGCCCACCATCGTGCTGGACGCCGCGCACAACCCGCACGGCGCCGAGGCGACCGCCGCGGCGCTGGAGGACTCGTTCTCCTTCTCGCCCCTGATCGGGGTCATCGGCGTCATGGGCGACAAGGACGTCGAGGGCGTCCTGGCCGCCTTCGAGCCGCATCTGGAGCACCTCGTCGTCACGCAGTCCTCGACCGAGCGCGCCATGCGCGCGAGCAGGCTCGGCGAGCTCGCCGTGCCGATCTACGGCGAGGACCGGGTCACGGTCGTCCCACAGTTGGCCGACGCCATCGACGCCGCGGCGGCCCTGGCCGAGTCCGGCTCGGGTGACTCCCTCAGCTCCGGGGCCGTCCTGGTCACCGGGTCCGTCGTCACCGTCGGCGAGGCGCGGGTGCTGCTCGGGGGCGTGAAGTGACGACGGAACGCGAGAAGTCGCCCCGTCGCGGCATGTGCGCGGCGGTGCTGGCGCTCGAGGCGATCACGCTCGGACTGACCACGCCGGTGATGATCTCGATCTCCGACGTCGCGACGGGCTGGGCGCTCGCGATCGGTCTGGGACTGGTCGTCGCCTGTGTGGTGGTGGCCGGCCTGCTGCGCCGGCCGTGGGCCTACGCGCTGGGCTGGGCCATCCAGGTCGCCGCTCTGGCGCTGGGGTTCGTCGTCGGGATCATGTTCGTCCTCGGTGGGATCTTCGCCCTGTTGTGGGGCATGGCCGATCTCCTCGGTCGGCGGATCGACCGGGAGCGGGCGGCGGCGTTCGCGGCGTACGACGCCCAGCACTGAACGGCGACTCGACGCATCTTGATCTCTGTGGGGCGCGGGTTCGGTCGAGCTCGGGTTGCCGACGCCGGTTCGATCGAGCGCGGGGGCGGTCGCTAGGGTGCGGGCCATGACCCAGCGCACACTCGTCCTCGTCAAGCCCGACGGCGTCCGCCGTGGCCTCACGGGCGAGGTCATCCGCCGGATCGAGGCGAAGGGCTACACGCTGGTCGCCCTGGAGCTGCGCACCGCCACTCGCGAGATCCTCGCCGCGCACTACGCCGAGCACGAGGGCAAGCCGTTCTACGAGCCGCTCGTCGAGTTCATGCTCTCCGGTCCGGTCGCCGCGATGGTCGTCGAGGGGGAGCGGGTCATCGAGGGCTTCCGTTCGCTGGCCGGCGCCACCGACCCGACGACGGCCGCCCCGGGCACGATCCGCGGCGACCTCGGTCGCGACTGGGGCCTCGCCGTCCAGCAGAACCTCGTCCACGGCTCCGACGCGCCCGAGTCCGCCGCGCGCGAGATCGGGATCTGGTTCCCGACCCTCTGAGGGGCCGCCACGCGCGCGGCCACGCTCGCTCGGAGGCGCTGGGCCACGCCGTCCGGCGGCCGCCGCGAGTGCTTGTTCGTCGAGGTATGCAGACGAGTTGTCACCTCCCGTGCGGAGTTCCGCGAGGGGAGTGACGACTCGTCTGCATACCTCGACGAACATGCGGTGGGCCGCCCAACCCCGATCACCACATCCGTCACACGACCCTCGGCGTGCCTCAGCAGAAACACGGTCCCGCACGCCTAGCCTCGACCGTGGGAACGGCCGTCCTGCCGTCCCGCTCTTCCCCGAGACCACAGGACGACGGAGCTCTCCCCATGGCCAACAGCATCATCGGCCGCGACATGGCGGTCGACCTCGGCACCGCCAACACGCTGGTCTACGTGCGCGGCAAGGGCGTGCTCGTCGACGAGCCCAGCGTCGTCGCCCTCAACCGGACGACCGGCGAGGTGCTCGCCGTCGGACACGAGGCCAAGCGCATGCTCGGCCGGACCCCTGACGACATCACCGCGATGCGGCCGCTCAAGGACGGCGTCATCGCCGACTTCGAGGCGACGGAGCAGATGCTGCGCTGGTTCATCCAGCAGGTGCACCGGCGCCGCTACTTCGCCAAGCCGCGGATGGTCATCTGCGTCCCGAGCGGCATCACGGCCGTCGAGCAGCGTGCTGTGAAGGAGGCGGGCTATCAAGCGGGCGCGCGCCGCGTCTACATCGTCGAGGAGCCGATGGCGGCGGCGATCGGCGCCGGGCTGCCCGTGCACCTGCCGACCGGCAACATGGTCGTCGACGTCGGCGGCGGCACCACCGAGGTCGCCGTCATCTCACTCGGCGGCATCGTCACCTCCATCTCCGTCCGCACCGCGGGGGACGACCTCGACAACGCGATCGTGCAGTGGATGAAGAAGGAGCACTCCCTCCTGCTGGGCGAGCGCACCGCCGAGGAGGTCAAGATGACCCTTGGCAACGCCTTCCCGATGAGCAACGAGCCGGAGGCCGAGATCCGCGGGCGGGACCTCATCTCCGGTCTGCCCCGCACCGTGACCACGTCGAGCGCCGAGATCCGCAAGGCGCTCGAGGAGCCGCTGCACGACATCGTCGACGCCGTCCGCGCGACCCTGGACCAGACCCCGCCTGAGCTCGCCGGCGACATCATGGACCGCGGCATCGTCCTCACCGGTGGCGGCGCGCTCCTGCGCGGCCTCGACGAGCGGCTGCGCCACGAGACCGGGATGCCGGTCCATGTCGCGGACTCGCCGCTGACCAGCGTCGCCCTCGGCGCCGGTCGCTGCGTGGAGGAGTTCGAGGCGCTTCGTCAGGTGCTCGTCGCCGACCGCCGGAGCCACTGATGGCCATCCTCATCCCCGAGCGCCTCAACCGGCGCGGCCGCCTCGAGCATCCCGACCCCGGAGCGCCCAAGCGCCCGACGGTCGTGGCGTTGCTGCTCGCCTGCGCGGTGCTGCTGGTGCTCGACCTGACCGGACCGGCGCTCACCCCCGCTCGGCGCCTGCTCGGCGAGGTCTACGGGCCGCTGGAGTCCGCCGCCAGCACGGTCGCTCGACCCGTCACCGGGATCGGCGACTGGTTCCACACCCAGAGTGGGCTGCGCGACCGCATCGACACCCTGGAGTCCGACAACGCCGCGCTGCGCCAGCAGCTCGCCACGACCGACTTCGGCCGGGCGAAGCTGGCTGAGTATGAGGGCCTGACCGCCGCCGCGCAGAACATCGGCTACGCCGTCGTGCCGGCCCGGGTGGTGGGGTACGGCGCCAGCCAGTCCTTCTCGCGCACCGTCACCATCGACGCCGGGTCCGAGGCGGGCATCGCTCCCGACATGACCGTGCTCAACGCCGCCGGGCTGGTCGGTCGCGTGCTTCGCGTGAGCCGCTCGACCGCCACGGTCCTCCTCATCGTCGACGCGGACTCCGTCGTCGGCGGTCGCGCCGGATCCAGCATGGAGGTCGGCTTCGTCCACGGCAGCGGCGTCCTCGGCCACACCGGCCGGCTCGACCTCGAGCTGCTCGACCAGACGGTCGTCCCCGCCAAGGGGGAGACCGTCGTGACGTGGGGGAGCAGCAAGGGCGCGCCGTATGTCGCCGGCGTGCCGATCGGCGTCGTCGACTCGGTCTACTCCAGCGTGCGCGACTCCACTCAGCACGCGCGGATCACGCCGATGGTCGACTTCTCCAGCCTCGACGTCGTCGGCGTCGCGGTGCCGAGCGGCACCAAGAGCGACCGAGGTGTCATCGAGCCGAACGGGAGGCTGAAGTGATAGCCGCTCGCGTCGCCGTCACGGCCGCGTTGATCAGTCTGGCGGTCATCCTCCAGGCGAGCGTGTTCGACGCCTTCTCCTGGCATGGGATCGTCCCGGACCTGGCGCTCCTGGTCGTCGTCGGTGCAGCGCTGGTGCGCGGTGCCGAGTTCGGCATGGTGACCGGCTTCGCGGCGGGCGTCGTGCTCGACCTCGCTCCACCTGCCGACCACCTCGCGGGGCGCTGGGCGCTCGCCCTCCTCGTCGTCGGGTACGTCGCCGGCCGGGTCCGTCAGGACGCACGGCCCGGCACCGCACCGACCGCCACCACCGTCATGGCGACCGTGGCCGCGTGCAGCTTCGTCGGCAGCAGCATCTTCGCGCTCACCGGGATCGTGCTCCGTGATCCGGCGGTCGGCGTCGGGGAGCTGCTCCAGGTCATCGCGATCAGCCTCGTCTGGGACGTCCTGCTCGCGCCGCTGGTCCTGCCGGGCGTGATGGCGGCGTTCCGTCGGCTGGACCCGGCCCGGTGAGGTCATGAGCGCCACCGCCAAGACCTCCCGCCTGCGGCTCATCGTGCTGCAGGCGCTCGTCTTCTCCCTCTTCGCCACGCTCTTCGCCCGGCTGTACTACCTCCAGGTCGTCACCGGTGACGACTACCACGCCAAGGCCGCCTCCCAGTCGGTGCGCGAGGTCGTCCAGCAGCCGGCGCGGGGCCTCATCGTCGACGACATGGGCCGGCCGCTGGTCACCAATCGGAAGGCGTGGGTCGTCGAGATCGACGAGAACGTCCTCTCCCAGCTGGCGTCCGGCGACCGGGCGGAGCTGTTGAAGCGGGTGTCCCGGGCGACCAAGGTCTCGGTCGCCGACATCGAGAAGGCCCTCGCCGACTGGAACGGCTCGCGCTACCAGCCCGTCCCGGTCGCCTCCGACGTCCCCGAGAAGGTGGCGCTGACGATCCTGGAGCAGTCAGAGGACTATCCCGCGGTCGTCGCGGAGCAGCAGTCGGTGCGGGCCTACCCGGAGCCCTTCGGCGTGAACCTCGCCCACGTGCTCGGCTACCTGAGCCCGGTGACCGAGGGCGAGTACGAGACCGCCAAGAAGACGAAGGACCCCTCCCTCAACGCCACCTCGTCAGTCGGACGGGCGGGCGTGGAGAAGGAGTACGACGAGTGGCTCCGAGGGCTCCCGGGCCACACCTCGGTCGCCGTCGACTCGCTCGGGCGCCCGCTCGGAGACGGTGAGAGCGTGGCCGCCCAGCCGGGCGACACGTTGGTCACCAGCATCGACGCGAAGGTGCAGTCCGTCGTCGAGCAGCAGCTGCACGACGCGATCACCGCGGCACGCAAGACCTACGACCCGGTGACGCACAAGAACTACGTGGCCGACTCGGGGGCCGCCATCGTCATGGAGGCCAAGACCGGCCGGATCGTGGCGATGGCCAGCCAGCCGTCGTACGACCCCTCGGTCTGGGTCGGCGGCATCACGAAGAAGCAGCTCAAGGCGCTCTACTCCACCAAGGACGGCAACCCGCTGCTGGCCAGGGCCACGCAGGGGCAGTTCGCTCCGGGCTCGACGTGGAAGCCGATCATGACGTCGGGCGCGATCACCGGCGGCATGTCCACCGACACGACCCTCGGCTGCACGAGTGGGCTGCAGATCGGCAACCGGTGGTTCAAGAACTACGAGTCCGAGTCCTACGGCAACATCACCTTCGCCCGCGCCCTCGAGGTCTCCTGCGACACCTTCTTCTACCGCGTGGGCCTGCACTTCTGGCAGAAGTACGGCTCCGACCCCGCCAACGCGAAGGCGAAGGACCCGCTGGCGACGACCGCGAAGTCCTTCGGCTTCGGCAGCCCCACCGGCATCGACCTGCCCGGCGAGGCGAGTGGCCGCGTCGGCGACCGGCGCTGGCGGGCGGCGTACTACGACGCCATGAAGGGCTACTACTGCAAGCTCGACGAGTCCGGGAAGGCGGGCACGGCGTTCCTGCGGAAGTTCGCCCACGAGTTCTGCCTCGAGGGCAACTACTTCCGCCAGGGCGACGCCGCCAACTTCGCGATCGGCCAGGGCGACACCATGGTGACGCCGCTGCAGCTCGCCCGGGCCTACTCCGCCATCGCGAACGGCGGCACGCTGTATGAGCCGACCGTCGGCAAGGCGATCGTCTCCGAGGACGGCACGGTGCTCAAACGCATCAGGCCGAAGGTCCAGCGGCACGTCAAGGTGTCGAAGAGGGCGCTCGGCTATGTCAACCAGGCGCTGCTCGGGACACCGAAGGTCGGCACGCTGGCGTGGAAGTTCAACGGCTTCCCCCTCGACAAGGTCAAGCTCCGCGGCAAGACCGGCTCGGCCGAAGTCGAGGGCAAGCAGTCGACCTCGTGGGTCGCGACCTTCGACGGCGACTACGTCGTCGTGATGATGGTGACTCAGGGCGGCACGGGCTCGGGGACGGCCGGTGAGCCGGTCCGGCACATCTGGGAGTCGCTCTACGGCATCACCGACGGTCAGGTGAAGGCCAAGAGGGCGGCGATCGGCGGGACCACCCCGCCGAAGGGCCTGCCGACCTTCGCCAAGGACGGCTCGATCCTGCCGCCCATCTCCGCTGGTCGAGGAGCGAGCGCCAGCGAGCACATCGAGACCAAGGAGCACCGATGATGGCACGTCGGGTCGACTGGCTCCTGCTCGGCGCGGCGCTCCTGCTCGCGGCGGCCTCCTGCCTGCTCGTCTGGTCGGCGACGTCCCACCGCGACGCGCTCACCGGTGGCGACGGCGGCCTCTTCCTGCGCAAGCAGCTCGTCAACGTGGTGATCGGGCTGGTCCTCATGGCGGTGGTGTGGGCGACCGACCATCGGTGGATCAGGATCGTCACACCGCTGGTGTACGTCGGCTCGATCGGTGGACTCCTGCTGGTGCTGACCAACGGCATGACGATCAACGGCTCGAAGTCGTGGATCGACGTGGGCGGGATGTCCCTGCAGCCGTCGGAGTTCGCCAAGCTCGCGGTCGTGATCGGCATGGCGCTCGTCCTCGCCGAACGGACCGAGGGCCGATGGCGCGCGCAGGTCGGGGTCGGGGACGTCGTCGCGATGCTGCTGGTGGCGGCGCTGCCGACGCTGCTCATCGTGATGCAGCCCGACCTCGGCACGACGCTGGTGCTCTCGGCCACGGTCTTCGGGGTCCTGGCCGCCGCCGGTACGCCGCGCCGCTGGCTGGCGCTGCTCGCGGGCGGAGGCGTGACCCTGGCGGTCGCGGCGGTGGCGGGCGGAGTGCTGAAGGCCTACCAGATCGACCGGTTCATGTCGTTCGTGAACCCCGCCCTGGACCCGAAGGGCGCCGGCTACAACGTCCAGCAGGCCCGCATCGCCATCGGGAACGGTGGCCTCCTCGGCCAGGGCCTCTTCCACGGGTCGCAGACCCAGTCGGGCTTCGTGCCGGAGCAGCACACCGACTTCGTCTTCACCGTCGCCGGCGAGGAGCTCGGCCTGGTCGGGGCCGGCGTGCTGGTCGCCCTCCTCGGCGTCGTGCTGTGGCGGGCACTGCGGATCGCCACGCGCACCGACGACCTCTTCGGCCGGATCGCGGCCGCCGGGATCGCGTGCTGGTTCGGCTTCCAGGCGTTCCAGAACATCGGGATGTGCCTCGGCATCATGCCGGTGACCGGCGTGCCGCTGCCGTTCCTCTCCTACGGCGGCAGCTCGATGTTCGCCTCGCTGCTCGCCGTCGGCCTGCTGCAGAACATCCACGGCCGCTCGACCGCGGTCGCCGACCGGAGCCTCGTCGAGTCGCCGCGGGTGCTTGCTGTCCGCTGACGACGGGGGACCGGGGCCGGCGTACGCCTCGTCAGCCCCTCTGGTCTCGGGATGCAAGTAGATTGGCTCTCGATGAACAGCACCCCCGACCCTGACCCGACCGCGCTCCGCGAACCGGCCCCCGCGCCGGCCCCCGCGCCGGCGGAGTACACCCACCAGCAGATCGTCACGATCATCACGGGCCTCATGCTCGGAATGTTCCTCGGCGCCCTCGACCAGACGATCGTCTCGACGTCGATCCGGACGATCGCCGACGACCTGCACGGACTCTCGGCGCAGGCGTGGGTGACGACGGCTTACCTCATCACCTCGACCATCACGACGCCGATCTACGGCAAGCTCGGCGACCTGTGGGGCCGCAAGAAGCTCTTCATGTTCGCGATCACGATCTTCATCGTCGGGTCGGCGCTGTGCTCGTTCGCGACGTCGATGTATCAGCTGGCGGCGTTCCGCGCCTTCCAGGGGCTGGGCGCCGGCGGTCTGTTCACCCTGATCCTGGCCATCATCGGCGACATCGTGCCGCCACGTGAGCGCGCGAAGTACACCGGCTACTTCATGGCCACCTTCGGGGCGTCGAGCGTGCTAGGCCCCGTCATCGGGGGCATCCTCGCCGGCACAAGCACGATCCTCGGCATCACCGGCTGGCGCTGGGTCTTCCTCGTCAACGTGCCCATCGGCATCGTCGCCCTGGTCGTCGTCTACAAGACGCTGCACGTCCACCACGTGCGCCGACCCTCCAAGATCGACTGGATGGGCGCGGTCTCCCTGTGCGTCTGCCTGATCCCGCTCCTGACCGTCCTCGAGCAGGGGCGCGGCTGGGGCTGGGACTCGACCCGCTCGATCGTCTGCTTCGCCACGGCGGCCGTCGGGCTGGTGCTCTTCGTGGTCGCCGAGGCGGTCATGCGCGACGCAGCGCTGATCCCGCTGAAGCTCTTCACCATCCGGCCGGCCGTGGTCACGATCATCGCGAGCGTCATCGTGGGCATGGGGATGTTCGGCGGCATGATGCTGCTGCCGCTCTACATGCAGATCGTGCACGGTGCGACCCCGACGCAGTCGGGCTTCCTGATGCTGCCGATGGTCGCCGGGCTCATGTCGGCGTCGATCACGTCGGGTCGCATCATCGCCAAGACGGGCAGGACCCGGATCTTCCCGATCGTCGGCTCCGCCCTCATGACCCTCGGCATGCTGGCCCTCACCCAGATCACCGCCGACACGCAGCTGTGGATCGTGATGATCATGATGCTGGTGGTCGGCTACGGCGTCGGCAACTGCATGCAGCCGCTCATCCTCACCGTCCAGTCGGCGGTGCCGCCCAGCTCGATCGGCGTGGCGACGTCCTCGGCGACCTTCTTCCGGCAGATCGGCGGCACCATCGGCGTCGCGATCTTCCTCTCCATGCTCTTCGGCGGAGTGGGCGCGAACATCTCCCAGGCCTTCGCCGACGCGAAGCCGCAGATCACCTCGCTCGCCCAGGACCCCTCCTTCAAGCGGACCGCCATGGACCAGAGGGTGCTCCACGGCGACACGACCGTCTTCGCGGAGGTGCAGGACGACTCCTCGATCATCGAGCAGATGAACCCGGTCCTCGCGCACCCCTTCAAGGCCGGGTTCGCTGACTCGATCGCCTCGGTGTTCTGGGTCTCCGGCGGCCTCGGCGCGCTGGCGTTCCTGGTGCTGCTGACGATGCCCGAGGTGGAGCTGCGTCAGCAGTCGGCCTCCGTCGCGGCGGCCGCCGACCGCGCCGCCGCGGCGGCCGCCCGATCGGACGCAGGCTCGTAGGGGTCGCGGCTGTTCGACGAACTTGCACGGCCGAGCAGAATCGGTGGCCAGGGTCCGTCCGACGTACCCTGATCGCTATGTCCGGCGAGTCCCTCTTCCCCCGCCTCGAGCCGCACCTCGGTCGCGTCTCCAAGCCGATCCAGTACGTCGGCGGTGAGCTGAACTCGACCGTGAAGGACTGGGATGCCGCAGATGTCCGCTGGGCGCTCATGTATCCGGACGCCTACGAGGTCGGCCTGCCCAATCAGGGCGTCGCGATCCTCTACGAGGTGCTCAACGAGCGCGAGGGCATCCTGGCCGAGCGAACCTATGCCGTCTGGCCGGACCTCGAGAAGATCATGCGCGAGGAGTCGATACCGCAGTTCACCGTCGACGGACACCGCGGCGTGGGCGACTTCGACCTCTTCGGCGTGAGCTTCTCCACCGAGCTCGGCTACACCAACATGCTGACCGCGCTGGACCTCGCCGGCATCCCGCTGCACGCCGCCGACCGTGGTGAGGGTCACCCGGTCGTCGTCGCCGGCGGCCACGCGGCGTTCAACCCAGAGCCCATCGCCGACTTCGTCGACGTGGCCGTCCTCGGCGACGGCGAGGAGGTCGTCCTCGCGATCTCCGAGGTCGTGCGGGAGTGGAAGGCCGAGGGCCGCCCCGGCGGCCGCGACGAGCTCCTGCGCCGGCTCGCCGTCTCCGGCGGGGTCTATGTCCCGCGGTTCTACGACGTGACGTACGCCGCCGACGGGGCGATCGAGGCCGTCGTGCCCAACCGTCCGGGCATTCCCTGGCGGGTCAGCAAGCACACGCTGATGGACCTCGACGCGTGGCCCTACCCGGCGAAGCCGCTGGTGCCGCTCGCCGAGACGGTGCATGAGAGGTTCTCCGTCGAGATCTTCCGCGGCTGCACCCGCGGCTGCCGCTTCTGCCAGGCCGGCATGATCACTCGCCCCGTCCGCGAGCGGTCGATCAACACGATCGGTGCGATGGTCGAGAACGGCATCCGCAAGTCCGGCTTCGAGGAGGTGGGCCTGCTGTCGCTCTCGAGCGCCGACCACACCGAGATCGGCGACATCGCGACGGGTCTCGCCGACCGCTACGAGGGATCGAACATCTCGCTGTCGCTGCCGTCGACGCGCGTGGACGCCTTCAACATCACCCTCGCCAACGAGTTCTCGCGCAACGGGCGCCGCTCGGGCCTCACCTTCGCCCCCGAGGGCGGGAGCGAGCGGATGCGCAAGGTCATCAACAAGATGGTGACCGAGGAGGACCTCATCCGCACGGTCGCCACGGCGTACTCCCATGGGTGGCGCCAGGTGAAGCTCTACTTCATGTGCGGCCTGCCGACCGAGACCGACGAGGACGTGCTCGCGATCGCCGACCTGGCCAAGAAGGTCATCGCGAAGGGCCGTGAGGTCTCCGGTCGCAACGACATCCGCTGCACCGTCTCGATCGGCGGCTTCGTGCCCAAGCCGCACACGCCGTTCCAGTGGGCGGCCCAGCTCGACCACGAGACGACCGACGAGCGGCTGCGCAAGCTGCGCGCCGAGGTGCAGACCGACAAGCGGTTCGGCCGCGCGATCGGCTTCCGCTACCACGACGGCAAGCCCGGCATCGTCGAAGGACTGCTCTCCCGCGGGGACCGGCGCGTCGGCCCCGTCATCGAGGCGGTCTGGCGCGATGGAGGCCGCTTCGACGGCTGGAGCGAGCACTTCTCTTACGAGCGGTGGATGTCGTGCGCCGAGTCGGCCTTGTCGGGCACTGGTGTGGACGTGGACTGGTTCACCACCCGCGAACGCGCCTACGACGAGGTCCTGCCGTGGGACCACCTGGACTCCGGCCTCGACAAGGACTGGCTCTGGGGCGACTGGGAGGACGCCCTCGCGGCCGCCGACGGCGAAGACATCGAGATCGAGGACTGCCGCTGGACGCCGTGCTACGACTGCGGCGTCTGCCCCGAGATGGGCACCGAGATCCAGATCGGTCCCACAGGGCAGAAGCTGCTGCCGCTCTCGGTCGTCTGACGCGACCAGGTCGGTTCGACAGCCCGAGCCGCCTCGTTGGTCGAGTAGCCCGAGCCGCTAGGCGAGGGCGTATCGAGACCGGTCGGGGGGCGGCCGCAGCGTGCGGCTCCAGCGGGCGACACGCCGAGACTGTCGGCGTGTCGCGCCGATCTGGCGCACCGGAGGGCCGGGCGCCCGAGGGTCTCCGGGTCAGGCCGTCGCCGGCACGCGCAGCTGGTCCTCGACGTAGACGGGACGCGCGCAGAGCAGGCCGAAGATGGTCTGGGGCACGCAGATGGCGATGAGCACGCACAGCGGCCACGTCCAGCCGCCGGTCCTGTCGTAGAGCAGCCCGATCGCGAACGGCCCGACCCCGGCGATCAGGTAGCCGACGGACTGCGCCACGCTCGACAGGGCCGCGGTGCCGGACGGCGTGCGGGAGCGCAGGTTGATGAGCACCAGCACGAGGGGGAAGACGACGGTGCCGGCGCCGACCAGCACCGCGGCCGGGGCGGCGAGGTTGTGCGGCGCGATGAGCAGGGCGACGTAGCCCAGCGGGTAGCACAGCATGAAGACCAGCAGGATCCGGCGCGGGTGGGCGGTCCGCGCCAGCGCGGCCGGCGCCCACAGCGACAGTGGGATCGACGTCGCCGCGACCAGGCCGACCAGCACGCCCGCCGTGGTCGCCGAGAACGCGTTGTCGCGCCACATCGTCGCGAACCAGCCGAACACGACGTACGCCTGCAGCGACTGCAGGCCGAAGAACAGGATCATCGACACGCCGATCGGCGTGCGGAGCACCTCGAGGAACCCCACGGTGCGCGGTCCGCGCTCCATCGAGGAGTCGTGCGCGATCATCGGCAGCCAGGGGATCGCGGCCACGACGGCCACGACCGCCCACACCCCGAGGCCGGTGCGCCAGCCGCCCCCGGCGTGGGAGATCGGCACCGTCAGGGTCAGCGCCAGCGTGAGGCCGATGGCGAGCAGGGTCGTGTAGAGCGCCGTCACCTGGCCGACCCGGTCGGGGAAGTGCAGCTTGACGAGGGACGGGAGCAGCACGTTCGCGAGCGCCATGCCGGCGAGGGCGAGCATGCTGAGGCCGAGGAAGCCCGGCTCGTCGTCGGCGAGCGAGCGGCCGAAGAGCCCGATGGCCACGGCGAAGAGGCTGAGCAGCGTGACCCGGTGGATCCCGTAGCGACGGGCGAGCAGGGGTGCGAGCGCTCCGAAGAGGGCGAAGGCCAGCACGGGGAGCGAGGTCAGGAGGCCTGCGGAGCCGGCGCCCATGTGCAGCCCGTCGCGCACCTCCTCCAGCACCGGTCCGACGCTGACGGCGGTCGGTCGCAGGTTGACCGCCAGCAGCAGGATGGCGGCGAGAGCGACGACGGACGTGCGACGGGTCACCCGGTGATCCTGCCATCGCTCTTCACCTTCGCGGCACCGGGTATTGCGGAATCGGCCCCTGGTGTGCCTGCGCCCTAGCCTCTTCGGTGTGCGACAGCAGCCCGAGCAGCAAGCCCCACCGGTCCAGCGGCTGAGGATCCGCTACGCCAAGCGCGGGCGGCTCCGCTTCACCAGCCACCGTGACTTCTCCCGGGCCTTCGAGCGCGCGCTGGTGCGAGTGCGCCTGCCGATGGCCTACTCGAGCGGCTTCAACCCGCACCCGCGGATCTCGTACGCCGGCGCGGCCCCGACCGGTGCGGCCAGCGAGGCGGAGTACGTCGAGATCGGCCTCGCCGCGATCGTGGAGCCCGCCGACGTGCAGCAAGCGCTCGCCGAAGCGCTCCCGGACGGTCTCGACGTCCTGGAGGTGGTCGAGTCGACCGGCGGGTCGCTGGCGGACCGGCTCGAGGCGAGCGCCTGGGTGATCGACATCACAGCGCCGTACGACGAGGCGGAGCGCGCGGTCTCCGCGTTCCTCGAGGCACCGGAGGTGCCGGTGGAGCGGATGACGAAGAAGGGGCTGCGGACGTTCGACTGCCGCGCCGCGGTCGTCACGCTCGAGGCGGAGGCGACCGGGTCGCCGGGGTCGGGCACGCGGCTGCGGCTCCTGCTGCGGCACGGGACACCGGCCGTTCGGCCCGACGACGTCGTCACCGGGCTCGGCGCGGTGGGCGGTCTGAGGGTCGGTCCGGAGTACGGCGGCCTCCCGCTGCTGACCCGCCTCGCCCAAGGGCCGTTCGACGAGGCGACCGCGACGATCGGCGACCCCCTGGTGTGACGCCGCGCGCCCGCTCGGTGTGTGTCGCCGGCTCGGGTTCGGCGACGTGATGTGCGATACTCGGCCTCGGTCGGCCTAGCGTCGCGGTGCGTGCGCCGCGCGCGATGACCGACCCGACGACTCATCCGTCGTGCCGAGCTCCCAGCCAGGGAGCGGCGGTCCGACACGGTGACGACACTCCTCGTCGCCACGCCGCGACGCGGCCCCAGGTCGGTGACAGCGACCGGACGGGCCGGCGACCGCGGCAGGCGTGAGGCAGGTGCCGTCGCTGACGCGTTCGCGGGACGAGCCGCCGCCCCTGACAAGCTTTTGCGTCGGTCGGCGACCTGAGGGTGGCCGACTGGCGTCGGACCTGTCCGTCGCGTTGATGCTGGCGGACCGAGGAGCAGCACATGGCCGACGACCTCACCGTCGAGAACACCACCACCACCCCTGCCGAGGCCACCGCCACCGGCGCCGACTCAGCCGCGGAGCCCGCGAAGAAGACGGCCGCGAAGCGGACCGCCGCCAAGAAGGCGACCGCGTCGAAGACGACCCCCGCGAAGACCGCCGCGAAGAAGACGGCGGCCAAGAAGGCCGCAGTCAAGGCCACCGCCGCGAAGACCGCCACGAAGAGGGCCACCGCCAAGAAGGCGGCCTCCGCGGAGACAACGCCTGAGGCGACGGCCGAGGCGGCCGAGGCGGCTGGGCCTGAGAAGACGACCGCTGCGAAGCGGACGCCGGCCCGGCGGACCACGAAGAAGGCCGCTGCCGCGCCCGCCGACGAGACGCTGCCGCTCGACTCAGGGCTCGACGCCACCGCCGCGGCGGTCGAGGAGCCGCGCGCCGAGGCGTCTGCCGAGACCGGCGAGGGCGCGGTCGCTCCGGCGAAGAAGCCGGCCGCCAAGCGAGCCGCGAAGAAGACCGCCGCCAAGACGACCACCCGCAGGACCGCCAAGAAGGCCGCCGCGCCCGAGGGCGACGGTTCGGAGTCCGCCGCGGCGGCCACCGACGGCGAGACCGAGGCTCCGGGCGAGGTCGCCGCCGAGGCGGACGGCTCCGGGTCTGCCCCGGCCGTCCTGTTCCAGACGCCCGAGACCGCTCCGGCACCGCGCAAGCGGGCGAGCCGCAAGAAGGCGGCCCCGGCGCCCGAGCCGGTCGAGACCGCTCCGGAGGAGGCGCTCGAGGACGCTGCCCTCGAGGCGGCTGCCGCCACGGAGGCGGCCGTCGAGGCTCAAGCGGTCGAGGCGGACGCCGTTGAGGCGGAGGCCGACGTGGCTGAGGTCGACGAGACCGAGGACGCCGACGCGGAGGAGGCGCTCGAGGCCGACGAGGAGCAGCAGGAGTCCGAGGACGCCGCTGAGGAGACCGAGGAGGGCACGCCGTCGCGTCGCCGTCGTCGGCGCGGCGGGCGCCGCCGTCGCAAGTCGAACGGCTCGGCCGACGACGCCGGCGACACCAGCGACTCCGACGACGAGGACGACGCCGACAGCGAGGCCTCGGACGAGGGAGAGGAGACCGAGGCCGCGGCGGAGAGCGGCACGTCGCGCCGGCGCCGTCGTCGTCGTCGCGCGGGCGACAGCGCCGCCGAGGAGGACGACAACCCGCCCAACACCGTCACGCGGGTGCGCGAGTCCAAGCCGCTGGAGCAGCAGATCACGGCCGTGTCGGGGTCGACGCGGCTCGAGGCGAAGAAGCAGCGCCGGCGCGAGGGGCGCGAGGCGGGCCGTCGGCGTGCCCCGATCGTGAGCGAGGCCGAGTTCCTGGCCCGTCGCGAGTCGGTCGAGCGGGTCATGGTCATCCGCCAGCGTGACGACCTGACCCAGATCGGCGTCCTCGAGGACAAGGTGCTCGTCGAGCACTACGTCGCCCGCGAGTCCCAGACGTCTCTGATCGGCAACATCTACCTGGGCCGCGTCCAGAACGTCCTCCCCTCGATGGAGGCCGCGTTCATCGACATCGGCAAGGGCCGCAACGCCGTGCTCTACGCGGGCGAGGTCAACTGGGCGGCGCTCGGGCACAAGGAGGGCCAGCCGCGCAAGATCGAGTCGGTGCTCAGCAGCGGCCAGACCGTGCTGGTGCAGGTGACGAAGGACCCGATCGGCCACAAGGGCGCACGGCTGACCTCGCAGATCTCGCTGGCGGGCCGCTTCCTGGTCTACGTGCCGGACGGCACCACCAGCGGCATCTCGCGCAAGCTTCCCGACACCGAGCGCAACCGCCTGAAGTCGCTGCTCAAGGAGATCGTCCCCGACACCGCGGGCGTCATCGTGCGCACCGCCGCCGAGGGCGCCAGCGAGGACGAGCTGACGCGCGACGTCGAGCGCCTCAAGGCCCGCTGGGAGGACATCGAGGCCAAGTCCCGGGGCAACGCGCCCCAGCTGCTCTACGGCGAGCCCGACCTCACCCTCAAGGTCGTCCGCGACCTCTTCACCGAGGACTTCGCCAAGCTCGTCGTCCAGGGGGACGAGGCGTGGCAGACGGTGAAGGGGTACGTCGACCACGTCGCCCCCGACCTGTCCGACCGTGTCGAGGCCTACGAGGCGGGGGACGGCAAGGACCTCTTTGCGACGTACCGCGTCGACGAGCAGATCGCCAAGGGCCTCGACCGCAAGGTCTGGCTGCCCTCCGGCGGATCGCTCATCATCGACCGCACCGAGGCGATGACCGTCGTCGACGTCAACACCGGCAAGTTCACCGGGTCGGGGGGCAACCTCGAGGAGACGGTCACCAAGAACAACCTGGAGGCGGCCGAGGAGATCGTCCGTCAGCTGCGGCTGCGCGACATCGGCGGCATCATTGTGGTCGACTTCATCGACATGGTCCTCGAGTCCAACCGCGACCTGGTGCTGCGTCGCCTCGTCGAGTGCCTGGGCCGCGACCGGACCCGTCACCAGGTCGCCGAGGTCACCTCGCTCGGCCTGGTGCAGATGACCCGCAAGCGGATCGGCACCGGCCTGGTCGAGGCGTTCTCGGAGACCTGCACGCACTGCCAGGGTCGCGGCCTCGTCATCCACGACCACCCCGTCGAGTCCGGCGGCTCCGGTGTCGTCGCACCCGAGGACAGCGGTGGCCGCCGTGGCCGCCGGCGCGGTGGTCGCGGCCGGACGAACGGCGAGGAGATCGTCGAGACGCCCAAGCCGGTGGTGCCCTCGCCCAAGGACATCGCCCTGCTGCCCCGGCATGAGGCCGACGAGATCATCGTCGCGGCCGACGACGTGCCGGAGTCGTCCACGGTCGAGGCCGACGTCGAGGTGACGCCTGCTGCTGCGACCGCGCTGGAGGCGGCGGCCGACTCGACGGTGGCGTCCACCGGCGCGACATCCGAGGCCGCCGTCGAGGAGCTCGTGGATGCGACGAGCGAGCCAGTGGCGGCCCCCGAGCCGGCGTCGACGCCTGAGCCGGCCAACGAGCCGACCAGCTCGGTCGACGTCGCGCCGCGCGTGGTCACCCGGACACGCTCCCGTCGCGGTGCGAGCCGACCGGTCGTCTCGACGGGTGACGGCACCGTGGTGGAGGTCGCCGCGGAGCCGGTCGGCGTACCCGTCCACGTCGCCGACGCTCCCGCACCGCCCAAGGTCGTGACCCGCACCCGCCGCGGCGCCAGCCGCGAGGTCGTCCACACCGGCGCCGATGGCGTCCGGGGCGGTGGCGGGGGAGCGCCGGCCGAGGAGGAGCACATCGAGCATGTGCCGATCAAGAAGAAGGGCGCGCGCAAGCGCTGAGGTGTTGACCAGGCCCCGGTGCCCCGCGTTTTGCGTGGGCCACCGGGGTTTGCGTACTATTGACCCTCGGTGTTCGGCGACGACTCGACGAGCATCGATCGCCGGCATCCCACCCCCGAACACCCGCGGTGGTGAGGCGTGCCGCGACCCGAGACTCAACGCTTGCAGGATGAAGGAGACCGCGGTGTACGCGATCGTGAAGGCTGGCAGCACCCAGCAGAAGGTTGCCGTCGGCGACGTCATCAAGATCGACCAGGTCGCGACCGGCGTCGGCGAGTCCGTCACGCTGCCTGTGGTCCTGGTCGTCGACGGCGAGAACGTCACCTCGACCGGTCTCGACAAGGCGTCGGTGACCGCTGAGGTGGTCGGCGGCGCCAAGGGCCCGAAGATCATCATCCAGAAGTACAAGAACAAGACGGGCTACAAGAAGCGCCAGGGCCACCGTCAGAAGTACACCCAGGTCAAGGTCACCGCGATCAACGCCTGAGCGTTGACGGCAGCTACGAAGGACTGAAGAGAAATGGCACACAAGAAGGGTGCGGCGTCCACCAAGAACGGCCGCGACTCCAACTCCCAGCGCCTCGGCGTCAAGCGCTTCGGTGGCCAGGTCGTCAACGCCGGCGAGATCATCGTCCGTCAGCGCGGCACGCACTTCCACCCGGGCAACAACGTCGGCCGTGGTGGCGACGACACGCTCTTCGCCCTGTCGGCCGGTGCGGTCGAGTTCGGCACCAAGCGTGGTCGCCGGGTCGTCAACATCGTCCCGGCCGCGGAGTGACGCTCCGCAGCTGAGAAGCTCCGCACGGTAGGGCGTCCCGCACTCGGGGCGCCCTCCCTGCATTTCCCCCTACCGAGAGACTGGTCCCCATGGCAGTGCCCACGTTCGTCGACCGCGTGCGGCTGCACGTCCGTGCAGGACGGGGTGGCAACGGTGTCGCGTCGGTGCACCGCGAGAAGTTCAAGCCGCTGGGCGGCCCCGACGGCGGCAACGGCGGACCGGGCGGCTCGGTGATCCTGCGCGTCGACCCCGATGTCACCACCCTGGTCGACTACCACCACAGCCCCCGGCGGTCTGCCACGAACGGCGGTCAGGGCGCCGGCGGCCACCGCAACGGCGGCCATGGCGCCGACCTCGTGCTGCCGGTGCCGGACGGCACCGTCGTGACCGACGCGCAGGGCAACGTCCTGGCCGACCTCGTCGGACCCGGCACCGAGCTCGTGGTCGCCGAGGGCGGCCGAGGCGGCCTGGGCAATGCCGCGCTGGCCAGCGCCAAGCGGAAGGCACCCGGCTTCGCGCTCCTCGGAGAGCCCGGCGACGAGCTCGAGATCGGCCTCGAGCTCAAGGTCGTCGCCGACATCGGCCTCGTCGGCTTCCCCAGCGCCGGCAAGTCCTCGCTCATCGCCTCGATCTCGCGCGCGCGGCCCAAGATCGCCGACTACCCGTTCACGACGCTTGTGCCCAACCTCGGCGTGGTCCGTGCCGGCGACGTCACCTTCACCGTGGCCGACGTCCCCGGCCTGATCGAGGGCGCGTCGGACGGCCGAGGCCTCGGGCACGAGTTCCTGCGCCACATCGAGCGCTGCGCCGCGATCGTCCACGTCGTCGACACCGCCTCCATCGAGCCGGGCCGCAACCCGGTCGACGACCTGCAGATCATCGAGCGCGAGCTGGCACGGTACGGCGGCCTGCAGGACCGCCCGCGGCTGGTGGCGCTCAACAAGGTCGACGTGCCCGACGGCCGCGACCTCGCCGACATCACCCGCGACGACATCGAGGCCGAGGGCTACCGGGTCTTCCCGATCTCGGCCGCGAGCGGCGAGGGGACCCGTGAGCTGATCTTCGCGATGGCCGAGATCGTCTCGGCCGCCCGCACCGAGCGACCCACGGTCGCCCCGAAGCGGATCGTGCTGCGGCCCGGCGGCGCCGACGGCGGCGACGAGTTCACCATCACCGAGACCGCCGAGGGATACGTCGTCCGCGGTGCCAAGCCCGAGCGCTGGGTGCGGCAGACCGACTTCGGCAACGAGGAGGCCGTCGGCTATCTCGCCGACCGGCTCAACCGGCTCGGGGTCGAGGACCGGCTCATGAAGATGGGCGCCGAGGAGGGCGACGCGGTCATCATCGGGCCTGCCGACAACGCCGTGGTCTTCGACTTCCGGCCCTCCATCGAGGCGGGCGCGGAGATGCTCGGCCGACGTGGCGAGGACCAGCGCTTCGACGAGTCCCGGCCCGCCGCGCACCGACGGCGCGCGATCGACGAGGCGATGTCCGACCGCGCCGAGGGCGAGACCCGCGCGGACGTCGCCCGCCGGCTCGACGAGGCCCGTGGGCCCGTCTCCTACGAGATCGGCTCTGACGACGACCCCGACTTCTTCGACCTCTCCGAGAGCGACCCCGACACATGAGGTCGCGGGCGTGAGCACCCAGGAGGGACCGGGCGGGGTGCCGGAGAGCGCCGTGTCGGAGAGCGCGGTGCTGGAGAGCGCGGTGCTGGAGAGCGCGGTGCGGCACAGCGTCGTCGACGCGAAGCGCATCGTCGTCAAGGTCGGCTCCTCGTCGCTCACGACGGCCGCGGGCGGCATCGACCCGGACCGGGTCAGCGCGCTCGTCGACGCCCTCGCCGACGCCCGCAAGCGGGGGTCGGAGATCGTGCTCGTCTCCTCCGGAGCCATCGCCGCGGGGCTGGCTCCGCTCGGGCTGCGGAAGCGGCCGCGGGCACTGGCCGCGCAGCAGGCGGCGGCCAGCGTCGGCCAGGGCCTGCTTGTGCACCGCTACACCGAGGAGCTGGCCCGGCACGGTCTCACCGCCGGCCAGGTGCTGCTGACCGTCGACGACGTGACGCGGCGCAGCCATTACCGCAACGCGTTCGCGACGTTCGCCAAGCTGCTCGAGCTCGGGGTGCTGCCGATCGTCAACGAGAACGACACGGTCGCCACCTCCGAGATCCGGTTCGGGGACAACGACCGGCTCGCGGCGCTCGTCGCACACCTCGTGCACGCCGACCTGCTCGTGCTCCTCAGCGACGTCGACGGACTCTACGACGCCCCGCCCACCACGCCCGGCGCGTCCCGCATCGGCGAGGTGGCCGCACTCGAGGAGCTGGCCGACGTCCAGGTCGGCAAGGCGGGGGCCGCGGGCGTCGGCACCGGCGGCATGGTCACCAAGCTGGAGGCGGCGCGCATCGCCGTCGAGGCGGGCATCCCCGTCGTCCTCACCGCGGCCGACCGGGCCGGAGCCGCTCTGGCCGGGGCCGACACGGGCACGCTCTTCCACGCAACCGGCCGCCGTCAGCGGACGCGGCTGCTCTGGCTCGCCCATGCGACCGAGCCCGCCGGGTCCATCACGCTCGACGCGGGAGCGGTCCGAGCCCTGACCCAGCGGGGCGCGTCGCTGCTGGCGGCGGGTGTCACGGGTGCCAGTGGTCGCTTCCAGGCCGGAGACCCCGTCGACCTGGTCGGCCCCGACGGCACGGCGGTGGCACGGGGCCTGGCGGCGTACGACGCCGACGAGATCCCGCAGCTCATCGGACGCTCCAGCAAGGACCTCGAGGCCGATCTGGGGCCGGCGTACGCCCGTGAGGTCGTCCACCGCGACGACCTGGTCCTGCTCTGACGCTCGCCCAAGATGACCCGCCGACGCCGTTGACCGGGGTTCGCGACGGGTATTCGATGAGCGGCGGGGAGCGAACCCGAGGGGGACAACACCCACGGAAAAGAGAGCGCCATGCCCAAGTACATGATCAAGGCCTCGTACTCGCCCCAGGGGATGAAGGGCGTCGTGGCGAAGGGCGGCACTGCGCGTCGGACCGCCATCGAGAAGCTGCTCGCCGGAGTCGGCGGCTCGCTGGAGTCGTTCTACTTCGCATTCGGGAGCGACGACGTCTATGTCACCGTCGACGCTCCGAACCATGAGGCGGTCGCCGCAGTCGCGGCGGCTGTCACGAGCACCGGCGCGATGAGCCGCTACGAGACCGTGGTGCTGTTGGAGCCCGAGCAGCTCGACGCCGCGGCCGGCCTGACCGTCGACTACACGCCACCGGGCAGCTGATCGACGGCGCCGCGGTTCTCCCTTGCCGGGGGCACCGGCTGCGCTCCGCGTGACCGGCCATTCCATGCGCGCGAACCGCGCGACACGCCGGGAACGTCGGGCGTGTCGCGCCCTGGGGGCGCAGCGAATGGCCGCCGGCCCTCGGCGCGAGCGGGTGCGCCTCGGCCGGCGCGAGCGGAGCGGTCGCAGTGATTCAGTCCCCGACCGCGTCGATCCCGCGCTGGACGATGAGCGGGTCGGGGCTCCCGACGAGGGCCTCGTCCTTGCCGTCGTAGGAGAACAGCGACAGGAAGTGGCGCATCGCGTTGATGCGTGCGCGCTTCTTGTCGTTGCTCTTGATCGTCGTCCACGGGGCCCAGTCGGTGTCGGTGGCGCGGATCATGTCCTCCTTCGCGGCGGTGTAGTCGTCCCACTTGTCGAGCGACTCGATGTCGATGGGGGAGAGCTTCCACTGCCGCACGGGGTCGACCTGGCGGATGATGAAGCGCGTCCGCTGCTCCGAGCTGGTCACCGAGAACCAGAACTTCGTCAGCGAGATGCCGCTGTCGACGAGCATCTCCTCGAAGAGCGGCACCTGCTTGATGAACTGGCGGTACTCCGGCTCCGACGCGAACCCCATGACCCGCTCGACGCCGGCGCGGTTGTACCAGGACCGGTCGAAGAGCACCATCTCGCCGGTGGTGGGGAAGTGCTGGACGTAGCGCTGGAAGTACCACTGGCCGGCCTCACGGTCGCTCGGCTTCGTCAGCGCGACCGTCCGGGCGTAGCGCGGGTTGAGGTGCTCCATGAACCGCTTGATCGTGCCGCCCTTGCCGGCGGCGTCGCGGCCCTCGAAGAGGAGGATGTGGCGACTGCCCGTCGCCGACGCCCAGTTCTGGAACTTCAGCAGCTCGACCTGGAGGAGATACTTGGCCTCGTCGTACTCCTCGCGCGGCATCCGCTCGGAGTACGGGTAGTTCTCGCGCCAGGTGTCGACCGCGTTCCCCTGCGCGTCCAGCAGGATCGGGTCGTCGTCGTGGTCCTCGCCGATCGAATGGCCGTCGATGCGGAGTCGGTCGATGTACTCGCGGACGTCGGTGAGCATGCACCCACGGTAGGACGTCTCGTTGAACGATGTCGTCGGCCGCTGACCGACGTGGCCGGTGCTGGTTCGTGACCGGGTCGGGGCTCGCCGTACCCTGGAGGTCGTCATGACCGCCGCCCAGACTCCCGTCGTCTACCTCGACCACGCCGCGACCACCCCGATGGTCCCTGCCGCCGTCGACGCGATGACCGCCCACCTGCTCGAGGTGGGCAACGCCTCGTCGCTGCACGCGTCCGGCCGCCGGGCACGCCGGGTGGTCGAGGAGTCGCGCGAGACGATCGCCCAGGCGCTCGACTGCCGGCCCGGCGAGGTCGTGTTCACCTCCGGCGGCACCGAGGCCGACAACCTGGCGGTCAAGGGCGTCTACTGGTCCCGGCGCGCCGCCGACCCGCAGCGCATCCGGATCCTGGCGACCTCCGTCGAGCACCACGCCGTCCTCGACCCGCTGCACTGGCTCGAGACCCGCGAGGGTGCGACCGTGGAGCTGCTGCCGGTCGACGCTGCCGGTCGCGTCGAGATCGCCGCGCTGGAGGAGGCCCTTGACCGGGATCCGGAGTCCATCGCGCTCATCTCCGTCATGTGGGCCAACAACGAGGTCGGCACGCTCGAGCCGGTCGCGGACGTCGTCCGGCTGGCCGCACGCCACGGCATCCCGGTCCACACCGACGCGGTCCAGGCCGTCGGCGCGGTGCCGGTCTCGTTCGCCGGGTCGGGGGTCGATGCTCTCACCATGACGGGGCACAAGGTCGGCGGGCCGTACGGCGTCGGCGCCCTTCTCGCCCGGCGCGAGCTCTCCGTCACCGCGCTGGTGCACGGCGGCGGGCAGGAGCGCGACATCCGCAGCGGGACCATCGACCCGCCGGCGATCGCCGGGTTCGCCGCCGCCGTGGAGCTGGCGGTCAAGGAGCAGGCGACGTACGCCGCCCGCGTCGGCGCCCTGCGTGACGAGCTGGTGCGCGGCGTGCTGTCGGTGGTCCCCGACGCGATCCTCAACGGCGCTGCCCCCGATCCCGCGGCAGTCGACCGGCTGCCCGGGAATGCGCACTTCTCCTTCCCCGGCTGCGAGGGCGACTCGCTGCTGATGCTGCTCGACGCCCGCGGCATCGAGTGCTCCACGGGCTCGGCCTGCTCAGCCGGCGTGCCGCAGGCCTCTCATGTGCTGCTGGCCATGGGCCAGTCCGAGGCGGAGGCACGCTCGTCGCTGCGCTTCTCACTCGGCCACACGACGACCCGGGCCGACGTGCGCGCTCTCGTGGAGGCGATCGGGCCGTGCGTGGAGCGCGCGAGGCTGGCGTCCCGATGAGGGCGGACCTGTGAGGGTCGTCGCCGCCATGTCCGGCGGCGTGGACTCGGCGGTCGCCGCCGCCCGCGCGGTCGAGGCCGGTCACGACGTGACGGGCATCCATCTGGCGCTGTCGCGCAACCCTGCGTCGTACCGCTCCGGCGCCCGCGGCTGCTGCACCATCGAGGACGCCAACGACGCCCGCCGCGCGGCTGACGTGATCGGCATCCCGTTCTACGTGTGGGACCTCTCCGACCGCTTCCACTCCGACGTGGTCGAGGACTTCATGACGGAGTATGCCGAAGGTCGCACGCCCAACCCCTGCCTGCGCTGCAACGAGAAGATCAAGTTCGCAGCCGTCCTGGACCGGGCCCTGGCGCTCGGCTTCGATGCGGTGGCGACCGGGCACTATGCGGTGCTCCGACCCGGGCCCGCCGGAGTCGAGCTGCACCGCTCGGTGGACGCGGCCAAGGACCAGAGCTATGTCCTCGGTGTGCTCGACTCCGACCAGCTGCGGCACTCGCTCTTCCCGCTCGGCGACACGCCGAAGCCGCAGGTGCGCGAGGAGGCGGCCCGGCGCGGCCTGCTGGTCGCCGACAAGCCGGACAGTCATGACATCTGCTTCGTCGCCGACGGCGACAACGCGGGCTGGCTGCGCGAGAAGCTCGGCGAGCGACAGCCCAACACCGGCGGCGCGATCGTCGACGAGGCCGGTGTCGAGCTCGGGCGGCACGCCGGGACGGTCGGCTTCACGATCGGTCAGCGCCGCGGCCTGCGGCTGGGCCGGCCGGCGCCCGACGGCAGACCGCGGTTCGTGCTCGACATCGAGCCGGTGTCGGGCACGGTCACTGTCGGTCCCCGCGAGCACCTGGCGGTCGACCACGTGTCCGGCATCCGGCCGCGCTGGTGCGGTCCGGCACCGACGTCGTTCGAGGGGACGGTCCAGCTGCGCGCCCACGGCAAGGAGCACCGGTGCACGGTCACCGTCGCAGAGACCGTCGAGATCGAGCTCCTCGACCCGGCGTACGGCATCGCGCCCGGCCAGGCCGCCGTCCTCTACGACGGCACCCGCGTCGTCGGGTCCGCGACGATCGCGTCGACCCGTCGCCTGACGGCGGCCGAGCGGTGAGCTGTCAACGGGGCAGCGTCGGCGAACGGTTGCTGACGCACCGCCCGCGCGGGGTGGCACCGGTGGGCGGTGAGCTGTCACCGGCCGACGTCCATCCTCCGGATGCTCACTCACCGCTGGGGCGGCGCGCATGATCGCCACGGGGATCGGGTCGCTCCCGGGGGAGGCCCAGAGCGACTACGCCGAGGCGGTTCGGATCGTTCTCGGGGAGCTGCCCGACCTGCCGCACGTGCCCGAGCTTCCGGGCCGTGGCGCGACGGCGAGCATGACCGGGCGGACGCTGGCCCTCGTCACGGGCCTGGACGCCGACCTGCAGCCGGCCGGGTGGCGGCTGACGGGCTCGGCCGGGTCGCCGGGCGTCGACCATCGCCGCGCGCGCAGCCTGCTGGCCCAGGACCTCGACACGGTCGAGGAGCTGGCGGAGGGCTACCGAGGCGCGTTCAAGATGCAGGTGACCGGGCCGTGGACGTTGGCGGGGAGTGTGGAGCGGCCGCGAGGCGATCGCATCCTGGCCGACCACGGGGCTCGGCGAGACCTGGCGCAGGCGCTCGCGGAAGGCGTGCAGGCGCACGTGGCCGACGTACGACGCCGGCTGCCAGGCGCCGACCGCCTCGTCGTCCAGGTCGACGAGCCCGCGCTGGCGTTGGTGATGGCCGGCAAGGTCCCGACGGCGTCGGGCTTCGGACGGCACCGCTCCGTCGACGCGCCGCAGGCCTCCGAGGCGCTGAGCTGGGTCCTCGACGCGGTCGCCGCGGCCGGCGCCGAGCCGTGGGTCCACTCGTGTGCGCCCGGCACTCCTCTCGGGCTCCTGCGCACCGCGGGGGCACGCGGGCTCGCCGTCGACCTCGGGGTCCTCGACGCCGGCGACCACGACGCCTTGGCCGAGGCGCTCGAGGCGGGGGAGACGGTGGCGCTGGGCGTCGTACCGTCGCTTGCGCCCGAGGTCGCCCCCAGCGACAAGGACGTGGCTGAGCGGGTCCTGCGCTGGCTCGACATGGTTGGCCTCGACCCCGAGGAGATCGGCGACCGGCTCGTCATCACCCCCGCCTGTGGGCTGGCCGGCGCCACGTGGGACTGGGCGCGGCGCGCGCTCGCGCTGGCGCGCAGCGGCGCCAGTGCGCTCAGCGGGGAGAGTGCGCTCAGTGGAGAGAGTGCGCTCAGTCGGGACGGAGCGCTCCGTGGAGACGGAGCGGAGCCCGGTCCCCGATCAGGGTGAGCGATCTGCGCCGATGGTGACCCGGCGCGCCGCCGTCATGTGTACGTCGAGCAGGTCCCAACGGAACGTCGGCCGGCCGCCGTACGCGGCGGGCGGAACTGGTCTGAACGGGCGCGCCGGAGCGCGTTCGCGGTGCCGCTTGAGACCAGTTGCCGGCGCCTCCGCCTGGCGTCTTCCGCGGCGGGCGGAACTGGTCTCAACGGGCAGCTCGACCGGCCGCCGGGATGCCGATTGAGACCAGTTGCGCGGACCGGGGTCGGCCGTCGTACGTGACGGGCGGAACTGGTCTGAACGGGCGCGCCGGAGCGCGTTCGCGGTGCCGCTTGAGACCAGTTGCTGAGCATGCAGACGCCAGCGCGCCCCCGGTCCGAGGACCGGAGGCGCGCTTGGGAGCGTTCTGCGCTCGCGGAGCCCCGAGACACGACCTGCGGCCATGGGGAGCCCGGTAGCCGGACGGCTCAGCCGACGTGGACGCCCTCGGGGGCGTCGGTGGCCAGCTCTTCGTGCTTGACGTCGAGGAACGCCCAGATGATCGCCGACCCGACCAGCGCCATCACCGAGCCGACCAGGAAGGCGGTGGTCGCGCCGTGGGCGAAGATCTGGTGCTGGATCGTGGCCATCAGGTCAGCCGGGGGGCGAGCCCCGCCGGCCGCCGCGGCCGCCTTCTGGAGCGACGCGGCGTCGCTGGTCATGACGTGAGTGGCGACGGTCGAGAGGATCGCGAGGCCGAGCGCGCCACCGACCTGCTGCATCGTGTTCAGTACGCCGGACCCGATGCCCGCGTCCTCGGGGCGAAGGTGGTGGACGGCTGTCAGCGTCACCGGCACGAAGGTCAGCCCCATGCCGATCGCCATCAGCGTGATCCACGGGAAGACGTGGGTCCAGTAGCCGGCCGCGGAGGCGTGGATCGGCAGCGTCACGTCGGACGGGATCCGGGAGAAGCCGAACAGGGCGATCGCGGCGAGAAGGGTGCCGATGCCGGCGAGGTAGCGCGGGTCGATCCGGTTCACCAGGTTGGAGGCGAGGCCGGCGGCGAAGACCATGCCGACGCAGAACGGCAGGAACGCGACGCCGGTGTGCAGGGGCGTGTAGCCCTTCACGAGCTGGATGTACTGGCTCAGGTAGAAGAACATCGCGAACATGGCCGCCGGCAGCAGCATCATCGCGACGAAGGACGACGCCCGGGTCCGGCTGGCGAAGATCCGGAACGGCAGCAGCGGGTGCTCGACGCGCGTCTCGATGAGGGCGAAGACGCCGAGCAGCACCACGCCGCCGATGAGGAAGGCCAGGGTCGTGCCGGAGGTCCAGCCGTGGCTCGAGGCGCGGGTCAGTCCATAGACGATGGCCAGCAGGCCTGCGGTGCCGGTGATCGCGCCGGGGACGTCGAGCTCGCCGGTGTGGCGCTCGGACTCGGCCAGCAGGGGGCGGGCCGCCAGGGCGGCCAGGATGCCGATCGGGACGTTGATGAGGAAGGTGAGCCGCCAGCCCTCGATCGCAATGCCGAACACGCCGTCCAGGCCCGTCAGCCAGCCGCCGAGGATCAGCCCGACGGCGGCGCCCACGCCTGACATGGCGGCGTACACGGCGAAGGCTCGGTTGCGGGCCGGGCCGGCCGGGAAGGTGGTGGTGATGAGGGCCAGCGCCGACGGTGCGGCGAGCGCCGCGCCCGCGCCCTGGAAGGCACGCGAGACCAGCAGCATCGCCTCGGAGCCGGCCAGACCGCCGAC
The DNA here is from genome assembly GCF_054653495.1 of Nocardioides sp. AN3. Taxonomy (NCBI): domain Bacteria; kingdom Bacillati; phylum Actinomycetota; class Actinomycetes; order Propionibacteriales; family Nocardioidaceae; genus Nocardioides; species Nocardioides sp. AN3. The sequence goes on from NZ_BAAIGC010000007.1 coordinate 74,475, forward strand.
GAGCGAGGCGACGGCGAACACCAGGAGGCCCGTGATGAAGATCCGGCGCCGCCCGTAGAGGTCGCCCAGGCGACCACCGAGGAGCAGCAGGCCGCCGAAGGTCAGCGAGTAGCCAGTGACGACCCAGGTCAGGTTGCTGGCCGAGAAGTCGAGGTCCTTCTGGATGAAGGGGAGCGCGATGTTCGCGATCGTGGCGTCGAGCACGACCATCAGCTGGGCGATGCAGATGAGGACGAGCGCCCAGCCGAGGTGGCGGTGGGAGCCCGCTTCCTGGACCGGCGGGTCGGCTTGGGTGGTGGATGACATGGAGTCGGTCAGTCCTTCGTTCAGAGACGGTCGGTGCCGGCGACGGTCTCCTGACGGAGCGCCGCGGGGAGGATGATCTGGTCGATCACCCGCGTGATCAGGTCCTCGTCGGGCAGCTGCCCGAGCACGAAGACGCGGTGGAGGACGATGCCGGCGAGAGCCGGCTCGAGGATGTCGAGGTCGACGTCGTCCCGCAGCTCGCCGCGAGCCTGGGCGCGTGCCCAGATGGAGCGCGAGCCCTCGAGCTTCTCGGCGAGGAAGCGGGCCCGGAACTGCTCGGCGAACTCCGGGTCGCGGCCGATGGCGGTCATGACGCTGCTGAACACGGCGACCGCGTCCGGGTCGGTCAGCCCGCCCATGCCGCAGAACGTCGCCTGGAGGTCGCCCCTCAGGCTGCCGGTGTCGGGGAACTCGTGCGGACCTTTGCTGTGGGCCAGCGCGTCGATCACCAGGTTGGCCTTGCTCGACCAGCGTCGGTAGAGCGTGGCCTTCGAGGCCTTCGCCCGAGTGGCGACGGCATCCATCGTCAGCCGGTCGTAGCCGGCCTCGGCCAGGATCGCGAGGGCTGCCTCGAGGATCTCGAGCTCGCGGTCGCCCTCGACGCGGGGCCTGTTCTTCCCCAGTGCGCGGGCGAGGTTCATCGCCGTCCTCCTGACGTTCGCCTTCTCGAAACGAAACAGTTTCGTTTCACTTCCCGGTCAAGACGGTACGACGTCGTTTCATTCCCTGCAACCGAATTTTCTCCGCAGTGGTCTGGACCGCCTGACCCGCGCGGCGCTGTGGAGGGCGCGGCGAGAACGTCGGTGGCACCCGGCAAGATGGACTCCATGACGGAGTCAGTCGCCGAGCCCGCTGCCGAGATGGCCGCCGCGCCCTCCGACGCGCGCGAGCAGCACCGCCTGCTGTCGGAGGAGATCGAGCAGGCGCGTTGGCGCTACTACGTGCTCGACGACCCCACCCTGTCCGACGCCGACTTCGACCAGCGGATGCGGGCGCTCGAGGCGCTCGAGGCGTCCTATCCCGAGCTCCGCACGCCCGACAGCCCGACCCAGAAGGTCGGCGGGGCCGTGTCGACCGAGTTCACCGCGGTCGATCACCTGGAGCGGATGGAGAGTCTCGACAACGCCTTCTCCTTCGACGAGCTTGCCTCCTGGCACCAGCGGATCGCGCGAGACGGTGCCGGTGACGCGGCGCTGCTCTGCGAGCTCAAGGTCGACGGGCTGGCGATCAACCTGCTCTACGAGAAGGGTCGTCTTGTCCGGGCGCTGACGCGCGGCGACGGCCGGACCGGCGAGGACGTCACGCCCAACGTCAAGACGATCGCCTCGGTGCCCCACCGCCTGACAGGCACCAACGAGTTCCCGGTGCCGGAGCTCGTCGAGGTGCGCGGCGAGGTCTTCTTGTCCCCGGCCGCCTTCGAGCGCCTCAACGCCTCGCTGGTCGACGCCGGCAAGCCGATGTTCGCCAACCCGCGCAACTCGGCGGCCGGATCCCTCCGGCAGAAGGACCCGCGGGTCACCGCGACCCGCGAGCTGGGCATGGTCTGCCACGGCATCGGCGCGCGGCGCGGGTTCGAGCCCACCGCCCAGTCGGGGGCGTACGACGCCCTGCGGGCCTGGGGCCTCCCCACGAGCGAGCGGGTGCGAGTCGTGCCGACGCTCGCCGACGTCGAGGAGTTCATCTCCTACTACGGCGAGCATCGCCACGACGTGACCGAGCACGAGATCGACGGCGTCGTCATCAAGGTCGACGACGTGGCCCTCCAGCGGCGACTCGGCTCGACGTCACGGGCGCCACGGTGGGCGATCGCGTTCAAGTACCCGCCGGAGGAGGTCAACGCCAAGCTCCTCTCCATCGCGGTCAACGTCGGCCGCACCGGACGGGTGACACCCTTCGGCGTCATGGAGCCGACCCGGGTGGCCGGCTCGACCGTCGAGCGGGCCACCCTCCACAACGCCCACGAGGTCAAGCGCAAGGACGTGCGTCCCGGCGACACGGTGATCCTGCGCAAGGCGGGGGACGTCATCCCCGAGATCGTCGGTCCGGTCCTCCCGCTTCGCCCCGAAGGGCTCGCCGAGTGGGTCATGCCGACCGAGTGCCCCTCGTGCGGCACGACGCTGGCCCAGCAGAAGGAGGGCGACAAGGACCTGCGCTGCCCGAACCACCGGGCGTGTCCGGCCCAGGTGCTCGAGCGGGTGTCCCACGTGGCGAGCAGGGGTGCGTTCGACATCGAGGGGCTCGGCTCGGAGGCCGCCTCCGCGCTGCTGGAGGCAGGCGCCCTGGAGAACGAGGGCGAGGTGTTCGACCTCGACGCCGAGCGCCTTGCTCGCGCACCGCTGTTCACGCGTGCTCCCAAGAAGGGGGAGGAGGGGCCACAGCTGACCGCGAACGCGGAGAAGCTGCTCGCCAACCTCGCAGAGCGCAAGCAGGTGCCGTTGTGGCGCGTGCTGGTCGCCCTGTCGATCCGGCACGTCGGGCCCACCGCGGCGCGGGCCCTCGCGACGGAGTTCGGGTCGCTGGAACGGATCCGCTCCGCCTCGCGGGAGGAGCTCGCGGCAGCCGAGGGCGTCGGGCCCACGATCGCCGACGCGGTCATCGAGTGGTTCGGGGTCGACTGGCACCGCGACATCGTCGACAGATGGGCGGCTGCCGGCGTGACCATGGCCGACGAGCGCGACGAGTCCGTGCCGCGCACGCTCGAGGGGCTGACGATCGTCGTCACGGGCTCGCTGACCGGCTTCTCGCGCGACTCCGCGAAGGAGGCGATCATCAGCCGCGGCGGCAAGGCCGCCGGGTCTGTGTCGAAGAAGACCGACTTCGTCGTCGTCGGGGAGAACGCGGGCTCCAAGGCCGACAAGGCCGAGGAGCTGGGCGTGCCGGTCCTCGACGAGGGGGGCTTCGTCACCCTCCTGGAGGGCGGCCCCAGCGCCGTGGGGTGAGCGATTCCCCGAAGACGGTTACCGGGGCTCCACGCGAAGGCCGGTGAGAAGAGCCGGTCGGAAGGGAGTGATCGACCATGGTCACCGCTCGGGACATCATGACGCGTGGCGCCGCTTGCGCAGCGGCAACCGAGACCCTCGTCGACGTGGCGCGACGGATGCGCATGCTCGACATCGGGGCGATGCCCGTCTGCGGCGAGGACGGCCGCCTGCAGGGCATGATCACCGACCGCGACATCGTGGTGAAGTGCGTCGCAGCGGGCGAGAGTCCCGCCGACCATCGCGCCGGGGACCTCGCGCAAGGGCACGCGATCACCGTCGACGCCGACGACAGCGTCGAGGAGGCGCTGCGGACGATGATGAACGCCGACGTCCGCCGGCTGCCCGTCCTCGACAGGCACAGCCTGGTGGGCATGGTGACGCTCGCCGACCTGGCGATGAGCCTGCCCGACGACGACGTGAGCGAGCTGGTCGGCTCGGTCTCGTCGGCCGCGCCGAACAACTGACCCCCACCCGCGGGGCCCGCCAGCGTGACGGGTCCCGCCTCCCCGGCGCCGCGTCGCGTCGGCTGGCCGCCGAGGGGAGTCCAGCGCCCGGGAGACCGCGCGTGAGCGCGCCCCGCGCCGACACCTAGACTGACGCCCATGCCTGAGACCCCTGGATCGAGCAGCCCGCGCGGCGCGAGCGGGCACATCGAGATCAGCCGTGACGAGGTCGCCCACCTGGCCGACCTCGCCCGGATCGACCTCGACGACGCGGAGCTCGACCACCTCGCCCCGCAGCTCAACGTGATCCTCGAGGCGGTCGCCTCCATCCAGGGCGTCGCCGGAGACGACGTCGTGCCCACGTCGCACCCGCTGCCGCTGACCAACGTCTTCCGTGATGACGTCATTCGGCCGTGCCTGACGCCTGAGCAGGCACTGGCCGGCGCGCCGGAGGTCGAGGAGCAGCGCTTCTCGGTGCCGCGGATCCTGGGGGACGAGCAGTGAGCGACCTCCTCCACCGGACCGCAGCCGAGCTGGCCGACGCCCTCGCCGCCCGCGAGGTCACCAGCGTCGAGCTGACCCAGGCTCATCTGGACCGCATCGCCGCCGTCGACACCGGCAACGACGGTGTGCACGCCTTCCTCCATGTCGACGCCGAGGGCGCGCTCGCCCAGGCCAAGGCCTCCGACGAGCGCCGTGCCGCCGGTGCGCCCCTCCACGCGCTCGACGGCGTGCCGATCGCGGTCAAGGACGTGCTCACCACGACCGGCCTGCCCACGACGTGTGGCTCGAAGATCCTCGACGGCTGGATCCCGCCGTACGACGCCACCGTCGTCGCCCGGCTCAAGGCGGCCGGCCTGCCGATCCTGGGCAAGACCAACATGGACGAGTTCGCGATGGGCTCCTCCACGGAGCACTCGGCATACGGCCCGACCCGCAACCCGTGGGACCTCGACCGGATCCCGGGTGGCTCGGGCGGTGGCTCGGCGGCCGCGGTGGCCGCGTTCGAGGCGCCGCTGGCGCTCGGCACCGACACTGGCGGCTCGATCCGCCAGCCGGGCGCTGTCACGGGCACGGTCGGCGTGAAGCCGACGTACGGCTCTGTCTCCCGCTACGGCCTCGTCGCTCTGGCCAACAGCCTCGACCAGGTCGGTCCCGTGGCTCGCACGGTGCTCGACAGCGCGCTGCTGCACGAGCTGATCGGCGGCCACGACCCGCTCGACTCGACGTCCGCGACGCTGCCTGAGTCAGGTGGCAAGGTGACCGGCCTCGTCGAGGCGGCCCGTCAGGGCGCCGCAGGCGACCTGGCCGGCCTCAAGGTCGGCGTCATCAAGGAGCTCTCCGGCGACGGCTGGCAGCCCGGCGTGATGCAGCGCTTCGCCGAGGCCGTGGACCTGCTCACCAAGCTGGGCGCCGAGGTCGTCGAAGTGTCGACGCCGAGCTTCGTGCACGCGCTGGCGGCCTACTACCTGATCCTGCCGGCTGAGGCCTCGAGCAACCTCGCCAAGTTCGACGCGATGCGCTACGGCCTGCGCGTCACTCCTCCCGGAGACCCGAGCGCCGAGGACGTCATGAAGGCGACCCGCGACGCCGGCTTCGGCGACGAGGTCAAGCGCCGGATCATCCTGGGCACCTACGCGCTCTCGTCGGGCTACTACGACGCCTACTACGGGCAGGCGCAGAAGATCCGCACGCTCATCATCGAGGACTTCAACCGCGCGTACGCCGACGTCGACGTGCTCGTCAGCCCCACCGCGCCGACGACCGCCTTCAAGCTCGGCGAGAAGCTCGACGACCCGATCGCGATGTACCTCAACGACCTCGCGACCATCCCCGCCAACCTGGCCGGCGTCCCGGGCATCTCGGTGCCCGCCGGCCTGGCCCCGGAGGACGGCCTGCCGGTCGGCTTCCAGATCCTCGCGCCCGTGCTCGAGGACGCGCGGCTCTACCAAGTCGGAGCCGCCCTCGAGTCCGCGCTCATCCAGCAGTGGGGTGCCCCGCTGACGCCAACGGGTCTCGATATGCCGGGTCTCGATACGCCCTCGCCTAGCGGCTCGGGCTACTCGACCAACGAGAGGTCTAGCGGCTCGGGCTACTCGACCAACGAGAGGTCTAGCGGCTCGGGCTACTCGACCAACGAGGAGAAGCAGTGACCGACACGCTCATTGGGTTCGACGAGGTCCTCGAGGACTTCGACCCGGCGCTGGGCCTCGAGGTCCACGTCGAGCTCAACACGGCGACGAAGATGTTCTGCGGCTGCCCGACGGAGTTCGGCGCCGAGCCGAACAGCCAGGTCTGCCCCACGTGCCTCGGGCTGCCCGGTGCGATGCCGGTGGTCAACCGCAAGGCCGTCGAGTCCGCCATCCGCATCGGCCTCGCGCTCAACTGCTCGATCGCCGAGTGGTGTCGCTTCGCCCGGAAGAACTACTTCTACCCGGACATGCCGAAGAACTTCCAGACCTCGCAGTACGACGAGCCGATCGCGTTCGACGGCTACATGGACGTGGAGGTCGAGGGGGAGACGTTCCGCATCGGCATCGAGCGGGCGCACATGGAGGAGGACACCGGCAAGACCACCCACATCGGTGGAGCGACCGGCCGCATCCACGGCGCCGACCACTCGCTCGTCGACTACAACCGAGCCGGCATCCCCCTCATCGAGATCGTCACCAAGCCGATCACCGGCACCGGCGCCAAGGCGCCTCTGGTCGCTCGTGCCTACGTCGCCGCGCTGCGCGAGCTGATCCTCGCGCTCGGGGTCTCGGACGCCCGGATGGAGCAGGGCTCGATGCGCTGCGACGTGAACCTGTCGCTGGCGCCGAAGGGCTCCGAGGTGCTCGGCACCCGCACCGAGACGAAGAACGTCAACTCGCTGCGCTCGGTCGAGCGGGCGGTCCGCTTCGAGATGAGCCGCCACGCCGGCGTACTCCTCGATGGCCGGAAGGTGCTGCAAGAGACCCGCCACTTCCACGAGGACACCGGCACGACGTCGCCCGGCCGCGAGAAGTCGGATGCGGAGGACTACCGCTACTTCCCCGAGCCCGACCTGGTGCCGATCGCACCGTCGCGCGAGTGGGTCGAGGAGCTGCGCGGCACGCTGCCCGAGCCGCCGGCCGAGCGCCGGGCCCGGCTGCAGACCGAGTGGGGCTTCTCCGACCTGGAGATGCGCGACGCGGCCGCGGCCGGAGCGCTCGCGCTCATCGAGGAGACCGTCGCCGCCGGAGCGGCGCCACAGGCCGCCCGCAAGTGGTGGCTCTCCGAGCTCGCCCGCCGTGCCAACGACGTGGGCGTCGAGCTGACCGACGTCGGGGTGACGCCGGCGCAGGTCGCCGAGGTGCAGAAGCTCGTCGAGGCCGGCACGGTCAACGACAAGCTGGCGCGCCAGGTCTTCGAGGGCCTGTACGCCGGCGAGGGCTCGCCCGCCGAAATCGTCGCCGCCCGCGGGCTCGCCGTGGTCTCCGACGACGGCGCCCTGTCGGCCGCGGTCGACAACGCCATCGCCGCCAACCCCGATGTCGCGGACAAGATCCGGGACGGCAAGGTCGCCGCAGCAGGTGCGCTCATCGGTGCGGTCATGAAGGAGATGCGTGGCCAGGCCGACGCCGGCCGGGTGCGCGAGCTGATCCTCGAGAAGCTCTCCTGACGTGGCGGAGCCGTTCAGGATCGCGTTGCTCATCGACGCGGACAACGCGGATGCCTCGAAGATCGACTCGATCCTCAACGACCTCGCCGAGTACGGCGAGTGCAACATCCGCCGTGCGTACGGCAACTGGACCAAGCCCAACCTGAAGCGGTGGGTGGAGGAGCTGCACGGGGCCGCGATCCGTCCGATGCAGCAGTTCGACCTGACCACCCACAAGAACGCCTCCGACATGGCGCTGGCCATCGACGCGGTCGAGCTGCTCCACGCGGCCTCACCGGACGCCTTCGCGATCATGTCGAGCGACTCCGACTTCACCCCGCTCGTCCACTACCTGCGAGAGAAGGGCCGCGCCGTCTACGGCTACGGCCGCGCGAACACGCCGGCGCCGTTCCAGAGCGCCTGCACCCGGTTCACCGTGGTCGACCGGCTCGGTGAGGACGAGTCCGAGGTGGACGCCGACGAGAACCGGAGCGCCGACGCCGAACCGACCTCCGACGGGCGCGCCAGGGTCCCCAGCGGCGACCTCAAGGGCAACTCCGGCCTCGTCCGGCTGCTGCGCAGCGCCATCCGCGGAGCCGCCGAGGAGGACGGGTGGGCGGCGGTGTCGAAGGTCGGCCAGAAGATCCGCAACCAGTCCTCGCTCGACTGGCGCAACTACGGCTACGCGACGCTGACGAAGCTGCTGGCCGCGACGGAGCTCTTCGAGCTGCGCGACGAGGGCACGCCGGCCGTGTCCGTCCGCGATCCCCGCGATCCCCGCGAGGCCAAGGGCTGAGAGGGCGGGTTGGGTCTGGGACTGACTGCGGGGTTAGGCTTCGGCCGCTACATCTCCACATTCATCACGCCCGCGCGTGGGGGAAGCCGGTGAGAGTCCGGCACTGACCCGCAACCGTGTGCCCCTGCCCAGGGGCGAGTCGGACCACCCGCCGCGACGCGTCCTGACAACCACGCTGTCGCGGACAACAGCGGGTGTGCTCGCGAGGCCCTCCCGCTGGTGCAGCGGGAAGGAAACCATGCGACTCCTCCTCCGATCAGCCGCCGCCCTCACCGGTGGACTGCTCATGATCCCGGCTCTCTCCTCGCCTTCGATGGCGGCGACGCCCTCCGCGCAGGCCGGCTCCTGGCTTGCTCGACAGATCTCGACCGGCGTCGTGCACAACAGCCAGTACGACTTCGACGACTACGGGCTCACGGCCGACACGGCTGTCGCGCTCAAGGCCATCGGTGGTCACAAGAAGGCGCTCACGAAGACGCGGCGGACGCTCGCCGCGCACGTGAACAGCTGGACGACGGGCGTCGACTACGGCGCCAGCAGCGACGTGTTCGCGGGGTCCGTCGCCAAGGCGGCGGTCACGGCCAAGACGCTGGGCGGCAACCCTCGTTCGTTCGGGGGCGTCAACCTGATCAAGCGTCTGAACGCTCGGGTCATCACGTCCGGCCCGGCCAAGGGGCGGATCCATGACGCGGGTTCGGCAGACTACGCCAACACCGTCGGGCAGGCGCTCGCGGCACGGGCACTCTCCGACGCCGGCTCGCCGCGAGCGCGCATCGTCGTGCGGTTCCTGCTCGCCCAGCAGTGCTCGGCGGGCTACTTCCGGCTCACCTTCTCGGCCGCCTCGTCCTCGTCGCAGAAGTGCGTCCCCGGAGACGTCGTCGGCAGTGCGCCCGACCCCGACACCACCTCGCTGGCCCTGCTGAGCCTGCACAGCATCAAGCACCCCTCGGCCGGGGTCCGGGCCTCGATCGCGAAGGCCACGCGTTGGCTCAAGCGTCACCAGCGCCACGACGGGTCCTTCATCGGTGGCCCGACGACGGCCACCCCCAACGCGAACAGCACCGGGCTTGCCGGCTGGGCTCTCGGTGAGGTCGGCGCCTGCAAGCAGGCCCGCAAGGCGGCCTCCTGGGTCAAGCGCCTGCAGGTGACGAGCAAGAACGCCACGGACAAGCTCGCGCACGAGCACGGCGCGATCGCGTACGACGCCACCGCCCTCGCCGCCGCTCGAGCCGCCGGGATCACCACCACGTCCCAGGACCAGTGGCGTCGCGCCACGGCGCAGGCCGGCCCGGCGCTGCGCTTCCTCCGCGGCTGCTGACGATGGCCCCGCTGAGCACGATGGCCAAGCTGGTCGCCGCGGTGATGATCACCGCGGCGGCCACGCTGGCATTGCCCTCCGCACCGGCTCAGGCAGCGTCGTGCTCGGCGGAGCAGGTCAGCGTCGTCGTCGACTACGGCGCGCTCGGTGGCGGCACGGCGGCCGGGTGCGGCACCGGATCGACCGCCGACAAGGCGTTCACCAGCGCCGGCGTCTCCCTCGGTCGGCTGACCGGACAGCCGGGGGTCGTCTGCAAGGTCAACGGCAAGCCGTCGCAGGGCAGCTGCTTCACGACGACGTCCTATTGGGGCTTCTTCGTCGACAACGGCAAGGGCTGGGTCTACGCCTCACAGGGCGTCTACTCGCAGGCCGTCGGCGCCGGCGACTCCGTCGCGCTCGCCTGGCAGTGCAGCGGCACGCCGCGCAAGCCCGGTCAGACCGGCTCATGCTCGACCCCGACGCGATCGGCCTCGACCGCGCCGAAGCCGAAGCCGAGCAACACCCGCACGCCACGGCCCTCGAAGGCGCCAGCCACCCGCGCGACCAGCAGCGTCGCACCGAAGGGCCCCACGACCCCGAGCGCGAGTGCGACGACGACCGCGCCGTCGGCCAGCCCATCGCGCAAGCCCGGGCCGAAGTCGTCGCCGTCACCCGCATCGAGCTCGGCCATCGCGGTCGCGACGACGAGCGCCGACCCGACCCCGAGCGCATCGATGAGCCCGACGACGGAGGCGGCCATCACGCCGGCGTCGAGCGAGAGCAGTGGTGGCATGCCCGGTTGGGTCCCGCCCGTGCTCATCGCGGTGCTGGCGGCCGCGGCCGGTGGGATCGCCTGGGCCAGACGGGCGCGATGAGCCGGCGATGACTCTGCGATGACCCTGTGATGACCGCCCGATGACGAGGATCGCCCGCGATCTGCACCCGGTCGCTTGGTGGCTGTGGGCGATCGGGCTGGCGGCGTACGCCTCCCAGACCACCAACCCCTGGCTGCTGCTGATGCTGATCGGCGCCGCAGCGGTGGTGGTCAGCGCCAGGCGCTCCGACCAGCCGTGGGCCGGCTCGTTCCGGATCTACCTCATCGCCGGGGCGGTCATCGTCGCCATCCGCGTGGTCTTCCGGATCCTGCTGGGTGGGGCGGTCGGCGGCACCGTGATCGTGCACCTCCCGCAGATCCCGCTGCCGGGTTGGGTCCTCGGCATCACGCTCCTGGGGCCGGTGACGCGGGAGTCGGTCCTCGCTGGCCTCTACGACGGGCTCCGGCTCGCGACGATCGTCATCTGCGTCGGCGCGGCCAACTCCCTCGCCAACCCCAAGCGGCTCCTGCGCAGCATGCCGGCCGCGCTCTACGAGGTGGGCACCGCCGTCGTCGTCGCCGTCAGCGTCCTGCCGCAGCTGGCCGAGAGTGTCCAGCGGGTCCGCCGTGCTCAGCGCCTGCGCGCCGAGGTCGGTGAGCGGTCGCGCGGCGTGCGCCGTCTGCGCCGCTTCGTCGTCCCCGTGCTCGAGGACGCCCTGGAGCGCTCGCTCACCCTCGCTGCGGGCATGGACACGCGCGGCTACGGCCGCGCGGGTGACGCCACCGCGGCACAGCGCCGTCTCACGGGCTCCCTCATGATCATCGGCCTCATCGGGGTGTGCATCGGCGCGTACGCCCTCCTCGACCAGACCTTCCTCGGCGGCTCGTGGGGGCCGGTCAGCCGGGGCGCCGTGGTGCTGGCCGTGGGCGTGGGGGTCTGCGTCGCCGGCATGGCGTCCGCGGGACGGCGCGTGGGGCGCACGACCTACCGGCCCGACCCGTGGCGCTGGCCGGAGACCGCAGTCGCGCTGACCGGCATCGTCGTCGGCGGCGTGGGCTCGTGGGTCGCCCAGCACCAGTACGCCATCACCAACCCCGACCTCGGCGCCTCTCCGCAGGTCAGCGTCGCCGCGCTCGTCGGCGTGCTCGTCGCCCTGGCGCCTGCTGTGTTGGCTCCGACGCCCCGGCTCCCGGTCGACCGTACGCCGGCCCGCCCGTCAGCTCGCGAGGTCGAGGTGGCCGCATGAACCCGCCCCTGCTGGAGCTGCGTGGCATCACGGTGACCCTTCCCGAGCGGGCGCAGCCGGTCCTGGCGGGCGTGGACCTGGCCGTGGACGACGGCGAGCTCCTCGTGATCTCCGGACCGACCGGATCGGGCAAGTCGACGCTGCTCGGCGTCGTGGCGGGGCTGGTGCCGCGCTTCAGCGGCGGTGCCCTCTCGGGTGACGTCCTGCTCGACGGCACCTCCATCGTTCGGACGCCGCCGCGCGAGCGCGCGGCCTCCATCGGGTACGTCGGCCAGGACCCCGCCGCCGGCTTCGTCACCGACACCGTCGAGGAGGAGCTGGCCTACGGGATGGAGCAGCTCGGCCTGCCGCCGGCCACCATGCGCCGCCGCGTCGAGGAGACCCTCGACCTGCTCGGCATCGCCGACCTGCGCGACCGCGACCTGCGCACGCTGTCCGGCGGACAGCAGCAGAGGGTCGCGATCGGCTCAGTGCTCACGATGCATCCCCGGCTCCTCGTGCTCGACGAGCCCACCAGCGCGCTGGACCCCACCGCCGCCGAGGACGTGCTCGCCACGCTCACCCGGCTCGTCCACGACCTCGGCGTCAGCGTGCTGCTGGCCGAGCACCGGCTCGAGCGGGTCGTGCCGTTCGCCGACCGGATCGCGCTGCTGGTCGGCGATGGGTCCGTCGAGGTGGGGGAGCCGGCGGAGGTGCTCGCCGACTCGCCCGTCGTACCTCCCCTCGTCGAGCTCGGCCGCGCCGCCGGGTGGTCGCCGCTGCCGCTCACCGTCCGCGAGGCCCGTCGCCGGGCTCGGGGGTTGGGCCTGCAGCGGTCGGGTCTCGATACGCCTTCGCCTGGCGGCTCCGGCTACTCGACCAGCGGAACATCCGATGGTCGAGTAGCGAGCGCCAGCGATCCCGGAGGTCGAGTAGCGAGCGCCAGCGAGCGTCCAATCCTCGCCGGTCGAGTAGAGAGCGCCAGCGAGCGTATCGAGACCCGTGTCGAGAAGCTCGTCGTCCAGCGCGGCGAGCGGGCGGTGCTGGCCGGTGTGTCGCTGAGCCTGGCTCCGGGCACCGTCACCGCGCTGATGGGCCGCAACGGAGCCGGCAAGTCGACGTTGCTCTGGGCCCTCCAGGGGGGCCAGCGACGCTCAGGCGGCATGGTGACGGTCGGCGGGACGGACCCGGCCCGGATTGCCGACGCTGATCGACGCGCCATGGTCGGGATGCTGCCGCAGACGGCGGCCGACCTGCTCTACCTCGAGTCCGTCGACGACGAGTGCCGTGCTGGCGGACCTCGGACGAGGGCGATCCTCGACCGTCTCGTGCCCGGCATCCCGGGCGACCGCCACCCGCGCGACCTCTCCGAGGGGCAGCGGCTGGGCCTCGCACTGAGCCTCGTCCTGGCCGCCGATCCGCCGGTGCTGTTGCTGGACGAGCCGACGCGGGGACTGGACTACGCCGCGAAGCGCCATCTCGCCCACCTCCTGCGAGACCAGGCCGCAGCCGGCAGGACCGTCCTGGTCGCCACCCACGACGTGGAGTTCACCGCGCAGGTCGCCGACGACGTCGTCGTCCTGGCGGAGGGTGAGGTCGTCTCAGCGGGGCCGGTGCGCCGCGTCGTCGCTGAGTCGCCGTCGTTCGCCCCTCAGGTCACGAAGGTGCTCGGCCCGCCGTGGCTGCGGGTCGACGAGGTCGTCGCTGCCCTGTCCGCCGCGGACGGGGCCGCGGATGGCGCCGCCGATGGAGCCGCTCGTGCGTCCTCCACCGGGCCGTCTGCCGCGTCCTCCGCTGCTGCGTCCTCCACTGCCTCGGGGAGGAGGTCACCCTCGTGATCCGGATGACCGCCCGGTCGGGGCTGATCCTCGGCGTGGCGAGCGTGGTCGGGCTGATCACCCTCGTGTGGCCGCTGCTGCTCCACGACCCGCGCAGCACGCAGGTCCAGCCGCCGTTCGTCTTCCTGGCGCTGCTGCCGGTGGTCGTCGCGGTGGTGCTCGCCGAGCTCGCCGAGGGCGGCCTCGACCCGCGGGTCCTTGCGATCCTCGGGGTGCTGACCGCCATCGATGCGGTCCTGCGGGGCGTCTCGGCGGGGACCGGCGGTGTCGAGCTGGTCTTCTTCCTCATCATCCTGGCCGGACGGGTCTACGGTCCGGCGTTCGGCTTCGTGCTCGGCTGCACCAGCCTCTTCGTCAGCGCGCTGGTCACCGCGGGGGTCGGTCCCTGGCTGCCCTACCAGATGCTCTGCTCCGCCTGGATCGGCCTGGGCGCGGGGCTGCTGCCGCCGGCGCGGGGCAGGGCGGAGCTGGCGCTGCTGGCGGCGTACGGCGTCGTCGTCTCCTACCTCTACGGGCTGCTGCTCAACCTGCAGGGCTGGCCCATGCTCGCGGGCGTCGCGATCCCGGGCCACCACGAGCAGCTGGCCTTCGACCCGGCGGCGAGCCTGGGGGAGAACCTGGTCGTGTTCGTGAAGTACACCCTCATCACGTCCACCACGAGCTATGACACCGTGCGGGCGATCACGACGGCCGTCGCGATCCTGCTGCTCGGTGGCGCCGTCCTCACGCCGCTGCGCCGCGCCGCGCGTCGGGCGAGCGTGACGGCGAGTGTCGAGACAGCCAGCCCGTCAGGTCACGAGCTCCCCGCGGACCGAGGCTGAGGAAGGGGCAGGTCGGTGCGGCGCTGGACCGCGGCCTCCAGGTAGGCGTCGGCGTCCTCGCGCTCGGCGCGCCGTTGGGCGAGCGAAGTGAGGGCGACCATGGCGTTGCGTCGAGCTCGCGTCTGCGACGAGGTCGACCAGTGACGCGCAGCCGCAGCGAGCGGCATCGGCGTCCGCGGAAGCAGAACCATGGAGAACCGGGACAACGTCATGAGCGGCTCCGAGGTGGGGAGGAAGAACCTGTGTCTAACTTAGGCGCCTCGAGCACATCTGTCGTCACCGGAAGATGACCTTTGTGTGAATCTCAGTCCAGGACCGGCACGGGCTGACGTGCCGAACGGGTCATCCCGATGCTCGCGACCACGACGCAGAGCAGCGCGAGCCACTGCACGGCGCTGAGTGTCTCACCCACCACCAGCCACCCGGCGAGCGCTGCCGCGGCGGGCTCCAGACTCATGAGCACCCCGAAGACCGACGGCGGCAACGAGCGCAGCGCGACGAGCTCGCACGAATACGGGATGACCGAGGAGAGGACACCGACCGCTGCGCCGATCACCCAGATGTGGCCGGAGCCCAGGTCGTCGCTGTGCAGCCCGATCGCCAGCGGGCTCAGCATCAGCAGGGCCACCCCGCTGGCGACGGCGAGCCCCTCGAGGCCCTCCCAGTGCCGACCGGTCTGCGCGCTGAGCAGGATGTACGCCGCCCAGGCGGCACCCGCCAGCAGCGCGAACCCGACCCCGGCGACGGTCAGGTCGGTCCGCTGGAAGCCCAGGAGGAGCACGCCGAGCGCAGCCAGCCCGATCCAGACCAGGTCGCGAGCGCGGTGGGACCCGAAGACGGCCAGCGCCAACGGTCCGACGAACTCGATCGTGACGGCGATGCCGAGGGGGATCCGAGCGAAGGCCTGGTAGATCGCCCAGTTCATGGTCGCCAAGGAGAGCCCGAATCCGACGACGACCGCCCAGTCGTGGCTGGTCCGCCCCCGCAGCGACGGGCGGACCACCGCCAGGAGCACGACCGCGCTGGTGAAGAGCCGGAGCCAGACGATCGTCGTGGGGGAGACCTCGTCGAACAGTGTCTTGGCGAGCCCGGCGCCGAACTGGACCGATGCGATGCCGATGAGGACCAGCAGGACGGGAAAGCGGCTCGTGGACATCGCTCGCAGCCTAGAAGGTCCACGCCTCCGGGTCGCAGTCGTGACAGAGTGCGGCCATGGGATCGCCGTTCGCCATCACCCGCTCGCTCGTGATCGACGCCCCGCAGGAGCGCCTCCACGAGCTCATCGACGACTTCCACCAGTGGCGTGCCTGGTCGCCGTGGGAGGACCTCGACCCGGACCTGCAGCGCACCTATGAGGGTCCGGAGTCGGGCGTCGGAGCGCGCTACCTCTGGAAGGGCAACCGCCGCGCCGGCTCGGGATCGATGGAGATCACGGGTGTCGCCCCGGA
The DNA here is from genome assembly GCF_054653495.1 of Nocardioides sp. AN3. Taxonomy (NCBI): domain Bacteria; kingdom Bacillati; phylum Actinomycetota; class Actinomycetes; order Propionibacteriales; family Nocardioidaceae; genus Nocardioides; species Nocardioides sp. AN3. The sequence goes on from NZ_BAAIGC010000007.1 coordinate 90,067, forward strand.
CCGGGTCGACGTACGCCTGGTCTTCACCGCGCCCTGGCAGGCGGACAACAAGGTTTCGCTGGTGTTCACGCCGGCCCAGGAGCGCGGCACGGACGTCACCTGGACCATGACCGGCGAGCACGTCGGCGGCGTGCGCGGCCTCGTCATGCGGCTGATGCCGCTGGACAAGATGGTCGGCCGCGACTTCGAGAAGGGACTCGCCCGCCTCAAGGCCGTGGCCGAGAAGTAGCCGCTAGAGCTGATCGGGCTGGTAGACGGGGATCTGGATCTCCTCCGTCGTCGGCCCGAGGCTTGGCTCGGGCACGGCGGCGGTGATCGTGGACCCGTCGGGGCGGGTGCCGCCGAGCACCGGCGCGTCGTCCATGTGGCCGGGAGCCCGCGGCCCGTGGTGGGCGAGCTCGACGACCAGGGGGGCGTCGGTCCCGACGACGTACGTCGTCCCACGGACGGCCAGCGTGACGGGCCCGGGCCCCTCCTCGATCGTGATCGCGATCCGCTCCTCGGTCAGACCCACGACGAGGCGCGCGCCGCGCCAGCGGACCCGGAAGGTCAGGGACGACCAGCTCTCCGGCAGCCTCGGGTCGAAGGACAGGCATCCGCCGTCGGCCAGCGTGCCGTGGTCGCGCATCCCGCCGAACCCGAAGACGAGCGCCGACCAGACGCCTCCGGTGGAGGCGACGTGCATTCCGTCGACGGTGTTCCCGTGGAGGTTCATGAGGTCGACGTAGAGCGCGTCGTGGAAGTAGCGCAGCGCAGCCTCGTGGTAGCCGACCTCGGCGGCGACGATCGACTGGACCACCGCCGACAGGGTGGAGTCACCGGTGGTGATGGGGTCGTAGTACTCGAAGTCCGCCCGCTTCTCCTCGAGGCTGAACCGGTCGCCCTGGAGGAAGAGGGCGAGAACCACGTCGGCCTGCTTGAGCACCTGGAAGCGGTAGATCACCAGCGGGTGGTAGTGCAGCATCAGCGGCCGCAGCTCCGGCGGGGTGTTGGGCAGGTCCCACACCTCGCGCTCGAGGAAGAAGTCGTCCTGCGGGTGGATGCCGAGCCCCTCGTCGAAGGGGATGTGCATGCCCTTGCCGCAGCGGGCCCACTCCTCGACCTCGCCGTCCTCCAACCGCAGCCTCGCCCGGATCTGCTCGAACTCGTGCGGGTGCTCGCGCCGGATCAGCTCGACCGCGGCCACGGCCTGCTCGAGGTTGTAGCGGGCCATCACGTTGGTGAAGAGGTTGTTGTTGACGACCGTCGTGTACTCGTCGGGCCCGGTGACGCCGTGGATGTGGAACGACGGGACGCCGTTGTGCCGCCAGAAGCCGAGGTCGGCCCACATCCGGGCGGTCTCGACGAGAATGTCGATGCCCTCGCGGATGAGGAACCCGTGGTCGTCGACCGCCTGGACGTACTTGCTCAGCGCGTAGGCGATGTCGGCGTCGATGTGGACCTGCGCGGAGCCGGCCGCGTAGTAGGCGGACGCCTCCTCGCCGTTGATGGTGCGCCAGGGGAACATCGCGCCGCTCCCGGCCAGCTCCTTGGCGCGCTCGCGGGCGGCTGGCAGCATCACCGAGCGGAAGTGCAGGACGTTGCGGGCGAGCGCCGGCTGGGTGAAGGTCAGGAACGGGACGACGTAGACCTCGGTGTCCCAGAAGTAGTGGCCCTCGTAGCCCGACCCGGTGACGCCCTTCGCCGGCACGCCGAGGCCGTCCGCGCGCGCGGACGCCTGCGCCAGGCTGAACAGGTTGAACCGGATCGCCTGCTGCAGGGCTCCGGTGGCCATGGTCCCGCCGTCCGTGGCGCCGACCTCGACGTCGCACGCCGCCCAGAAGGCGTCGAACCACTCGCGCTGCTCCTCGTGCAGGCGCGTGACGCCCATGCGGTGGGCGCGGTCGAGCGTGCGGTCGCACCGGTCGGAGAGCTCGCGGACAGGTACGCCGCGGGAGGTGTGGTAGGTGACGAGCTTCTCGATCCTCAGCGGAGCGCCCTCGGTGGCATCGACCCGGAAGACCATCTTGGCGCGGTCGTCGTCGGCCCCCACGACGGTCTCGTAGGCGTCGGTGGTGCTGATCCGGTGGTCGGCCGCGACCGCCAGCGTCATCCCGGAGCGGTTGGCCTGGTAGCCGAGCATCATCCGGTCCTCGGTCGCATAGCTCATCCGCGGCAGGAGCACGCGCTCGTCGAACGCGGCCGCCTTCCGCGGGTCGATGCCGACGCCGAGCGTCCCCGGGACGTTGTGCTGGGGCTGCTGGTACTCGTCCTTGCCGTCCTGGCGGTTGAGCAGCTGCGACGAGATCACGACCGGGGCATCGCCGCTGAGCATCGTCACCTCGAGGCTCAGCAGTGCGAGGTGGCGCTGCGTCATCGAGACCATGCGGGTCGAGGAGATCCGCACCCGCTTGCCGGACGGCGTACGCCAGACGAGGCTGCGGCGCAGCATCCCGTCACGGAAGTCGATGCTGCGCTCATACTCCTCGAGGTCGGCCGTGCCGAAGGTCAGCGGCTCGTCGTCGACGTAGATCTTCATGACCTTGGCGTCGGGGACGTTGACGATGGTCTGGCCGGTGCGCGCGAAGCCGAACGCGTTCTCGGCGTGCCGGATCGGCCAGGTCTCGTGGAAGCCGTTGACGAATGTCCCGTGGACGTAGGTCGGCCTGCCCTCCTCGGGGTTGCCGCGCATGCCGAGATAGCCGTTGCCGACGGCGAAGAGCGTCTCGGTCAGGCCCAGGTCATCGGGGTTGTAGCCCGTCTCGACGAGCCGCCAGGGGTCGACCGGGAACCGGCCGTGGTCCATCGGGTCCGGCCCGACTCCGGTGACGTTCATCATGGCTGGCCTCCTGGGACGAGATGGCGGAGATCGGAGACGACGACATCGGCGCCCGCGTTGGTCAGCGCCGTCGGTCCGGCGCCCCGGTCGACGCCGACGACCAGGCCGAAGCGTCCGGCCGCGCCGGCCGCCACACCCGAGAGGGCATCCTCGAGCACGACGGCGTCGGAGGCCGGCGCGCCGAGGACCTCGGCGGCGTGGAGAAAGGTGTCGGGGGCCGGCTTGCCGGCCAGGCCCAGCTCGTCGGCGACCTTGCCGTCGACGACGGTTGCGAACCGATCGAGCAGGCCTGCCGCCTGCAGCACGTGGCGGGCGTTGGCCGAGGAGGAGACGACGGCCAGCGGTACGCCGACCTCCCGCAGATGGTCGAGCAGTGCGACCGAGCCCGGGTAGGCCTCGACGCCGTCACGATCGAGCACGTGGTTGAACGCGTCGTTCTTCCGGTTGCCCAGGCCGCGCACGGTCAGCGCCGTGCCCGGGTCCTGCGACGTTCCCTCGGGCAGCGTGATGCCCCGCGACGCGAGGAAGTCCCGCACGCCGTCGTAGCGCGGCTTCCCGTCGACGTAGGAGAAGTAGTCGTCGTCGGTGTAGGGCGCCTCGCCGGGCTGGTGCTCGGTCAGGTAGCCGTTGAACAGCTCCGACCACGCGGCCATGTGCACGACCGCGGTCGGCGTGATCACGCCGTCGAGGTCGAAGAGCACGGCGGCGTACCGCTTCCAGTCCACGGACTCCATGACCGTCAGCGTATTGGTCTGGCGCACCGGTGGGGCAAGGGAGCATGGTGAACCCATGGCGACGAAGCTGCTGGTCGGGACACGCAAGGGCCTGTGGATCGGGACGTCGGACGACGCCCGCGAGGAGTGGAGCTTCACCGGGCCGCACCATGACATGGAGGAGATCTACTCCGCGATGATCGAGCCCGGCACCGGCCGGATCCTGGCCGGTGCCTCCTCGCTCTGGCTCGGCGCCCTGGTGCGGGCCAGCGACGACGGTGGGAAGACCTGGACCGAGACGTCGGTGAAGTTCCCCGAGGACGTCGACGCGAGCGTCGCCCGCGTCTGGCAGCTGGCGCCGGGCACGCCGTCCGGATCCGGCGGCACGGGCACGATCTGGGCCGGCACCGAGCCGGGGGCGATCTTCCGCTCGACCGACGGGGGCCGGTCCTTCGAGCTGGTGCGGGGGCTGTGGGACCACCCGCACCGGACCGAGTGGAACGCGGGCTTCGGCGGGCAGGCCTTCCACACGATCCTGCCGCACCCGACCGACCCGCTGTCGGTGACGGCGGCGATCTCGACCGGCGGCGTCTACCAGACCCGCGACGGCGGGGAGACCTGGGAGCCGCGCAACGACGGCATCCGGGCGATCTTCCTGCCCGAGGGCATGCAGTTCCCGGAGTTCGGACAGTGCGTGCACAAGATCGCGCGGCACCCCTCGCGCCCGGAGCGGCTCTACCTGCAGAACCACGGCGGCGTCTACCGCTCCGACGACGAGGCGGCGACGTGGAAGTCGATCGCCGACGGGCTCCCGACCGACTTCGGCTTCGCGATGGTCGTGCACCCGCACGAGCCCGACACGATCTACACCTTCCCGATCGGCGCCGGCGAGAGCCGCTACCCACCCGAGGCGAAGGCACGGGTGTGGCGCTCGAAGGACGCCGGCGAGACCTGGGAGGCCCTCGACAAGGGTCTGCCCGAGGGCTGGTACGTCGGAGTGATGCGTGACGCGATGTGCGTCGACGACCAGGCGCCCGCCGGGGTCTACGTCGGTGCGCGCAACGGCGCGGTCTGGGCGTCGAACGACGCGGGAGAGTCGTGGAGGCGCATCATCGGCGAGCTGCCCGACGTCCTGGTGGTCCGCGCGGCGAGCGTCTGAGTCACCGGCTCGGGGCGGGGCTTAGGCTTGACCCATGCCCACCCTGCGCTCAGCGACCTCAACGTCGGGCCGCAACATGGCCGGTGCGCGCGCCCTGTGGCGTGCCACCGGCATGACCGACTCCGACTTCGGCAAGCCGATCATCGCGATCGCGAACTCGTTCACCGAGTTCGTGCCAGGCCACGTGCACCTGCGTGACCTCGGCAAGATCGTCGCCGAGCAGGTCGTCGCCGCGGGTGGCGTCGCCAAGGAGTTCAACACCATCGCCGTCGACGACGGCATCGCGATGGGGCACGGCGGCATGCTCTACTCGCTGCCGAGCCGTGAGCTGATCGCGGACGCGGTGGAGTACATGGTCAACGCGCACTGCGCGGACGCCCTCGTCTGCATCTCCAACTGCGACAAGATCACGCCCGGCATGCTGATGGCCGCCCTGCGGCTCAACATCCCGGTCGTCTTCGTCTCCGGCGGCCCCATGGAGGCCGGCAAGACGGTTGCGATCGAGGGCATCGTGCACGAGAAGCTCGACCTGGTCGACGCGATGGCGCTCTCGGCCAACGACGCGGTCAGCGACGAGCTGCTCGACACCATCGAGCGCTCCGCGTGTCCGACCTGCGGGTCGTGCTCGGGCATGTTCACCGCCAACTCGATGAACTGCCTCACCGAGGCGATCGGCCTCTCCCTCCCCGGGAACGGGTCCACGCTGGCCACGCACGCGAAGCGTCGTGCGCTCTTCGAGGAGGCCGGGCGCCTGGTCGTCGACCTCGCCAAGCGCTACTACGACGGCGACGACGACTCCGTGCTGCCGCGCAGCATCGCCACCCGCAGCGCGTTCGAGAACGCCGTCGCCCTCGACGTCGCGATGGGCGGCTCGACCAACACCGTCCTCCACCTGCTCGCCGCCGCACGTGAGGCCGAGCTCGACTTCCACGTCGCCGACATCGACGCCATCTCCCGCCGGGTCCCGTGCCTGTCGAAGGTCGCGCCGAACAGCCCGAAGTACCACATGGAGGACGTCCACCGCGCCGGCGGCATCCCCGCCCTGCTAGGCGAGTTGCGTCGCGGCGGTGCCCTCAACACCGACGTCCACACCGTCCACTCGGCCTCGGTGGAGGAGTGGCTGGGCACCTGGGACATTCGCGGGGAGAACCCGAGCGCGGAGGCCCTCGAGCTGTTCCACGCCGCCCCGGGGGGCGTGCGCACCACCGAGGCGTTCTCCACCGAGAACCGCTGGAGCACCCTCGACACCGACGCCGCCGAGGGCTGCATCCGCGACATCGAGCACGCGTACTCGGCTGACGGGGGCCTGGCGATCCTGCACGGCAACCTCGCCGAGGACGGCTGCGTGGTCAAGACCGCCGGCGTGCCCGAGGAGATCTGGACCTTCACCGGCACCGCGATCGTCTTCGAGTCCCAGGACGACGCCGTCGCGGGCATCCTGTCCAAGAAGGTCGAGGCGGGCCACGTGGTGGTCATCCGCTACGAGGGGCCCAAGGGCGGTCCGGGCATGCAGGAGATGCTCTACCCGACGTCGTTCCTCAAGGGCCGCGGGCTCGGCCAGAAGTGCGCCCTCATCACCGACGGCCGCTTCTCCGGCGGCACGTCCGGCCTGTCCATCGGCCACGTCTCCCCGGAGGCGGCCGGCGGTGGGCTGATCGCGCTCGTCGAGGACGGCGACCAGATCTCGATCGACATCCCGAACCGGACCATCTCGCTCGACGTCGACGCCGACGTCCTCGACCAGCGCCGGATCGCCCAGGAGAAGCGGGACAAGCCCTACACGCCGCTCGACCGCGACCGGGTCGTCTCGGCGGCACTGCGGGCCTACGCGTCCATGGCGACCTCCGCCTCCGACGGCGCCTACCGACGCGTGCCGGAGTGACCTGAGCCCACCCGCGGCGAATCCGGGTGAGCCTCGTCGGCTTCCGTCGCCGCCGTTTGGGACACTGGGAGGCGTGGGACTGCTCGGGCGACTGCTGATCCTCGGTCCTCACGCGGGTGCCCACCGGATCGCCTTCCGCGCGTCGGTCTCGGTCTTCGTGCCGCTGCTGGTGCTGTGGGCCACGGGCCATCTCGAGTGGTCGATCTACGCGGCTTTCGGCGCGTTCACGTCGCTCTACGGGCGCGAGCGCGTCGACCGCGCTCGCCTGACGCTCCAGATCGAGGCCGCTGTCACGCAGGTCGCCGTGATCACGCTCGGCGTCCTGGTCGGGATGAACGAGGATCGAGCGTGGCTGGCGATCCCGGTCGCGGCGGCGGTGGCGGTCGGTGCGTCGTACGAGTCCGCGCGCCGCGGCTGGCATCCACCCGGCTCGCTCTTCCAGGTCTTCGGCTTCGCGGCGGTCGCGTCAGCGCCGGCCACCACCGCGAACCTCGCGCCGGCGGTCCTGGTCTCGGCAGCCGCCGCGCTGTTCTCCATCCTCGTCGGCTCGGTCGGGGCGGCCGTGCGGCGCGTCCGCCTGGTGCCGTCCCTGAGCCCGTCGCTGGCGGCGAACCCGCCCATCGGTGGCGCGGTCGAGGGCGTGTGGCGCTACGCCCTGCAGTCCGGCGCCGGCGTCCTGCTCGCCGGCGTGGTCGCGACCTCGAGCGGCATCGGCCGGCCCTACTGGGCGATGGTCTCTGCAGTTGTCCCGCTCGTCGCTCGCGACCTCTCGGCCCAGCTCACCCGGGGCCTGCACCGCGTCGTCGGGACCGGGCTGGGGCTCCTCCTCGCCTGGGCACTGCTCGAGCTGAACATCGACGGGCTCGTCCTCGTGGTCGCCGTCGCGCTGCTGCAGGCCGCGGCCGAGCTGCTCGTCGGCCGCAACTACGCCCTCGCCTTGGTGTTCGTGACGCCCCTCGCGCTGATGATGGTCCACCTCGTCGCCCCCGTGCCGACCAGTGAGCTGCTGACCGACCGGGGTGTGGAGACGGTGATCGGGGTCGTGGTCGGCATCGCGGTCGGGTTCCTCAGCCGCCCGCGCCTGGGCGAGGTCGTCCGCGCCCGGCTCTCGCAGGCTGATCGCTAGGGTCGGCCGCGTGCCCGAGACCATGCCCGAGACCAACGAGTTCGGCCAGCCGGTCGGCGATGTCGTTCCCGCGTGGGAGCCTCGAGCCCGCCCCGAACCGGTCACTCTCACGGGGCGCTATGTCCGCGTCGTGCCGCTCAGCTCCGCGCACTACGCCGAGCTCTTCAAGACGCTCTGCCGTCCCGAGGACGGCGACCTCTGGACCTATCGGCCCGTCGACCGCCCGACGACGCTGGCCGAGCTGTGGATGCACCTCGCCGCCGTCCTCGAGGCGCCTGGCGACGTGACGTTCGCGCTGGTCCCCACCGAGGGGGAGTACGCCGGCCTGCCCGCCGGCCTCGCGTCGTACCTCCGGGTCGAGCCGCGCACCGGTCAGGTCGAGGTCGGCGGGGTGCTGTTCGCGAAGGCGCTCCAGCGCACCCGCGCGGCGACCGAGGCGATCCACCTGCTGATGCGGCACGCCTTCGAGGAGCTGGGCTACCGCCGCTTCGAGTGGAAGTGCGACAGCCTCAACGAGCCGTCGCGTCGGGCCGCGACGCGGCTCGGGTTCGTCTACGAGGGGCGGTTCCGGCACCACATGATCACGAAGGGCCGCAACCGCGACACCGACTGGTTCTCAGTCACCGACGCCGACTGGCCCGTGGTCCGCGCCGCCCACGAGCGGTGGCTCGACCCGGCCAACTTCGACGCCGATGGCCGTCAGGTGACGGCGTTGAGCGCGCTGACTCGCCCCTGATTGCTCTCGGCTGCCCTTGGCTGCCCGTGACTGCCCTGGGCTGGCCTGGATCTCGCCGCTTGACGCGCTGTCGGAGGTCGGTGCGAAGGTGGTGGCATGGACCAGCGGATCAGCTTCGTGACCCTCGCGGTGCGAGACGTCGCCGGCAGCCGGACGTTCTACGTCGAGGGCCTCGGCTGGTCCGAGGAGCTCTTCGTGCCGGGCGAGGTCCTCATGATCCGGGTCGGGGAGCACGTGGTGCTCAGCCTCTGGGACCGCGCCCACTTCGAGGCCGAGGTCGGCCCGATCAACGAGGGCGACGGCGGTGTCCCGCCGGTGACCCTCGCCCACAACGTCGGCACGCCGGCTGAGGTCGATGCCGTGCTCGCCACGGCGCGCGGCATCGGGGCAGACCCGGTCCATGACGGACAGAAGCGCGACTGGGGTGGCTACACCGGTTACTTCGCGGATCCGGACGGATACCGCTGGGAGGTCGCCCACAACCCCGGGCCCATCGGAGAGCTGGTGCTGCCATGACCGACGATCGCTCCGCCTCGGACAAGCAGGTTCTCGGCGGTGAAGGCGTCGCCGCGGCTCTGCTCGATGACTGGAGGCTCCTCTTCGGTGCCCTCCACGCCCGCTTCCGCACCGGCAGCTTCAGGACCGGGATGGCCCTTGTCGATCGGATCGCCAAGGAGGCCGAGAAGGCCGACCACCATCCGGACATCGACCTGCGCTACGGGTTCGTCCACGTCCGGCTCACCAGTCACGACGCCGGCGGCGTCACCGAGCGCGACGTCCGCCTCGCGCGCATCATCAGCGAGCTCGCCGACGGGCTCGGCGCACCTGCGCAGGTGGGGGCGCTCCAGGTCGTCGAGGTCGGCCTGGACACCGCCGACGCTGCGCAGATCAGGCCGTTCTGGGCGGCGGTCCTGGGGCTGTCCGACGTCGGCGACGAGCTCGTCGACCCCGACGGCCGACTCCCCACGCTGTGGTTCCAGGAGACCGACCCGCACGAGCCGCCGCGGCAGCGGTTCCACTTCGACGTCCGGGTGCCGCCCGAGCTGGCCGAGCAGCGGGTGCGGTCGGCGATCGAGGCTGGCGGCACGCTGGTCAGCGACGGTCGGGCGCCGCGGTTCTGGGTGCTGGCCGACGCCCAGGGCAACAAGGCCTGCATCACCACGTGGCTCGGCCGTGACGGTGACCATGAGTAGGCGCGCTGAGCGGGGCGGCGCAGGAGGCCGGATGATGGGACGTGCGTCTCAGATGGCGAGACCTGGAGGGGGCCGGGATGACGGATCCGAGGTCTGCGAGTAGCGTGACCGCCATGCGCCTGGACATTCTCGTACGCACGCGACGCGCCCACTGAGCATCAGTCGACGCGTCCCCCTCCGCTGCCATCCGGCCGGGGGGTTTTTTGTTGCAAGCGGTCAGGCACACGCATCAGAGCAGGAATGAGGAACGACAGCATGGGTGAGATCACCGGGGCACAGAGCCTGGTCAAGTCGCTGGAGGCGGCGGGTGCCGAGAACGTCTTCGGGATTCCGGGTGGCGCGATCCTCCCGGCGTACGACCCTCTGATGGACTCCACGAAGGTGCGCCACATCCTCGTCCGGCACGAGCAGGGCGCGGGGCACGCTGCCGAGGGTTATGCCTCGGCGACCGGCAAGGTCGGCGTCTGCATGGCCACGTCGGGTCCGGGTGCCACCAACCTCGTCACGCCGATCGCAGATGCCTACATGGACTCCGTGCCGATGGTCGCGATCACGGGCCAGGTGCCGGCGAGCCTGATCGGCACGGACGCCTTCCAGGAGGCCGACATCCGCGGCATCACGATGCCGATCACCAAGCACAACTTCCTGGTGACCGACCCGGCCGACATCCCGCGGCGCATCGCGGAGGCCTTCCACATCGCCTCGACCGGTCGCCCCGGCCCGGTGCTGGTCGACGTCGCCAAGAGCGCCCTGCAGGCGATGACCACCTTCCAGTGGCCCACCGAGCTGCAGCTCCCGGGCTACCGACCGGTGACGAAGCCGCACGCGAAGCAGATCCGCGAGGCAGCACGGCTCATGCTCGAGCGCCGCAAGCCGGTGCTCTACGTCGGCGGCGGGACGATCCGCGCCGGCGCCCACCGAGAGCTGCGCCGGCTCGCCGAGCTGACCGGCATCCCGGTCGTCACCACGCTGATGGCTCGTGGAGCGTTCCCCGACAGCCATCCGCAGCACCTCGGCATGCCGGGCATGCACGGCTCCGTCGCTGCGGTCGCGGGCCTGCAGAAGAGCGACCTCATCGTCAGCCTCGGCGCTCGCTTCGACGACCGGGTGACCGGTGACCTGTCCACGTTCGCCCCCGGTGCCGCGGTCATCCACGCCGACATCGACCCGGCCGAGATCGGCAAGAACCGGCACGCCGACGTCCCGATCGTGGGCGACATCCGCGAGGTCCTCACCGACCTCCTCGCCGTCCTCGAGGCCGAGAAGGCCGCCGGCCGGGAGGGCGACTACGAGTCCTGGGTGGCCTACTGCGCCGGGATCAAGGAGAGCTACCCGCTCGGCTACGACACGCCGGCCGACGGGCTCGCGCCGCAGTACGTCATCGAGCGGCTCGGCCAGATCGCCGGCCCGGAGGCCATCTACGTCGCGGGCGTCGGCCAGCACCAGATGTGGGCGGCGCAGTTCGTCGGCTACGAGCACCCGAACACCTGGCTCAACTCCGGCGGCGCCGGCACGATGGGCTACTCCGTCCCGGCGGCCATGGGCGCCAAGGTCGGCCGGCCGGACGCCACCGTGTGGGCCATCGACGGCGACGGCTGCTTCCAGATGACCAACCAGGAGCTCGCCACCTGCGCCATCGAGAGCATCCCGATCAAGGTCGCCATCATCAACAACGACAACCTGGGCATGGTCCGGCAGTGGCAGACGCTCTTCTACAACGAGCGCTACTCCAACACCGACCTGCAGAAGCACGGCGGCCCTGTCCGGATCCCCGACTTCCCGAAGCTCGCGGAGGCCTACGGCTGCGTCGGGCTCTCATGCGAGTCGGCCGCCGACGTCGATGCGACCATCAAGAAGGCGATGGAGATCAATGACGTGCCGGTCGTGGTCGACTTCCGCGTCCACAAGGACGCCATGGTGTGGCCGATGATCGCCGGCGGCGCCAGCAACGACGAGATCCAGTACGCGCGCGACCTCGCGCCCAAGTTCGATGAGGACGACATCTGATGGCCGAGCTCAGCAGCGGCAAGCACACCCTCTCGGTCCTCGTCGAGGACCGCCCCGGCGTCCTGGCCCGCATCGCGGGCCTGTTCAGCCGCCGCGGCTTCAACATCGAGTCGCTCGCGGTCGGCCCGACCGAGCACGACGGCATCTCGCGCATGACCATCGTGGTCAACGTCGAGGACACCCCGCTCGAGCAGGTCACCAAGCAGCTCAACAAGCTCGTCGAGGTCATCAAGATCGTCGAGCTCGAGCAGGGCCACGCCGTCCATCGCGAGCTCATGCTGGTCAAGGTGGGCGCGACGGCGGAGACCCGCGGTCAGGTCCTCGACGCGGTGCAGCTCTTCCGCGCGAAGGCGGTCGACATCTCCACCGACGCCGTCACGATCCAGATCACCGGCAACAGCGGCAAGCTGACCGACTTCCTGCGCGTGCTGGAGCCGTTCGGCATCCGCGAGCTCGTGCAGTCGGGCATGGTCGCGATCGGCCGCGGCTCGCGCTCCATCTCGGAGCGCTCGGCCCGCCCGGTCGCCGTCCCCGCTCCGCCCGCGGCCAGCTGAGCCGGCCCCACCGGCCCGCTTCCGGTCCGGGCCGGTGGACCTGCCCGCCAGCTGGGCCGCCGCACCCGAAGCATCCCCATCCCGCTAGCCTCGTCCGAGGCGAGAAACAAACCAGAAGGAGAGCCCGAACGTGGCTGAGATGTTCTACGACGACGACGCCGACCTGTCTCTGATCCAGAGCAAGAAGGTCGCGGTCATCGGTTACGGCAGCCAGGGCCACGCGCACTCGCTGTCGCTGCGCGACTCCGGTGTCGAGGTCCGCATCGGCCTGCAGCCGGGCTCGAAGAGCGCCCCCAAGGCCGAGGCCGAGGGCCTGACGGTCGTCACTCCGGCCGAGGCCGCCGAGTGGGCCGACGTCGTCATGATCCTGGCGCCCGACCAGCACCAGCGGAAGCTGTACGCCGACGAGATCGCCCAGCACATGACCCCGGGCAAGGCGCTCGGCTTCGGTCACGGCTTCAACATCCGCTTCGGCTACATCACCCCGCCCGAGGGCGTCGACGTCTTCATGGTCGCCCCGAAGGGCCCCGGCCACCTGGTCCGTCGTGAGTTCGTCGACGGCCGCGGCGTCCCGGTGCTCGTGGCCGTGGAGAAGGACGCCTCCGGCAAGGCGTGGGACCTGGCGCTGTCGTGGGCCAAGGGCATCGGCGGCCTGCGTGCCGGCGGCATCAAGACCACCTTCACCGAGGAGACCGAGACCGACCTGTTCGGCGAGCAGGCGGTCCTGTGCGGCGGCGCCTCGCAGCTGATCATGTATGGCTTCGAGACCCTCACCGAGGCCGGCTACCAGCCCGAGGTCGCCTACTTCGAGGTCCTCCACGAGCTCAAGCTCATCGTCGACCTGATGTATGAGGGCGGCATCGCCAAGCAGCGCTGGTCGGTCTCCGACACCGCTGAGTACGGCGACTACGTCTCCGGCCCGCGTGTCATCGACCCGCGCGTCAAGGAGAACATGCAGGCCGTCCTCGCCGACATCCAGAACGGCGAGTTCGCCAAGCGCTTCATCGCCGACCAGGACGCCGGTGCGCCCGAGTTCAAGGCGCTGCGCGAGAAGGGCGAGAAGCACCCGATCGAGGAGACCGGCCGCGAGCTGCGCAAGCTCATGGCCTGGGTGAAGTCGCACGACACCGACTACACCGAGGGCACCGCCACGCGCTGAGAATGCCCGGGTGACCGGACGCAGATGTTCAAGGGGGCAGGCCTCTCGCCGCGGCGAGAGGCCTGCCCCCTTGAACATCTGCGTCCGGTCACCCGACCCCGGGAACATCCCCGGCGTGCTTCGGCGTTCGGTCACCGTGCGCATCGACATCTGGTCCGACATCGCCTGCCCGTGGTGCTACATCGGCAAGCGCCGCCTGGAGACGGCGCTGGCCGACTTCGAGCACCGCGACGACGTGGAGCTCGTCTACCGCTCCTTCCAGCTCGACCCGAGCGCGCCGACCCACCCGACCGAGACCGCGCAGCAGATGCTGTCCACCAAGTACGGCGTCAGCCCCGCCGAGGCCGCTCAGATGCAGGCGCGCGTCACCGAGCTCGCCGTCGTCGAGGGCATGGCGTGGCGCCACGACGAGACGGTCCACGCGAACACGTTCGACGCCCACCGCCTCCTGCACCTGGCCAAGGAGGCCGGCCGCCAGGGCGAGCTGAAGGAGGCCTTCCTGCGGGCCAACTTCTCCGAGGCGCGCAACATCGCCGACCACGCGACGCTGCGTGAGCTCGCGGTGGGCGCAGGCCTGCCCGCGCACCGGGTCGACGAGGTCCTGGCCGGCGACGAGTTCGCGGCCGACGTACGAGCCGACGTCGAGCAGGCCCGGGCGTACGGCGCCAACGGCGTGCCGTTCTTCGTCATCGACGAGAAGTACGGCGTCTCAGGCGCCCAGCCGACCGAGCTCTTCGGTCAGCTGCTCGAGCGGGCATGGCGGGAGTCTCACCCGATCGTCGAGCTGGTGGGGGAGGGCGCTGCCGACGGCGTCTGCGGCCCGGACGGCTGCGCGATCTGACGCCCTGTGTGGCCCGCCGAGTGAGGCAACCCTCAGTATGGTGAGGCAAACCTAAGTTCTCGTGTAGTATCCGATCCGTGGTTGCGAACTACCTGATCGGTTTGCGGGAGGGTCTGGAGGCTGCGCTCGTCGTCAGCATCCTGGTCGCCTACCTCGTCAAGACCGGCCGCACTCAGCTCCTCAAGCGGATCTGGGCGGGCGTCAGCCTCGCCGTGCTCGTCTCCCTCGCCTTCGGCGCGCTGCTCACGTGGGGACCGAGCGGGCTCACCTTCGAGGCCCAGGAGGCCATCGGCGGCTCGCTCTCGATCGTCGCGGTCGGGTTCGTCACGTGGATGATCTTCTGGATGGCCCGGGCCGCCCGCGGGCTGGGCGGCGAGCTGCGCGGTGCCATCGAGAAGGCCGCCGAGGGCAGCCGCTGGTCGCTGGTGGTCGTCGCCACGCTGGCCGTCGGCCGCGAGGGCCTCGAGACGGCTCTGTTCCTGTGGGCCGCGACGAAGGCGGGGACCCGTGAGAGCGTCGGCTCCCTCACCCCCACCTGGGAGCCGTTGCTCGGCGCCGTCCTCGGGCTGGGCACGGCCGTCGTCCTCGGCTACCTGATCTACCGCGGCGCCGTCGCGATCAACCTGACCACCTTCTTCGCCTGGACCGGCGCCTTCCTGATCCTGGTCGCCGCGGGCGTGTTGTCCTACGGGGTGCACGACCTGCAGGAGGCGCGGATCCTCCCCGGCCTGCACACGGTCGCCTTCGACGTGTCAGGCACGATCGACCCGAACGCGTGGTACGCCACGATCCTCAAGGGCGTCTTCAACTTCTCGCCGGTCACCACGACGCTCGAGGCGTCGGTGTGGCTGGTCTACGTCGTCCCGGTCATGCTCTTGTTCTTCTCTCGCAAGCGCCGCTCCACCCAGGCGCAGCGACGTGCCGCCGAGCCGAGCGGCTCGCGCGTCGCCACCCATCACTGACCGCCAGTCCGGCCGGCGCCCCACGCGCCACTGACTCGAAGGACCGAGCCCATGCGCACGCCTGCCCTCCTCCTGACCGCCTCCGCACTCGCGGCCGTGCCGCTGCTCGCGGCCTGCACGCAGAACGGCACCACCGCCGGTGCTGACAACGGCGACCCGCGCAGCCTCACGGTCGAGTCCTCGGCCGACGCCTGCACGCTCTCCGCGACGAGTGCACCGGCGGGCACCCTCACCTTCGACGTCACCAACATGGGCTCGGAGGTGACGGAGTTCTACCTGCTCGGCTCCGACGGGCTCACGATCAAGGCCGAGATCGAGAACATCGGGCCGGGCATCAGCCGCAAGCTGACCCTCAACGCTCCCGCCGGCCGCTACGTCACGGCGTGCAAGCCGGGCATGACCGGCGACGGGATCCGGACCGACTTCACGGTCAAGCAGTCCGGTGACGCGCCGAGCGCCTCCGCTGACGAGCAGCAGCAGGTCGCCACTGCGCTCGCCCACTACAAGGCCTATGTCAACGACCAGTCCGATCAGCTCATGGGTGCCACCCAAAGGTTCGTCGCGCTCTACAAGGCCGGCAAGGACGACGCCGCCCGCGCGCTCTATCCGCGGGCGCGCACCCACTGGGAGCGCATCGAGACGGTCGCGGAGTCCTTCGGTGACCTCGACCCGAAGACCGACGCCCGCGAGGCCGACCTGGAGCCTGGGCAGAGGTGGACCGGCTGGCATCGCCTCGAGAAGGACCTCTGGCCGCCGGCGGGCTACCGGGCGCTCACGCCGCAGCGGCGGGCGGCGTACGCCGACGACCTGCTCGCCAACGTCACCACCCTCGACACCCGGATCGGCGCCCTGACCTACACCGTCGACCAGATCACCAACGGGTCACGCGGGCTCCTCGAGGAGGTCGCGAACGGCAAGGTCACCGGCGAGGAGGAGATCTGGTCGCACACCGACCTGTGGGACTTCCAGGCCAACGTCGACGGCGCCCGTGTCGGCTGGGAGGGCGTGAAGCCCATCGTCGAGACGAAGGACCCCGCCCTCGCCCAGCAGCTCGACAGGCGCTTCGCGGCACTCCAGGCGCTCCTCGACAAGCAGCGCTCGGGTGACGGCTTCGTCTCCTACGACAAGGTCGGCGACGTCGACAAGAAGGCGCTCGCCGACGCCGTCAACGCCCTCTCGGAACCGCTCTCGCGGCTGACGGCGGCGGTCCTGTCATGACGGACCTGTCTCGTCGCGGGCTGCTCGGGGGCGGGGTCGCCGTGGCCGGCGTGGCGGGAGCGTTCGTCGCGGGGCGGGCGAGTGCCGACGAGGCGCCGGCGCCGGCGAACGGACCGAAGGCCTACGCCTTCCGCGGGACACACCAGGCCGGGATCGTCACGCCGGCCCAGGACCGACTGCACTTCGCGGCGTTCGACGTCACCACGGACTCGCGCGACGAGCTCGTCGCGATGCTGAAGGCGTGGACGGACGCCGCCGAGCGGATGACCAAGGGCGAGGGGGCCGGGCCGATCGGGCCGACGCAGGGCGCGAGCAACCTGCCGCCCGACGACACCGGCGAGGCGATAGGCCTGTCGCCGAGCGGTCTGACGATCACGTTCGGCTTCGGGCCTGGGCTCTTCCGCACTGTCGACGGCAAGGACCGGTTCGGGCTGGCGGCGCGGCAGCCGGCCGCGCTCAGGATGCTGCCGCACTTCCCCGGCGACATGCTGGTGCCGCAGCGCTCCGGAGGCGACCTCTGCGTCCAGGCCTGCGCCGACGACCCGCAGGTCGCTGTGCACGCGATCCGCAACCTGGCCCGGATCGCCTTCGGCACCGCGTCGGTGCGCTGGAGCCAGCTCGGGTTCGGTCGCACCTCGACCACGTCGGTCAGCCAGGACACGCCGCGCAACCTGTTCGGCTTCAAGGACGGCACCGCCAACGTGAAGGCGGAGGAGACCACGGCGCTCGACGAGCACATCTGGGTGGCCTCCGGAGACGACGCGAAGGCCGAGTGGCTCGCCGGCGGCTCGTACCTGGTCGCGCGGCGGATCAACATGCGCATCGAGGTGTGGGACCGCCAGCCGCTGGAGGACCAAGAGGGGTTCGTCGGGCGGACGAAGGACACCGGCGCCCCGCTGTCGGGCGGCACCGAGCAGACGCGGCCCGACTTCGACATGCCCGGCCACGACGGTCCGGTGATCCCGGCCGACTCCCACGTGCGCCTGGTCCACCCCGACTTCAACGACGGGGTCCGGATCCTGCGGCGCGGCTACAACTTCGTCGACGGCTCGACCGACCTGGGCGGCCTGGACGCCGGGCTGTTCTTCCTCGCCTACCTGCGCAACCCCGACACCCACTTCGTGCCGCTCCAGACCAGGATGGCCGCGCACGACGCGATGATGGAGTATCTCCAGGTCACCGGGTCGGCGCTGTTCGCCGTGCCCGCGGGCATACGCCCGGGGGAGTACGTCGGGCAGTCCCTGTTCGAGGCCTGACGCCGCTCAGGCCTCGAGCCGGCTCTCCGCGGCGAGTGCCGGCTCCGGCGTCCTCATCACGATGCGGCCGCCTTGGGCGAGGACCGGCTGCCACTGGCTCGCGGTCTCCTCGCTCAGCGGTCCGACCGCCAAGAAGACGGGGCGCTCGTCGCTGGCCCGAACGTCGCTCGAGGCGATCGGCGACGGCCCGACCGGCATGAAGGCCGTCCTGGTCATCCCGCCGGCTAGGAATTCGCCCCAGCCCAGTGCGCGCTTGCCCCGTGCACCCTCGAGCAGGGCGCCCGCGAGCCGGCCGTCGAGGCAGACCAGCGTGTGCGCGCGCGGAAGCCTGAGCTGCGCCTCGAGCACCAGCCCCGCGTCGGCCGCGTGGAAGAGCAGCACGGAGCAGGCGCTCAGTTCCTCGACGAGCTCGTCGGCTCCGACCTGCGCGGGGTCGACGAGGACCCACGCCGCCCCTGCGCGGCTTGCGCCGAAGAGGCACGTCAAGGCCATCGGGTCGTTCGCCGACACGATGCCGACGGTGGCCCCGCCGGCGCCGCAGGCCCCGAGCGAGGCGGCGACACTGCGGCTGAGCCCCTGGACCTCCGCATAGCTCAGGGTGGCATTCTCCGTCACCAGGCATGGTGCGGCCGGGACCAGGGCGGCGCCGAGGTCCAAGCAGTCGACCAGTTTCACAGTGTGTCTCCAGTGGGGGGAGGAGGACGGGCTCTGTGTGTGACAAACGGCCGGGTGGGGAAAACCCTTGGTGACGATTGTCCGAATTCCTCTGGACAACCGTCAAGCACCATCTGGACAATTGTCCAATCGGAGGATCGCCCTGGTCCGTTGGGAGGCATGCGAATGACGTCCAAGGCCGGCCGCCGACCGGCGGACAAGTTCGACGAGCGTCGGCGCGAGCTGGCGGAGTCGGCGCTCGTGACACTGGGAGAGCTGGGCTATGCGCGGACCAGCCTGCGCGAGATCGCCAGCCACTCCGAGTTCAGCCACGGCGTGCTCCACTACTACTTCTCCGACAAGCTCGAGCTGATCATCTTCTGCGTCCGCTACTACAAGGCGCGCTGCGTGCACCGCTACGACGAGGTCGTCGAGCGGTCCGCGACCGCCGACGAGCTGCTCGACGGCTTCGCGGCGAAGCTGGCCGAGACGATCGTCGAGGAGGCGCCGATGCACCGCCTCTGGTATGACCTGCGCTCCCAGAGCATGTTCGAGGAGAGTCTGCGCGAGGCCGTGACGACCATCGACCGGACGCTGGAGCAGATGGTCTGGCGGGTGATCACGCGGTACGCCGACCTCCTCGGCGCCCCGGTCACCACCACGTCGGCGCTGGCCTACGGACTGCTCGACGGGCTCTTCCAGCAGGCACTGCTCGGCTACACGGCCGGCGACCAGACGGCCCTCGACCGTCTCCAGGACGAGGTGCGGGCCGTCATGGACCTGCTGTTCCGGGGCGCGATCGCAGCCTGAGCGGCGAGGGCGTATCGAGACCGGCGTCAGTGCTTGGTCGCGATGATGACGGACGCGTCCGCGGCGACCATCACCTCGACGGCGGTGAAGCGCTCGTCGGTGAGCCACTGCTCCCGGAGCGTGTCGACGCGGCCGTAGGTGATCGGGGGCCAGGTCTCACTCGGCGTGAAGTCGTCGAGCACGACGATGCCGCCGTCGTCGACCAGGTCGACGATCCGCTCGACCCCCACCTCCTGGGGCTGGCCGGAGTCGAGGAAGAGCAGCGAGAACGGGCCTTGGTCGAGGAGCGTCGACCAGTCGGCGGCGAGCACCTCGACCTGCGGGTCGGCGGTGAAGATCTCGGCCGCGGCCGAGGCCAGCCTGGTGTCGCGCTCGGCGGTGACGATCCGGACGTCGGGGCGGCGTACGCCGGAGCGCAACCACGCCGTGCCCACGCCCGTGCCGGTGCCGAACTCGGCCATCGTCCCGCTCCGGGTCGCTGCGAGCGTCGCGAGCAGCCGGCCGGTCTCGTTGCGGCAGAACGAGACATACCCGGCCCGACGGGAGACGTCGAAGGCCCGGGTGACGATCTCGGGAAGCTCTGGCGGGGCGCTCATGGTCGCGAGTCTTTCACGCGGCGGACCGCGTCTCGGATGACGGAAGGATCGGCGAGGAGTGCTGACGCGCCAAGCGTCGGCCGCTACCCTGTGAGGCACCATGCGGACGCTTCTCGTAATTCGGCGCCGCGGCGGGGCCCGGACACACGTCTGAGAGGCCACCCCGTCGCGGTGGTCGTGCTCGTCCCCGAACGAGCCCGCTGGCTTCTCGATCCGTCCCCTCGTGAAGCCCGAAGGAGCACCGCCATGCCTCTGCAGACGCTCATCAGGACCCTCGAATGGGGTCCCGCCAACCGCGATCCCGAGAACCCGTTCGGCCAACGTGCCATCGAAGACGCTCTCGACCGTCGGGACACTGCCGACGAGCGCCCCGACGACAACTAGAGTCCCTGCCGTGACTGAGCCCACGACCCCCCTGCGTCTTGCTGTCATCCCCGGTGACGGGATCGGCCCCGAGGTGACCGATGAGGCCCTCAAGGTCCTCGAGGCCGCCTCGCCGGTGAAGTTCGAGCAGACGCGCTACGACCTCGGCGCGGAGCGCTACCTCGCGACCGGCGAGGTCCTGCCCGACTCGGTGCTGGCCGAGATCAAGGAGCACGACGCGATCCTGCTGGGCGCGGTCGGCGGCAAGCCCAACGACCCGAACCTGCCGCCGGGCATCCTCGAGCGCGGGCTGCTGCTCAAGCTCCGCTTCGAGCTCGACCACTACGTCAACCTGCGGCCGTCCAAGCTGTTCCCCGGCGCCGTATCGCCGCTCTCCGACGCGGTCCTGGGCAAGGGCGAGATCGACTTCGTCGTCGTCCGCGAGGGCACCGAGGGCCTCTACGTCGGCAACGGCGGCTCGATGCGGACCGGCACGCCCGCCGAGGTCGCGACCGAGGTCTCGATCAACACGGCGTACGGCGTCGAGCGCGTCGTCCGTGACGCCTTCAACCGCGCCCAGCGGCGGCGCAAGAAGCTCACGCTGGTCCACAAGACCAACGTGCTCGTCAACGCCGGGTCCCTGTGGTGGCGCATCACGCAGGAGGTGGCCCATGAGTATCCCGACGTCGCCGTCGACTACCTGCACATCGACGCCGTCATGATCTTCATGGCGACCGACCCCGCACGCTTCGACGTCATCGTCACCGACAACATCTTCGGCGACATCATCACCGACCTCGCCGCCGCGATCACCGGCGGCATCGGCCTGGCCGCATCGGGCAACGTCAACCCCGACCGCACGTTCCCGTCGATGTTCGAGCCGGTCCACGGCTCCGCGCCCGACATCGCCGGCCAGCAGAAGGCCGACCCGACCGCCGCGATCCTGTCTGCGGCGCTGCTCCTCGACCACCTCGGGCACGCCGACGCGGCTGCGCGCATCGACGCCGCTGTGCTCGCCGACCTCACTGAGCGCGGCAGCGCCGTGCGGCGTACCGCTGAGGTCGGCGACGCGATCGCCGCCCGCATCTGACCGACCACCGACCTGTCCCGCTGGGCGGGAGGGAGGACTAGCCTCATGTCCATGGACATCCACACTTCGCTCTCCGCCCACAAGGCCAGTGACGAGCGCCTTGCCGAGATCCTCGCGGACCCGGGGTTCGGCCAGCACTTCACCGATCACATGCTCACCGTCGAGTGGACGCCCGAGAAGGGCTGGCACGCGGCCCGCATCGAGCCCTACGGCCCCATCTCGCTCGACCCCGCCACCGCCGTCCTGCACTACGCGCAGGAGACGTTCGAGGGCATGAAGGCCTACCGCCACCCGGACGGGTCGGTCTGGTCCTTCCGCCCGGAGGCCAACGCCGCGCGCATGGCGCGCTCGAGCCACCGGCTCGCGCTGCCGGTGCTGCCCGAGGAGGACTTCGTCCAGGCCGTCGACGAGCTCGTCAAGGTCGACGCCCGGTGGGTGCCTGAGTCGTCGGAGGGGAGCGAGAAGTCGCTCTACCTGCGTCCGTTCATGTTCGCCTCCGAGGCGTTCCTCGGCGTGCGGCCCTCACAGCACGTGACGTTCATGGTGATCGCCTCGCCCGCCGGCTCCTACTTCAAGGGCGGCGTCAAGCCGGTCCGGATCTGGCTGACCGAGGAGTACACCCGCGCCGGCCGCGGAGGGATGGGTGCGGCGAAGACGGGCGGCAACTACGCCTCGTCGCTGGTCGCGCAGCAGGAGGCCTACGACCAGGGCTGCGACCAGGTCGTCTTCCTGGACGCGTCGGAGGGGAAGTACGTCGAGGAGCTCGGCGGCATGAACCTCTACTTCGTCTACGCCGACGGCCACATCGTCACGCCCGCGCTGACCGGCACGATCCTCGAAGGCATCACGCGTGCCTCCATCGTGGAGCTGGCCGGCAAGCTCGGCCACGCCGTCGAGGAGCGCCGCTTCTCGATCGACGAGTGGAAGTCCGGCGTCGCCTCCGGGGAGATCGTCGAGGTCTTCGCCTGCGGCACCGCCGCCGTCGTCACCCCGGTCGGCGAGCTGGTCTGGGACGGCGGCTCGGTCACCTCGCCCGCCGGCCAGGTCGGTGCCACCATCCGGCAGCACCTCGTCGACATCCAGCTCGGCCGGGCCGACGACACGTTCGGCTGGATGCACCGGATCGTGTAACCGTCCCCGAGCCGCGGGTTGCTGCTGGTCTCAGCCAGCAGCAACCCGCGGTTCGAGGGACGACAACCCGAGGCTCGGCGATCGGGAGGTTAGGGTCGGATCCGTGACGACAGCGCCGCGCGAGCGAGTCCCGAGACCGGGCAGCGAGGCCGGGGGTCCGCGGACCATCGGCGGCTACACGCTGCTCGCGTCGCTCGGTGAGGGCGGGATGGGCGTCGTCCATCTGGCCCGTCGCAGCGACGGCCAGCGCGTCGCGCTCAAGATCCTCCGGCCGCAGGTCGTCGGCGACGACGAGACACGTGCCCGCCTGGCCCGCGAGGTCGCCTCGCTCCGACGGGTCCGGAGCCGCTGGGTGGCCGAGATCATCGACGCCGACCCGTGGGCGCCGGTGCCCTACATCGCCACCCGCTACGTCCCCGGGCTCTCGCTGCACGACGAGGTCGTCCGTGAAGGCCCCGTGCGCGGCGAGGATCTCGCCTGGCTGGCCCGGTGCCTCCTCGAGGGGATCGCGGCGGTCCACGAGGCGGGCGTGCTGCATCGCGACGTCAAGCCCTCCAACGTCCTCATGGAGGGCCGGACGCCGGTCCTCATCGACTTCGGGCTCGCGCGCGTCGCGGACGACCCCAAGCTGACTCAGACGGGCTGGCTGCTGGGGACGCCTGGCTACCTGGCGCCCGAGGTGCTCTACGGCGACGAGCCGACGCCGGCGGTCGACGTGCATGCCTGGGCGGCGACGGTCGCGTACGCCGCCACCGGCCGCCCGCCGTACGGCCGCGGACCGTCCATGGCGGTGATGGACCGCGCCCGGCGCGGCGAGCACGACCTGACCGGCGTGCCCTCGCCGCTGCGCGAGGTGCTCGACGCAGCGCTCAGCCCCGCGCCGGAGCGTCGGCCGAGCATCGTCCAACTGCTGACCTGGCTGCGCGGGCGCGGCCCCGCCCCCGTCGCGCTCGCCGTCTCGGCGCCGGTGCCGCCGGTCCCCGTAGTGCCCCCCGCGCCCCTCACCGCCGAGACGATGCCACTCTCGCTCTTCAGCGACGAGTCGGAGCACGGCGTGCACCCGCCGGAGCCGGTGACGCGCGCGGAGCAGGCCCCGTGGGCCGAGGCGGCGCCGTGGGCGGAACCGGTCACGCGGGCCGAGCCGGCGGCGTGGGCGGAGCAAGAGCCGTGGGCCGAGCCGGTGACGCGGGTCGAGCCGGCGCCGTGGGAGGTCCCGGGCGCACAGGCGGCCGGTCCGACGGCGCCTGGGCTCGCCGAGCGAGGCCGCCGCCTCGCCCTCCTCGGAGCGACCGCGCTTGCGGCCGCGGGCGGCATCGCGGCGTACCCCGGGGCCGGGCTCGGCGTCGTCCTGGTTCTCGCCTGGCTGCTGCGCACCGGCTCGCTGGCCGCCTCGGCCGTGGGGGAGCGGCGCCGGCTCCGCGGCGCGAAGTGGCACGACGGCCCGCGACTCGTCCTCGGCGCCCCCTGGGGTCTGGTCCGGTCGCTGCCGGCCAGCGTGATGCTCGGCCTGTGGGCCTTCGGGATCGCGGTCGCGGCGATCCTGCTGTGCTACGCGGTCGCGGCGTCGGCCTCGGTCACGCTGCTCATCGCAGGCCTCATCTTCGCGTGCTCCGTCTGGTGGGGGCCCGGCGGATCCCGGGTCCGGTCGCCGGTCAACCGCGTCGTCCGACCGCTCGCGACCGGTCTGCGGAGCTGGGCGATCGCACTCGCTGTCGTCGTGGCCCTCGCCGGGCTGCTCGGGGCGATGGCGGCGCGAGGTGCCGACTGGCTGCCGGCGAGCGGCGCGCCGTTCTCCGGGCTGGCCGGCTGACCGCATGCCAAGACCATCGGTCCACATCCCGAGCCGCGGGTGGCATGATGGCCGCATGCAGCAGGGCACGATCATTAGCTAGCGCGTCAGGACCCTGACGCGCCGACCTCTCGCACCCCGAGAGGTTTTTTTGTGCCCGGACGACCGGAGAAGGACCTATGAGCGAGTTCCACGTCTACGACACCACGCTGCGCGACGGCGCGCAGCAGGAGGGCCTCAACCTCTCGGTGGCCGACAAGCTGGTGATCGCGCGCCAGCTCGACGGACTGGGCGTGGGCTACATCGAGGGTGGCTGGCCCGGGGCCAACCCCAAGGACACCGAGTTCTTCGCCCGCGCCCGCAACGAGCTCAAGCTCGAGCACGCCCAGCTGGCCGCGTTCGGCGCGACGCGTCGTGCCGGGCTCAAGGCCGCCGACGACCCGCTGATCGCCGCCCTGCGCGACTCGGGCGCCGGCGTCGTGACGCTGGTGGCGAAGTCGCACGACCGCCATGTCGAGCTGGCCCTGCGCACGACCCTCGACGAGAACCTCGCCATGATCCGCGACACGGTCACCCACCTGCGCGAGGAGGGTCAGCGGGTCTTCCTCGACGCCGAGCACTTCTTCGACGGCTACCGGGCCAACCGCGCCTACGCCCTCGAGGTGCTCCGCACGGCGGCCGACGCGGGAGCCGAGGTCGTCGCGCTGTGCGACACCAACGGCGGCATGCTGCCGGGCTGGATCGCCGACGTCGTCCACGACGTGGTGTCCGAGACGGGCGCGAAGGTCGGCATCCACTGCCACAACGACACCGGCTGCGCCGTCGCCAACAGCCTCGCCGCGGTCGACGCCGGCGCGACGCACGTGCAGGGCACGGTCAACGGATACGGCGAGCGCACCGGCAACGCCGACCTCATCGCGGTCGTCGCCAACCTCGAGCTCAAGCTCGGCCGCCGCGTGCTGCCCGACGGGCTGCTGCGGGAGGCCACCCGGACCGCCCACGCGATCGCCGAGGTCACCAACGTCCCGCCCGCCTCGCGCCAGCCGTATGTCGGCTCCTCCGCCTTCGCCCACAAGGCCGGACTGCACGCGAGTGCGATCAAGGTCGACCCCGACCTCTATCAGCACATGGACCCGCTCGGCGTCGGCAACGACATGCGCCTGCTCGTCTCCGACATGGCCGGCCGCGCCTCGATCGAGCTGAAGGGCAAGGAGCTCGGCTTCGAGCTCGACGCCGACCTGGCCCGGCGGGTCACCGACCGGGTCAAGGAGCTCGAGTCGCGCGGCTACACCTTCGAGGCGGCTGACGCCTCGTTCGAGCTGCTGCTGGCCGAGGAGGTCGAGGGTGCCCGGCCGTCGTACTTCGACGTCGAGTCCTGGCGGGTCATCAGCGATGCCGCGGGCGGCAAGGCCGGGCTCACCGAGGCGACGGTGAAGATCGTGGCCGACGGCGTCCGCTTCGTCGTGACCGGCGAGGGCAACGGCCCGGTCAACGCACTCGACTCGGCGCTCCGGTCGGCGATCACCCAGGCCTTCCCGGAGGTGCAGGGGTTCGAGCTGACCGACTACAAGGTGCGGCTCTTCGACGAGGGGCATGGCACGGATGCGAAGACGCGGGTGCTCATCGAGACCTCGGACATGGACGAGTCCTGGGTGACGGTCGGGGTCGGGGAGAACGTCATCGAGGCCTCGTGGGAGGCGCTCGTGGACGGACTGACCTTCGGGCTGCGCCGACACCGCTGAGCCGCGAGTGTCTCGACCACCCATGGGTGGTCGAGACACTCACGGCTCTGCCAGGGTGGCCGGGTGAGACTCGCGCCGACGTACCCCCTCCAGACCGAGCGGCTGCTCCTGCGCCCGCTCACGCCGGCCGACGTCGACGACGTGCATGCCTACCAGTCGCTGGACGAGGTGTGCGCCTTTCTGCCGTACGAGCCGCGCAGCCGCGAGGAGATCGAGAAGCGGCTCGGCGACCCGCAGTTCACCCGGACCGAGCTCGACGCCGAGGGGCAGGTGCTCATCCTCGGGCTCGAGCTCAAGGAGACCGGTCGGGTCGTGGGCGACGCGCTCCTCATGTTCCACAGCGAGAAGCACCGCTCCGGGGAGCTGGGCTACGAGCTGCATCCCGACGTGTGGGGACGGGGTCTGGCGGTCGAGGCCGGGCGGGCGGTGCTCCGGCTCGCCTTCGAGGACCTCGGCCTGCACCGGATGGCCGCGCGGATCGACGCGCTCAACACCGCCTCGGCCGCGGTCCTGCGCAAGCTCGGCATGCGCCAAGAGGCGTTGCTGGTCGAGAACGAGTGGTTCCGCGGCCGGTGGAGTGACGAGATCGACTTCGCGATCCTCGACCGCGAGTGGGAAGCCTCCCTAGGCTGACCGGGTGACCGATCTGCACGACCTGTCCGCGTTGGAGCAGGGTGAGCTGGTACGCCGCTGCGAGGTGTCGCCTGGCGAGCTGGCGGAGCACTACCTGCAGCGGATCGAGGCGCTGGACGACGTGGGCGCGTTCGTCACGCTGGCCGAGGAGCGGATCTCCTCCTGCGCGCGCTCGTTGGCAGTCAAGCCGGTGGGGGAGTCACCCCTGTTCGGCGTACCCACCGCCATCAAGGACCTCAACCTCACCGCCGGCGTGCGGACGACCTTCGGGTCGGCGGCCTTCGACGACTACGTGCCGGACATCTCCGACAACGTGACGCTGTCGATCGAGGCCGCCGGGATGATCTCCCTCGGCAAGACGAACACGCCCGAGTTCGGCTCGCCCTGCTACACCGAGCCCGACGTCGCGCCGCCCGCCGTCACCCCGTGGGACCGGACCCGTGGCGCCGGCGGCTCCTCCGGTGGTGCGGCCGCCGCCGTGGCCGCCGGGCTTGTGCCGGTCGCTCAGGGCTCCGACGGGGGCGGCTCGATCAGGATCCCGGCGTCATGCTGCGGCATCGTCGGCTTCAAGCCGTCACGGGGCGTCATCTCCGGAGCCCCCATGTACGGCGACCCCGTCGGCCTCGGCACCTCCGGCCCGCTGGCGCGGTCCGTGCGTGATGCCGCCGCTTTCCTGGACGTGCTGGCCGGCCGCCGGGTGGGGGACCCGTTCTGGGCGGTCTCCTCAGAGTCCTACCTGGAGGCGTGCGACCGGCCCGTCGGCCGGCTGCGGATCGCGCGGTTCCTCGAGCCGGTCATCACCGAGGCGGCGGTGGACCCTGAGGTCGTGCAGGCCTGGTCGGACGCCTCTGTCCTGTTGGAGTCGCTCGGCCACGAGATCGTCGACGTGCCGGTGCCGCTGCCGCCCGAGGCCGTGCCGACATTCGAGACGTGCTGGGCGGTCCTGACGGCGCTGTCGGTGGTGCCGCCTGAGCGGGAGTCGCTCCTGCGGCCGTTGACGCGGTGGCTGATCTCGCGCGGCCAGGGTGTGTCCGGGCCGGAGTTCGGGCTCGCGATCGGCACGATGCGGCGGTATGCGGCGCAGGCGCTGGCCGCGCTGGCGCCGTACGACGCCGTCCTGACTCCCACGTTGGCCGTGCCGCCGCTGCCCGTCGGTGCGATCCGCGACGACGCCGACCCGGCCCGCGACTTCGAGAGCCAGAAGCGCTTCACGCCGTGGACGTCCGCCTGGAACGTCACCGGCATGCCCGCCGTCTCCCTCCCGCTGCACTGGACGGCGTCCGGCCTGCCGGTCGGCGTGATGCTGGCCGCGCGCCCGGCCGAGGACGAGCTGCTGTTCTCTCTCGCTGCTCAGGTCGAGGAGGCCGTCGGCGGGTTCACGCGGCGGCCGCCGGGGTGGTGAGGGTCTGGGTGGATGCTCGTCGAGGTATGCAGCCGAGTCGTCACTTCTCGTGCGGAGTTCCGCGGGGGAAGTGACCGTTCGGCTGCATACCTCGACGAACACGCAGCGCGTCGGTCAGCCGTCGCCGATCCCACGAGCGTGCAGGGCGTCGCCGGTCTCGTGGGCGCGGGCGACGACGCGGATGACGAAGGGCGTCAGGTAGGCACGCGGCGTCCGAAGGCCGCGGGCTCGCGCGGCGTCGCGTGTCTCGAGCACGAGGGCGAAGGTGGCCGGCAGAGACTGGATCGCGAGTCCCACGGTCAGCGCGACCCGCTCCGGGTCGACGCCGATCCGGCGCAGGGGCGTGATCCAGCGGACGAACGCGTCGAGCATGTCCGTCACGGCCGTCGTGTGGCTCAGCGTCAGGCCGAGGAGCCCGAGGGTGAGCAGGTCGAGGAGCGACTCGACCGCGCGGGCGGGTCCGATCGACCACCACTGCAGCAGGGCGATCGCCACCGCGAGCAGCAGCAGGGCGCGCAGCGTGCGCACGATCTGGAGCAGCGGGATCCGCGCCAGCGCCGCGACGGCCAGCGCTCCGGCGAAGAAGACGACCGCGGAGAGGGGGCCGCGGACGACGACGAGGGCGATGCTCGCGATGATCAGGCCGAGCAGCTTCGGACCGACCGGTGCTCGATGCAGGAGCGAGGTGCCCGGCCGGTAGACGCCCAGTCCGTCGAGGTAGCTCACCGCTCGGCCGGACACGACCCCTCCCAGGCGGGTGTGGAAGTCGCAACCGACTCGACGTAGTCGGCGACGGCGTCGGGGGCGGGACCGTCGTAGCGGATGCGACCGTCCTCGACGACGATCCCGCGGTCGCAGCGAGCGGCCAGGGCGAGGTCGTGGGTGACGAGGACCAGCTGCTGGGGGAGCGAGAGCAAGAGGTCGCCGATGAGGCGGGTGTTGGCGAGGTCGAGGAGCGTGGTCGGCTCGTCGGCGACGAGGACGTCCGGCTCGACCGCGAGGACGCCGGCAAGAGCGAGCAGCTGACGCTGTCCGCCGGAGAGCGCGTGGACGCTGACGTCGGCGCGGTCCTCGAGCCCGAAGCGGGCGAGTGTGGCCAGGGCGGCGGGTCGACGCTCGGCGCGGGGGAGCCGCTTGCGGAGGGAGAGCTCGACGTCCTCGACGCACGTCGGCATGACCAGCTGCGCGGACGGGTCGGTGAAGCAGAAGCCGACCTGCCGGCGCACGTGGGCGCCGTGGCCCACCGTGTCGTGGCTGTCGACGAGCACGCGACCGACGGTGGGCTCGATCAGCCCGTTGATCAGGCGCGCGAGCGTCGACTTGCCGGAGCCGTTGCCGCCGATGACCGCGATGCGCTGCTCGCGCAGCACGAGGTCGGTGGGCGCCAGGATCGTCCGCTCGCCAGCGGTGACCCCGGCGCCCTCGAAGACGATCTCAGCCACGGCGTCCCAGCAGTGCGGGGAACGCCCGGTGCACCTCGGCGGCCACGATCGCGGCCACGGCGGCCTTCACGATGTCGCCGAGCCAGAACGGCGCGTCGAAGGAGGCCGCCTTCGCCCACGAGACGTCGAGGCTGAGGTGGAGGCCCAGGATGCCGGCGGCGTGGTTGACGAGCACCGCGGCCAGTGCCGGCACGAAGAGGAAGACGGCCCGCGTGCGGTTGGCACCGACCAGCAGGGCGCCCAGCCCGGCCACGGCCGTCATGAGCGGGAAGCTGTAGAGGTAGCCCGCCGTCGGACCCGTGAACACCGCGGCGCCCGACGTGTGCTCGGCGAAGACCGGGAGACCCACGAGACCGAGGAGGAGATAGAGCGACGCCGCCAGGAAGCCGCGCACCGGACCGAGCACGAGGCCCGTGAGGATCAGGGCGAAGGTCTGCAGGGTCAGCGGCACGCCGGCGCCGCCGACGGGGATGGCGGCGACATACGCGGCCGCCGCGATCAGCGCCGCAAAGACCGCGATCAGTGCGAGGTCGGTGGTCGTGAAGCGGCGCCGGCCGGTCGCATTGGCGGGTGTCTCGGTCATGGTCATGCGTCTGGCTTCCTGTCGGGACCTGAACGGTGGTCAGGTGAACGTTGTTCAGGTTAAGGTGGGCCCGCGTGCCGGTCAAACGGTGCCACGAACGGGAAGCAGGTGACATGCGCTATCGCCGCGACGACGTGGTCGCCCGGGCGGTCGACGTGCTCGACGGCTATGGGCTGGCGGACCTGACGATGCGGCGGCTCGGCGCGGAGCTCGGCGTGCAGCCGAGTGCGCTCTACCACCACTTCGCCAACAAGCAGTCGCTCCTCGCGGCCGTCGCGGACGAGATCCTGGCGCGAGCGTCATGGCCGGCCGACGGATCGTGGGAGGAGCGCGCGACCGGGATCTGCTCGGTGCTGCGCGACGCGCTGCTCGCCTACCGCGACGGCGCGGAGGTCGTCGCCACCGTGTGGTCGTTCGGACTCGGCGCGGCGTATCCCTATGAGGCGCTCCTCGACGCACTCCGCGAGGCCGGACTGTCCGAGCTCGCGCCCGTGGCCGCCCGGACGCTGCTGCACTACGTCTACGGGCACGCGGTCGACGAGCAGACGCACCTGCAGGCGGCCTCCGTCGGCGCGATCGACGATGAGCCGCGTGAGTCGTCGGACTTCGAGACCGGCCTGGGGCTCGTCATGGCCGGCATCCAGCTCGCCGTGGCGGTGCGGCAGGCGTCCTGACGCCGGTCCACTGAAGGGTCCGCGTACACGGGTACACCGAAGTCGGTGTCGGACTCAGCGTCCCCCCGTGGCGCCAGCGCTGACGGCGGACTTCGGTGTACCCGTGTACGTGAGCAGTCGCTCGCACTCGTCGATGAGGCGCTGGCGGATGGGCTGGGCTCGCTCGGCGAAGCCACGCTGAAGCTCCGCGTAGACGCGCTTGCCGTCGGGTGTCTCGATCCGCACCGGCGACCATTCCTCGCCGGAGGGGTCCAGTCTCAGGCCCGTCATGTCATACGGAGCAGCGCGCATGTCGAGGATCCGGATGTCCCAGGCGAGCTCGAACGCGTCGGCGACGAGGTCGGAGCCGACCATCGGGGTGAGCCGGTAGGCGTGCATGTAGAGGTCCATGCCCCCGTGCAGGCAGCCGGGCTGCTCGAAGTCGGGCCGGTCGTGCGACGCGGGGGAGAGGGCGTTGAGCGGCACCGCCGACGGCGTGAAGAACCGGAAGGCGTCGAAGTGGGAGCAGGCGATCCGGTGGGACTCGACCACCGCGTCGGTCGCCGCCCCGCCGAGCCGGAGTGGCTGCGGGTGTCGGGTCTCGTCGGCGCGGTAGACCATCGCCCACTCGTGCAGCCCGAAGCAGCCGAAGTTTGCCGCCCGGTCTGCGGTGGCGCGCAGGAGGCGGAGGAGCGTCTCGACGAGCGTGCGCTGGGAGGCGACGTACTCGGGGGAGACGGTGATGATCTCGTGACGGGTCTCGATACGCTCGCTCGCGCTCGCGCTCGCGCTCGCTGCTCGACCGGCGAGGTCGTCGCTGGTCGAGTAGCCCTCGCGAGGGACGAGCGAGGGCGTATCGAGACCCTCGGCGAGCGGGGCGTAGCCCTTGAGACCGGCGTACTCGGCGGCGTCGGCCAGCCCGATCCCAGCTCCGGGGTGCCAGCGCAGCAGCTGCGCGGGGCGCTGGGAGTAGTAGGTGAAGAGGAAGTCGTGCACGGGGTGCTTGACGCGGGCCTCGCGGCGGGCGAGGTGGGGGTCGACGTACGGGGCGAGGCGGGCGCGGTGTGACGCGGCCCGGGTCTCCCACTCGTCCCGCGACAGCACCTCCACAGACACAGAGGGTAGGTCGATAGGCTCCCAGGGTGCGCATCGCGAGATTCACCACCGGTGGAGACCCTCAGTACGGCGTGATCGCCGGTGAGCTCGACCAGTTCGGTCAGCCGGAGGAGGATGCGCAGGTCCTCGTGCTGGCCGGAGACCCGCTTTACGCGGGGCTGAACCCGACCCAGCAGACGCTCCCGTTGAGCGAGGTGAAGCTGCTCGCGCCGGTGATCCCGCGCAGCAAGGTGGTCGCGATCGGCAAGAACTACGCCGACCACATCGCCGAGATGGCGAATGTGACGGGCGGCGAGGCGCCGACCGAGCCGATGTTCTTCCTCAAGCCCAACACCAGCGTGATCGGCCCGGGCGATGCGATCGTCTATCCCGAGCAGTCGGAGAACGTTCACTTCGAGGGCGAGCTCGCCGTCGTCATCGGCCGCATCTGCAAGGACGTGCCGGCCGAGAAGGCGGCGGACGTCATCTTCGGCTACACCCTCGCCAACGACGTCAGCGCGCGCGACCTGCAGGTCAAGGACAAGCAGTGGAGCCGCGCGAAGGGCTTCGACACCTTCTGCCCGCTGGGCCCGTGGATCGAGACAGAGCTGACCCTCGACGAGATCAAGAAGGGCATCGACCTCAAGACCTATCTGCAAGGCGACGTCAAGCAGGACGGCACGACGGCCGACCTGATCTTCGACATCCCGAGGATCATCGCGCACGTGAGCGCCGCGATGACCCTGCTGCCCGGAGACGTCATCCTCACCGGCACCCCCGCCGGCGTCGGGCCGATGGAGCCGGGCGACGAGGTCGAGGTGACGTCCTCGCGGCTGGGCGCCCTGACCAACACCGTCATCAAGAAGTCCTGAAGAAGGAAGTGTTGTGACCGTTCGCGTCCGTTTCTGCCCGTCCCCGACCGGCTCCCCGCACGTCGGCTTCGCTCGCACGGCGCTCTACAACTGGGCCTTCGCGCGCCACCATGGTGGCACCTTCGTCTTCCGCATCGAGGACACCGACAAGGAGCGCAGCACCCAGGAGTCGCTCGACTCGATGATCGGCGCGATGCAGTGGCTGGGGCTCAACTGGGACGAGGGCCCGCTGGTCGGCGGACCGCACGGCCCCTACCGGCAGTCCGAGCGTGGCGACCTCTACCGCGAGGTGCTCGACAAGCTGGCCCACTCGAAGTTCACCTACGACTGCTACTGCACCAACGACGAGGTGGCGGCGCGCCGGCTCGAGAGCGGCTCCAAGGTCATGGGGTACGACGGCCACTGCCGCGAGCTCAGCACCGAGCAGCTCGAGCGGTTCCGCGCCGAGGGTCGCCAGCCGGTCGTGCGGTTCCGAATGCCCGACGGGTCGATCACCTGGAACGACCTGGTCCGCGGGGAGATCACGTTCGAGACGCAGTACGTCCCCGACTTCGCGCTGTGCCGCGCCAACGGCGACCCGCTCTACACGCTGGTCAACCCCGTCGACGACGCGCTGATGGAGATCACCCACGTGCTGCGCGGCGAGGACCTACTCTCCTCGACGCCGCGGCAGATCCCGCTGCACCAGGCGCTCGTCGAGCTGGGGATCTCGAAGGGCGTGCCGGAGTTCGGTCACCTTCCCTTCGTCATGGGGGAGGGCAACAAGAAGCTGTCCAAGCGCGACCCGCAGGCGCACCTGTTCGGCTACCGCGAGGACGGCTTCCTTCCCGAGGGCCTGCTCAACTACCTCGCCCTGCTCGGGTGGGCGATCTCCGGCGACCGCGACATCTTCACCCTCGAGGAGATGGTCGAGGCGTTCGACATCCGCGATGTGAACCCCAACCCTGCGCGCTTCGACCTCAAGAAGGCGGAGGCCATCAACGCCTCGCACATGCGCATGCTGTCGATCGACCAGATCACCGAGCGGGCGTTGCCGTACCTCAAGAAGGAAGGCGTCCTCACCGATCCGGTGAGCCCCGCCGACCAGCAGCTTCTCGAGCTCGCCATGCCGTTCGTCGCCGAGCGGATCAACAAGCTCACCGAGGCCGCGCCGATGCTCGGCTTCCTGTTCGTCGCCGAGGACCACTTCACCGTCGACGAGACCGACAAGGCCAAGCTCGTGGACACCGACGAGGGGCAGGCCGTCGTGCAGGCGGCGTACGACGCCCTCGCACGCGTCGAGCCGTGGTCCGCTGCTCGGATCAGCGATGCGCTGACGCAGGCGCTGGTCGAGGAG
Organism: Nocardioides sp. AN3; assembly: GCF_054653495.1. Lineage (NCBI taxonomy): Bacteria > Bacillati > Actinomycetota > Actinomycetes > Propionibacteriales > Nocardioidaceae > Nocardioides > Nocardioides sp. AN3. The sequence continues at coordinate 123,882 of NZ_BAAIGC010000007.1, forward strand.
ATGGGACTCAAGCCGCGGGTGGCCTTCGGTGCGGTCCGGGTGGCCGTCACCGGGCGCCGGGTCAGCCCGCCGCTCTTCGAGTCCCTCGAGCTGCTCGGCCGCGACCGCAGTCTCGGGCGGCTCCAGTCGGCCCTGGCCTGAGGGGTTTCGGCGATGCAGGCGGGGCTGGAGTACCACGAGCTGCACCGGGGCGGTGTGACGAGCTGGTGGCGCGCGCTGATCGGCGTGGTCGTGCTCCTGCTGAACTTCATCGGGTTCATGCTGTTCCCGCTCCTGCTGCTCGCCGTGTTCACCGCCGTGTTCGTGGCGCAGGGCGACACCCCGGGGGAGGCCGTCGACCGGCTGACCGGCGACACCGTCACGCCGGCGTACCTGGCCTTCCTCAACCTCAACCTGGCCACGGCGATCCCCACGGTCATGCTGCTGACCTACGTCCTGCACGGCTGGCTCAGGCCCGGCTGGATCGCCTCCGTGGCCGGGCGGATGCGCTGGAAGTGGATGCTGCTGTGCTTCGGCATCGCGGTGGTGGCGCTCTTCGCCACGCTGGTCGTCTCTGCGCTGCTGCCGGCGGCCGGGTCGGACGATGATCTCGGTGGCAAGGTCAACCACTTCACCTCGACGACCCGTGACTACCTGCTCGTCATCCTCCTCCTCACGCCGCTGCAGGCGGCGGGCGAGGAGTATGCCTTCCGCGGCTACCTCACCCAGGCCTTCGGCGGGGTCTTCAGGCGGCGGTGGGTCGCCGTGGTCGTTCCCGCTGTGCTCTTCGCGTTGGCGCACGGCTCGCAGGGCATCCCGGTGTTCTTCGACCGCCTGGCGTTCGGGCTGGTCGCGGGCGTCCTGGTCATCGTCACGGGCGGCCTCGAGGCCGGCATCGCGATGCACGTGCTCAACAACTTCCTGGCCTTCGGTCTGGCGCTCGCCTTCGGCGACATGACCACGGCCTTGAAGGCGTCGGAGAGCAGCTGGTGGATGATCCCCAGCACGCTGACGCAGTCCCTGGTCTACCTGGGGCTGGTGACGTACGCCGCCCGCCGCTTGGGCATCGCGCGACGGACCGCCGGTGAGACGGCCACCGTTTTGGTCGGCCAAACCCCGCCCGTGTAAGGTTCCTTCTCGGTTCGAACGCCTGGCGGACGAGCCGTTCGGCTGTTAAGTCGATGGTCTATGGTGTAATTGGCAGCACGACTGATTCTGGTTCAGTTAGTCTAGGTTCGAGTCCTAGTAGACCAGCGGATCCTCTTTGAGGATTTGGTGCGGAATCCCAGCTCCGGCTAGTGTTCTGCGAGTTGTCCGAAGGACATGCCCCCGTTGTGTAGCGGCCTAGCACGCCTGCCTCTCACGCAGGTAGCGCCGGTTCGAATCCGGTCGGGGGTACCAACCGCAACAGGCCCTGACCAGCAGAGATGCTGGTCAGGGCCTGTTGCGTTATTGCGGCGCTCGATGGTGCCCGCGACGAGGCGCCGCAGGCGATCAGCCGCCGGTATCGCGCTCAGCGTGCCCAACGGACTGCGCTTCGCGACTCTCAGGAGGCGACTGGCGGAGGATCAAGATGTGCCCGAGGCCGATGCCGAGGGTGGCGTTGACGAGGGTGTCGGTGCGGAGCTCGAAGGCCTCCACTGGGTCGTCGAGGCCGTCAGCGTGCACGGGGATGCCGACCACCCGCGCGGTGGTGCCAGGTGGGAACGGGACTGCGGTGGTGACGGGCGTGAAGTCGTTGGCATCCGCGGTGGCGACGACCGTGTGCACCTGGACGGAGACCGTGCGGCCGCTGGGGCGCGACAGTGTGACCGGCACCGAAGCAACCGTCGATCCGGCGGCAGGCGTCGGTGACGCTGACGTCGGCCAGTCGGAAGACTGGCGGTGGGTCGTCGTCATCGGCGATGCCGCGGGCGCTGGTGCGCCGGATCGTGAGACCTCGCTGTGCGGACAGGTGCAGCCGGATCATCTCGGTTGGCTCGTCGAGACTGTCGCCGAGCACCGGCACCCGCACCACGGGGCGGGTCGCCCCGAGGGCGACGCGCATGCGGACCCGTTGCTGTAGGTAGTCGAGGCCTGCTCTGGCGCCGTTGTCGGCCGTGGTCACCAGGACACTGGTGGCGAGTGGGCCGGTCGAGGCTGAGCGCGAAGGCCAAGGTGGAGCGCGAGCCGTGCGTTCGCTCACGCGAGCGTCGGAAAGCGACACCGCCGGAACCGGTGGGTCCGGGGTCCGGTGGGAGCTTCTCAGGAAGGCGAAGCAGTAGCCGCGGGCGTGAGTGCGCTTCACGGGGCGTCACTCCGCCGCGTACCATCTAGGTCGCGCCACAATGCCGCGCGAGCTCGTGTGCCCGATCAGCGAGTCGAGACCTCTGACCGGCGGAGCAGGTCAGAGGCCTCGATCTTGGGTGCTGTTAGGCGACGCTCTCTCTTTCTGTCTCATCGGAGCTCTCGTGCCGATAGCCGTGACCCGGGTGGCGTTCGTTGAGCAAGGGTCCCTCGCCGAACAACTTCTCCCGGTAGGTGCCCTCCTGGTAGGCGGTCTTGTAACGACCGCGACTCTGGAGTTCCGGTACGACGAGGTCGATGAAGTCGTCGTAGGCCTCGGGAAGCACGATGCGGCCGAGGTTGAACCCGTCGATGTCCGTCTCGTCCATCCACCGCTGGAGTTCGTCGGCAACGGTCGTTACCGAGCCGACGACCAGGGGGCCGAGGCCGGCCAGACCGACCTGCTCGGCAATGGCGCGCGGCGTCCACACGCGGTCTCCGTCGACGCTGGTGAACATGGTGGCGATCGACCGGACGCTCTCGGACTCCACCTGGTCGAGCGGTGAGTCCAGGTCGTACTTGGAGAAGTCGATCCCGGTCCAGCCGGCGACCAGGGCGAGAGCGCCGTCGTGGTTCACGTATTGCTTGTAGTCCTCGAGCTTGGCGTGAGCCTCCTCGTCGGTCTCGGCAACGACGACGGTCATCCAGGCCAGCACCTTGGCGTCGCCCTCATCGCGGCCGGCGGCGACCAGCCCCTCCCGGAGGCCCTTGACCGCGCCGCCCAGAGCTCCGGTCGACGGGGCGACGACGAAGACGCACTCGGCGTGGGCCGCCGCGAAGGCTGTGCCCTTCGGGGAGGCGCCGGCCTGATAGAGCACAGGGGTGCGCTGTGCCGATGGCTCGCAAGGGTGGATGGCCTCGAACTGGAGGTGGTCGCCGTCGTGGCTGATCTTGTGGATCTTCGACGGATCCGTGAAGACTCCGTTCTCGCGGTTCACCATCACGGCGTCGTCCTCCCAGCTGGACTCCCAGAGCTTGTACATGATGTCGATGTACTCCTCCGCGATCTCGTAGCGAGTGTCGTGGGAGATCTGGTCGTCCTGTCCGACGCTCTTGGCGGCGCTGGCGAGGTAGCCCGTGACGATGTTCCAGGCGACCCGGCCCTTGGTGAGGTGGTCGAGGGTCGACATCCGGCGGGCAAAGGGCAGCGGAGGTTCGTAGGTCAGCGAGCCCGTGATTCCGAAGCCGAGGTGTTCGGTCGCCGCGGCCATGGCTGGAACGATCATCATGGGGTCGCAAACCGGGATCTGTACACCGTTGCGGATGGCCGTCTCCGGGTCGCCGCGGTAGACGTCGTACACCCCGAACACGTCGGCGAGGAACAGGCCGTCGAAGAGACCACGTTCGAGGGTCTGGGCGAGCTCCGTCCAGTACTCGAGGGTGTTGTAGTCGCGCGACTTGTCGCGGGGGTGGCGCCACATCCCAGTTGCGATGTGGCTGAGGCAGTTCATATTGAAAGCGTTGATGCGGATTTCCTTGGCCATGATCGGCTCCTTGATGTGACGGAAGGTGTGCTCGGCAGGCGGTACGACCGGTCAAGTCATCGACGGCCTCCTGCCAGTCGCAGCGAGTCCGAGCTCGCGCGAAGCCTCGACATCGCGACAGTCCCGACGAACGGCCCGATCGCGAGGAGGCTGAACGCGACCGGCCAGCCGATCCGTTCGTGCGCGGTGCCCAGGAGCTGGATGCTGCCCAGGGTCAGCAGGAAGCCGAGGCAGGTCTGCAGCGTCAACATGCTGCCGATCGCCTCAGGGGGAGAGAGCTCGCTGACGCTGGCGGAGAACTGCGCGGAGTCGGCGATCACGGTCACGCCCCACACGAGACCCACTGCCAGTACCGCCAGGGGCGGTACGTCGACGAGCCATCCCATGATCAGTGCGCAGGTGCCGCTGAGGGACATCGCGCCCATCGTCGTTGCGGTGCGACCGAAACGATCCGCGCAACGTCCTCCGAGAACCGCTCCGATGGCCCCCACCCCGATGGTCGCGAAGGTGGCGAGGCTGGCCGATGATCCTGGGTTATGCACGCCTGTGGTGGTGAAGCTCGTGACGTAGAACGTCCCGATCCACGCCCACATGGCGTAGAGCTCCCACATGTGGCCGAGGTAGCCGATGTTGGCCAGGCGGAGGGGTCGGTCCTTCCACATCTGGGTGATCTGGCCGAGCTGAAGCCTTCCACGGGAAGACTGGCGGTGGCCGCTGGTGAACAGGCGAATCCCGAGTCCACCCGTGGCCGCGGCAGCTGCAGCGACGACGTAGATCAGCCGGTAGTCGACCTCGAGGAAGCTGGAGACGAGGTGAGGTGCGGCTGACCCGAGGGTGAGGGCTCCTACCAGCAGTCCCATGAGCAGACCGAGGTCGTTCGTCGCCCACGTCGCGGCCAGGCGTAGCCCGATCGGGTACACGCCGGCGAGTGCCATGCCCGTGAGCACGCGCAGCAGGATGGCGGGCCAGGAGACGGCGGGGAGCCAGACCAGGCAGAGGGTTGCGCCCGCAGCCAGCATTGATGCACCCATGAAGTAGCGCAGGGGATCGAGCCCGTCCGCCAGCCTGAGCAGTGCACTCAGCAGGGTGCCCAGGACGAACCCGACCTGTACGGCGCTGGTGAGGGCGGCGAGTCGGAACGGTGTCGATCCGGGCTGCTCCGAGATCTGTGGGATCACGGCGGTCGATGAGAACCACACGGTCATCACGAGGACCTCACAGCCGAGCAGGATCAGCATCGCGCGGACCTTGTCGGGGTGGTTTCCCCGGGTGGAAGCGCCTGAGAGCACCGCCACGTTGCTCTTGTTCATGGGGTGAGGCCCTTTCTGTGCGCATGCGATCGCGCGAGACGGAGCCAGTGGGCCAGATGATCACCCGCGGTGACCTCGTCCTCGGTCAGGTAGAGACCGCGGACCGGACAACTCGCGCCGAGTTCGACCAGGACCGGGCGGAGGGTGAGCTCCGGGGTCATGGCGTGGCCCGGCCCGGCCCGGCCCCGAGCATCATGGGAAATGCGGTGGCTCCCTCAAGGGAGTTGCCGGGCAGCTTGTCGAGGAAGAGCTTGAGCAAGCCGGTGTAGGTGCCCTTGTACGTCGGCGAGGTCACCAGGAGCATCGACGCGTTGGACACCGTCGCCAGCGCCCGGTCAGCGGCCTCGTCGGAGGTCTGCAGGAGCCCTGCTCCAAAGGTGGCGATGTCGATGACCTCGTCCACCCCGGCGTCGAACAACTGATGCGCGACCTCCCGGGCGGCCTGCAAGGTCCTGGAACCAGGCTTGGGATTGCCCACCAACACAATGTTCGACATCGGAAACTCCTTCCGCGGAGGCACGCTCAGTGAGCGTCTTCCCAGACGCCCGGCGTCCGTTGACTGATCCAGCGGTACGGCGCGGAACCGATGCCCCAGACGAGTGGGAACGACAGCGACCAGAAGACGAGGTGCCAGGCATAGACCTGGGCTTCCAGCTGGGCCAGCGCGTGTTCGGCGAACAGGTTGTCGAAGACGACGCCCAGGAGGGCCGCGATGGCGGCTGACCACGCGATGACGCTGACCATGGCCACAGCGGTGCCGAACGGCTGACGGATCCGGCTGAAGGGCCAGCACTGCAGCATCGCCAGTACGCCGAAGTTCGTGCCGCACCACACGGCGAAGAAGATGCTCCACGACGCGTTCGGCGCTCCCACCGTCCACGGGCCGGTAGGCGGTGCGGACGTCCAGAGTCCAAGAGCCGCGGAAGCGCCGACGACGGTTGCGGTGAGGACGGCGAGGATCGCCCAGGCGTACAAGCTCTTCACCGGTTGACGGATGCCGCGCAGCAGGTAGCCGAAACCGCCCGTCACCAACAGGGTCTGCGCAATCGGGAACCAGAACGGCGGGATCCAGGTGATGGTCAACACCACGACGAGGGTCAAGCCGATCCAGACGACGGCGTTAAGCATGGTGCGCCGCCCGGGTGTCAGATGGGCAGCGTGCGCTTCCTCGCCAACGAAGCTGGTCACGGCGATCCAGAACCAGAGCGTCGCAATGATGGGAAAGGCGAGCTTCGCCATGTCGATGCCGAACCAAACGTGGAGCGCCTGCCAGCTGAGGAACGCACTGGCCAACGCCACCACGGTGATGACCAGCGCCCGCATTGTCGCCGAGGAGATCTTCGCGAAGGGCCCGTAGCCGGCCAGAGCCAGGGCGGAGGCAATCGCGGCGCCCACGGTCGCGGTCCAGATACTCGCGAGGGGTGGTGCGAGGGTATCGAGCCCTGATGAGTTGATCCACCGCATGCCGGCGTACGACCCTGCGGCCGCGACGAAGACGCCGATGATCCACGGGACTCCAGCGCTTGGCCTGGAGAGCCCGACGGGGACCGCCCCCGTGTCGAGAGTGGGTTGCTCGAAGGGTTCTGTGTCATACGCGGCTGTACTCATGACGTCTCGCTCTCGGGTGGGTGCCTCGGTGCTGCCCATCGTGTGATGGGTCGACGATGGCGGGGTTACGTACCCACCACGGGAATTTCCACGGAGACTGGTTCGGCGGCGCCCGGCGGGCATAGCCTCCAGTTGGGGCGGGGCGGCGATCGGGAGCGCGGTCGCGACATGGAGTGCAACGTCGTGGACGGTTGGACCGTCGGTGGAGGGATCAGTGGAGCGCGAGAAGGACTCCTCGACAGGGGGCTCACTGCAGGAGCGGTTCGTCACCCAACGTGAGGCAGAAGTGCTGGCTGCCATCCGCCGACGGATGTCCAACGCCGAGATCGCCGAGAACCTCACCATCTCGGTGCGGACCGTCGAGAGCCATGTCTCGTCCCTGTTGGCGAAGTTCGGGGTGGGCAACAGGTCGCTGCTGGTCAACCTCGCCGAGGAAGCCGGCCGCTCCTGGATCGACCAACTGGAGCCGCCGTCCGGATTGCTGCGCATGGCCGATGTCGGGGCCTGCGTCGGGCGAGCCGATCAGTTGCGTTCGCTCAGCAGATCCTGGGGGCTTGCCAAGGCAGGTACCCCTGAAGTCGCCTTTCTTGCGGGGGAAGCCGGCATCGGAAAGACGCGTCTGGCCGCGGAGTTCGCCAAGTCCACGCTCGCCGATGGCTCGATCGTCATGTTCGGCCGCTGCGACGAGGATCGCCAAGGGCCCTTCGAGGCCTTCGGTGACGCGCTGGCGCCGTACGTCACGTTCTGTCCCGCCGAACGGCTCCACTCGGACGTGGGCGAATTGCTGGGTGACCTCTCGCGCATCATGCCGAGCGTCGGGTCCCGCCTGCCGCGTCCGATGGATGCCCTGCAGTCCGATGCCAACGTGGCACGGATGCGCCTGTTCGAGGCGGTGAAGCGCCTCCTGCGTGGTGCCGGAGAAGCGGCCCCGGTCCTCTTGGTCATCGATGACCTGCACTGGGCGCCGCAATCGACGCTGAACCTGCTGAAGTACCTGCTGCGTGGGCAACTGCGCGGACCGGTGATGGTCCTGGGCACCTACCGAGACGTCGGCCAGTCGCCGGGCTTCGCTGCCTTCCTCGCCGAGGTACGCCGCGACGCCGTCCACTCCCAATTGGCGCTCAAGGGGCTGAACCAGTTCGACGTGGGAGAGCTGGTGCTCGAGTCGGGCGCGGCGCCGGTTGAGTCCCGCGAAGCCCTCGCCCTCGAGATCTTCGCGGAGACCCGGGGCCACCCGTTCTTCACCGTCGAGGTGATCCGCAACCTCCACGAATCCGCGATGAGGGCGCGGTCGGATGAGCAGCGTGCGGTTCCTGTCGGGGTGCAGGAAGTGATCACGCATCGGGCCAACCGGTTGAGCCCGGAGGCCCGCCGAGTCCTGAGGATCGCCGCGGTCCTTGGCCAGGAGTTCGACCTGTCAATGCTGCAGGCCGTCGCCGAGATCACCGAATCGGTGATGGTGGATTGCATCGAGGAAGCCGAGACCGCGAATCTGGTCATCGATGTGACGGACGGATCAAGTTCCTCCAGCACGGAGCGTTACTCGTTCGCCCACGCCATCGTCCGGCGTACCGTCCTGGCGTCCCTGTCGCTGCCTCGCCGACGCCGGCTTCACGCGATGGTTGCCCGCGTCATCGAGGAGCAGTACCCGAACTCGCTCGAGTCCCGGGCCGATGAGATCGCCAGGCATCTCGTCGAAGCCGGTCAGGTCACCGACAGCCTGCAGACTCTTCGTTACCTGACGATGGCCGGACGGTCGGCCCTCAATGTTGCGGCGCCGGAGGAAGCTCTCCGATTCTTCAAGCGGGCCGAGGGAATGCTCGACTTCGCCGAGGTTTCAGATGTCGTCGAGCTGAGGTTCCAGATCGGTCTTGCCGAGCGCAGCCTGGGGCGCTGGATGGATGCGGTGGCGTCGTGGCAGGAGTCCCTTCGTCTTGCCGCCAAGGTCATTGACCCGACGCTCATTGCTCGCACGTGCGCCGCTGCGAACCACAACATCGTGTTCGCCCTGCGCACGGACGAGGCCCGCCAGCTCACTGAGGAAGCACTGGGACTTCTCGGTCCGGCTCCGACCTCGGAGCGTGGTCAGCTCCTCGGTGCCTTGTCGTTCTCAAGCGCCTGGTCCGGTGACTACACGACCTGTGTGGAAGCGATCGCCGAGGAACTTTCGATCGCAGCCGTGCTCGGGGACGAGGCGTTGCGGGCCCACGGATTGGCGATGAAGACGCTCGGTCACGCAGCCTTCCTGGAGCACAGGGCAGCGGTGGAGCACTGCGCGGAAGCGGCTGAAGTGCTTCGCCGCGTGGATGACAGTTGGACGTTGAGCAGCATGTTCGGATTCATGAGTTATGCCCTGGTGGGGTTGGGCAGATTCGCGGAGGCTCGTGCCGTGGGGATGGAGCTGACCCCCCTTGCAGAACGTGTCGGCAATTACGGGGCCATGCAGCAGTGGGCGCGCATGAGCGCGATGATCGACTTCTTCGAGCGGGGCGATCTTGCCGAGCTCGAGCACTTCGCCCTGGCGGACCTGGCGTTCTGTCGCTCGGTCGGGGTCGGGCTGCGCGACCACTCCCTGGGGTGGGCCGGGATGGCCAAGTTCCTGGCAGGGGACTGGGACGAGGCGGAGACCTACCTCGAGGCCGCACACTCCGCGGAGCCGGACAGCGCCATGGTGGGTTGGGCCTGGGCCTCGCTCTACGAGTTCCATGCGTACGCCGGGCACACCGCGCTCGCAGACGACCTGCTGCGCCGCTACGAGCACAACCTCCCTAGGCCGGACGGCGCCAACACCTGTGGCTCGTGGACGATGGCGCTGGCCGCGGCAGAGGGACTTGCCGTCCTGGGCGACTTCAAGCGATCTGCAGCGTTGCTGCCGGTAATCGAGGCGTGCATCGAACGCACCGGCGTCATCTGCATCGAGTACCGGGGCGGCCGCCTCCTTGCCCGTGCGGCCGGCATCGCAGCGGCCGCTGGAGGTGACTGGGAACGAGCTGAGCACCACTTCGAGAACGCACGCAAACAGGCTGAAGCGCTGCCCCACATCGTCGAGCTGGCCCACACCCTCCGCCTTCACGGCGCGATGCTCCACGAGACGGCCCAGCATCAGGAGAAACGGGCGAACACCTTGCTCAAGCAGGCGCGGGACATCTACCAGCGGTTGTCGATGCCCCGCCATGAAGCCCTGTGCACGGACCGGCTGGACGTGGGCCAGCGCGGCCACGCCTGAGCCCGTTGCCCCTCTCCGTGCAGATCTCGGTGATCTTCACGGATGTGAGCATTCCCTTGCGGTAGCACGCTCTTTCCATGCAATGAACCCGAATGAAGGGAGCATGGAGATGAGCACCACAGTTGCAAGCGGTCTGGACACCCAGCTGCTCAGGGGGACCTTCGGCTGCTTCCCCTCGGGAGTCACAGCCATCTGCGCAGTCGTCGAGAGCAGGCCACTTGGGATCGTGGCCAGCTCATACACGAGCGTGTCGATGGACCCGCCACTCGTGTCGGTCTGCATGGCTTCCACCTCCTCGACGTGGCCCCTGTTGCGTCACTCGGCGAGGTTCGGGATCAACGTCCTGGCCGAGGGTCAGGGCGAGCTCTGTCGTCAGCTTGCGACCAAGGACACTGACCGGTTTGCGGGTGTCGACTTCGAGACCACCAGCGCCGGCGCGGTCCTCATGTCGGAGAGCGCAACTTGGCTCGAGTGCAGCATCCACTCCGAGCTCGACGCCGGCGATCACACGATCGTGTTGTTCGAGATCCACGAGGTGAGCCGGCAGCCCCACAAGGCGCCCCTTGTCTTCCACGCCTCGAAGTTTTGCCAACTGGCACAGGCCGTCTAGCTCGTCGACGCACGAAACCTGCAGTAACCCAAACCACCAAGGAGACACCATGACCGCCGTTGCAGACGTCCAGATCCAGCCCCGGGTTCGAGAGTTCTTGTCCGGCAGCAAGAGACTGCTCATCGGTGGTGACTGGGTCGAAGCCGCGTCGGGCCGGACGTTCCCGACGTACGACCCGGCGACCGGAGAGAAGCTCACGTACGTCGCGCACGGCGACGCCACGGATGTCGACCGGGCAGTGAAGGCGGCGCGTGCCGCCTTCGAGGGCCCTTGGTCGCGGATGAAGTCGGCCGAGCGCGAGCGCTTGATCTGGCGGGTGGGTGACCTGCTCTCCGAGCGCGCCGAGATCTTCGGCCAGCTGGAATCCCTGGACAACGGCAAGTCCGCCGTAATCGCGCAGGTTGTCGACACCGAGTGGGCCGCCGATGTGTTCCGGTACTACGCCGGCTGGGCCACCAAGATCCAAGGCAGCACGGTCAACGTCTCGATGCCGTTCGCCCCGGACGCCGAGTTCCATGCCTACACACTGCGGGAGGCCGTCGGCGTGTGCGGGCAGATCGTCCCTTGGAACTTCCCGCTCCTGATGTCGGCCTGGAAGATCGCCCCGGCGCTCGCGGCGGGCAATACCGTCGTACTCAAGCCTGCGGAGCAGACGCCACTGACCGCCTTGCTCCTCGGCGAGCTCTTCGAGGAAGCCGGTTTCCCGCCGGGTGTGGTCAACGTCGTCACCGGGTACGGCGATGCAGGTGCTGCCCTCGCCGCGCACCATGACGTCGACAAGGTCGCGTTCACGGGTTCGACGGAGGTCGGGAAGCTCGTCGTCGACGCGGCCAAGGGCAACCTGAAGAAGGTCTCGCTCGAGCTCGGCGGCAAGAGCCCCAACATCGTCTTCGCCGATGCGGACTTCGACCTCGCGGTCGCCGGTTCGGTCAACGCCTGGCTGTTCAACCACGGACAGTGCTGCGTCGCCGGCACCCGTCTCTTCGTCGAGGACACGATCTTCGAGGACTTCACCCAGGCCGTCGCCGAAGCCGCCTCTCAGGTCAAGATCGGCCCAGGGATGGAGCCGACGACCCAGCTCGGCCCGCTCGTGTCGCAAGAACAGTTCGACCGCGTGACCGGCTACATGGCTGCCGGTCTCGCCGACGGGGCCAGGGCGCTCACCGGCGGCAATCGTTTCGGAGATCGCGGCTTCTTCGTCGAGCCCACCGTCTTCGTCGACGTCGACCCCTCGTTCTCGATCGTTCGTGAGGAGATCTTCGGCCCGGTCGTCGCAGCCATGCCCTTCAACGCAGCCGACGACATCGCCGCTGCAGCCAACGACAGCGAATACGGTCTCGCGGCAGGCATCTGGACCCGGGATGTCTCCCGTGCCCACAAGGTCGCCAAGCGACTCAAGGCCGGTTCGGTGTGGGTCAACCAGTACAACGGGTTCGACACCGCACTCCCGTTCGGCGGCTACAAGCAATCGGGCTGGGGTCGCGAACTCGGCGGAGCCGCACTCGACCTGTACACGCAGACGAAGGCCGTCAACGTCGCTCTCTGAGCCACGAGACCTGCCAGTGAGATCTCCGACCCGGGTGTGGACCACCCGCCCGGGTCGGAGCACCAACTTCGACATGGAGGAAGACTCCCGTGGATTCGTATGCCGCTGGCGAAGCCAGCACGACACTGCTCCAGGAGACGATCGGCGCGCACTTCGAGCGCATCGCACTCGAGTTCGCCGACGGCGAGGCTCTCGTGGAGGTGGCGTCCGGTCGCCGCTGGACCTACGCCGAACTGAACGGTGACATCGACGCCTTCGCCCGGGGGCTGCTGTCGGCCGGCATCGCCAAGGGTGACCGCGTCGGTGTCTGGGCGCCGAACTGCGCGGAGTGGACGATTGCGCAGTACGCGACCGCCAAGATCGGCGCGATCCTGGTCAACATCAATCCGGCGTACCGCACCCGCGAACTGGCCTACGTGCTCAGTCAGTCAGGCGTGAAGCTGCTGATCTCGGCCACGGACTTCAAGACCAGTGACTACCGGGCAATGATCGGCGAGGTCCGGCACGAGACTCCCGTCGAGCAGGTGATCTTCATCGACACCGACGAGTGGACCGACCTGGTCGCCGGCGGTGAGACCCTTCCTCAAAGGGCCGTCGCCGACCGCATGGCCACCTTGGGAAGCGATGACCCGATCAACATCCAGTACACCTCAGGCACGACCGGCTTTCCGAAGGGAGCCACGCTGAGCCACGCCAACATCCTGAACAACGCCTTCTTGACCACGGGTGTTCTCAACTTCACCCATGCGGACCGGCTGTGCATTCCGGTGCCGTTCTACCACTGCTTCGGGATGGTGATGGGCAACCTCGGTTGCACTACGCACGGGGCCACTATGGTGATTCCTTCGGCCGGCTTCGAACCGCTGATCACCCTGCAAACGATCCAGGACGAGCAGTGCACCGGTGTGTACGGCGTCCCCACCATGTTCATCGCGATGCTGAACGCTCCGGGGTTCGCGTCCTTCGACCTCTCCACCCTGCGGACCGGGATCATGGCCGGGTCTCCGTGTCCGGTCGAGGTGATGAAGCGGTGCATCGACGAGATGGGGATGACCGAAGTCGCGATCGCCTACGGGATGACCGAGACCTCACCGATCGCGACCCAGACGCGCATCGACGACGACCTGGACCGGCGTACGGCGACCATCGGGCGGGCCCATCCCCACGTGGAGATCAAGATCATCGACCCCGTCACCGGGAAGACCGTCGAGCGCGGTGAGCCGGGCGAGTTCTGCACCCGTGGCTACTCGGTGATGCTGGGCTATTGGAACGACCCGGAGAAGACCGCCGAGGCGATCGACGCCGACGGCTGGATGCACACCGGCGACCTGGCCGTGATGCGCCACGACGGCTACTGCGCGATCGTCGGCCGGATCAAGGACATGGTCATCCGGGGCGGGGAGAACATCTACCCGCGGGAAATCGAGGAGTTCCTCTACACCCACCCCGACATCGAGGACGTCCAGGTCGTCGGCGTGCCCGACCAGAAGTACGGCGAAGAACTCTGCGCCTGGATCAAGCTCCGTCCCGGAGCCGAGCCTCTGGACTGTGAAGGAGTCCGGGCGTTCGCGGCGGGGAGGCTCGCGCACTACAAGATCCCGCACTATGTCCTGATCGTTGAGGAGTTCCCCATGACCGTCACCGGGAAGATCCGCAAGGTCGAGATGCGGGAGGAATCCGCTCGTCGCCTCGGACTCAGTTCTGGATGAGGCAGAGGGCGCTGACCTTCGGCAGCCCCGAGGTGACCCATTCCGCCGCTGATGGCGTCCATCATCCGTTCGGACCTGCGATGGTTCTTTCGCCAATCGGGGGGATGATGGTGGAGAGCCGTCGCGGTGTGATGTATCAGGCGCGGACCTCGATGGCTTGGCTGCGTTGTGGGCGGAGGCTTACTTGAGGTCGAAAGCCCGATCACTCTTACTGCCCGGGAGCTCTGATGACGAACTACGAGCGCGAGCCCCTTGACGAGCTTGAAGAGGTGCGGGGCGTCTTCTACGGCGGCCAGGGTCAGGTTGGACAGCAGTTCGTCGTCACGAACAGGCGCCTGCTTTTCGCCCCCATCAAGTTGATCAAGAACATCGCGAACGACGTTGCGATCAAAGGTGCCGCGTATGTCGCCGGCCAACTGAAAGTGCCTGGTGCCGAGCTGGTCGGGGAGATCTTGCAGTCCTATGCGCCTTTCGATGCTCGTACAGTCTGGCTCAGACACATCGTCGGCGTTCGTGCCGGAAGTAACGGGGGCTGGTTCAAGGCTCCCCAGCTGATCTATACGACGGATACGGAAGACGTCGAGTCGATCGGTGTTGTACGAGGCATGTGGGCTCTTAGCAAGGATCCCAGGAATCTTTCGATACGCGACCAAATGGTCGTTGTCCTGACCCAGGCAGTAGCGGACGCTAAGCGCGTCGCGGGCACCTGACTCCCAGTAGGACGGCGCGCTCGACCGCGGACAGCGCGTCGCTCCGCGTCGGTGCCGCTCACCCGCGATCGGATCTGGCGATGGAGCGGACCGCCTCCGGAGGCGATGCGAGCGCGCCCGACCTGTCTGTTCACCACCCCGCCCGAGCGGGTGGTGACCAGACGAAGGGGCTAACCGCCCACGAGACCTGCGCACTGGCCTGTCGCTTTGCCGCCGGTGATGTTCACCGCACCGGGGATGAAGCCACCAGACAGGCGCGGACCGAGCCCGTCGCAGTTCAAGTTCCTCCCGATCGTGTTGGACACGACGTTGACGGAGGCGAACCCCTCGTCCTCGGGGTCGGTCGACATGATGTTCGTCAACGTCGCGTTTCCGCCGATGTGGTTGAACAGCAGGCCGAACCACTCGGGCGTGATGTTGCTCGCGGTGACGTTCCCGCCGATCGTGTTGTTCTTGATCGGCCAGGGGAACTCACCCCCGCCTCCGGTTAAAGTGACGTTTCCGTTGACCGTGATGCCGTTCAGCAGCACGGTGTCCGCGTCGGTGGTCGTGACGTTGCCCTTGACGGTGATGACGGAGTGACCGTCCGGCTCGATCGCGCACGGGTGGGCCGCGTGGGCGCCGTTGGGCTGACAGCCAAGACCGAGGATCGAGCCCGCAGCCGCGGTGACGTTCTTGCCGACGGTGATGGTCGATGGCGCGCTCTGCGCGTCGAAGACCGCATCCGCGGCAACGTTGATGTTCCCCGTGACGTTGATGACCGCGTCCGGCACTACGTCACAGAACCCGGCCACCGTGATGCTGGAGTAGTTCCCAGACGGGATCGAACCGCCGGTGCACGTGTACGCCGTACTGGATCCAGCCGCCGTCGCCGGCCCTGCCGGCAACGCAAACGCACCCAAGATGGCAAGAGACCCCACAAGCCCGGGCCAGAGTGACTTCCGCATCAGCACCTATCCCTTCTCCATTTTCCTGAGACCCCGGAAGGGCCACACCGATGTAGTGACGCAAGCACACCAGCCCGCAGGTGCGCTTCGTCAGGGTTGGGGATAGTCGCGACGGCCGACCCGCCCCTCACGCCAGGGGGGTTCACTTCAGCGCACCTGCCGTGACGGGATTCTGTCGCCCTGATCGCACGGCCTCACCGGCCGTCAACCGTGCTCGGCACCTAGTCCAGCAGGCTCACTCGTGACGTGCTGCGCGCGATGATGCGGCCGTGGTCGGGGGCGGGCGGGGGCTCGCGCTCCACGCCGTCGACGACGATGAGAAGCCGCATGGTGGCCTCCCACGCCAGCGCCTCCGGCTGGCGGTCGACCGCCGAGATGGGCGGTGCCGCCGAGCGCATCGACTCGGCGTCCGACCCGCAGACAAGCTGTACGCGCTGCAGCAGTCCGCGCTCGCCCAGCACCTGATGGACGCCGACCGAGTGCTCCGGGGTCAAGGCGTAGACCGCATCGATGTCCGGGTCCCGCGACAGCAGCTCGAGGACCGCCTCACGGCCACCGGCCGTGTCGGAGCGCTCGGGTCGTCGCACGAGCAGCGGCGAGGCGCTCAGCGACGAGTCGCGCGGAGGCCCGCACTGGTACACCCGCGGAGTCAACGTGCCCGGTGCCGTCGGCTCGCTGGTCGGTGCGGTCGTGGCCCTGCTGTGCTCGTCGACCCCCGTCTACACGGGACCCGTCTCCGCCGCCCTCGGCGGCGTCGACCTCTCCCTCGTGGCCGGCCTGGTGCTGCCCGCTGCGATCTACCTCGCCACCATCAACCGATACGGCGCGCGCGGAGGTGTCCGATGACGCTCGTCCACTACCGCGCCGGCCGGATCTTCACCGCCGCCGAGCCGCTCTGGGCCGAGTCGGTCGTGACCGACGGCGATCGCATCGCCTACGTCGGCGACACCGAGACCGCTGACAGACTGGCCGCCGGCGCAGACACCGTCGAGCTGGATGGCGCGTTCGTCCTGCCGGGCATCGTCGACGCGCACACGCACCTCGTGAACCTCGGCGAGTCCCTCGCCCAGGTCGACCTGCTCGACGCTGCCGACCTCGGCCAGATCCAGGCGAGGGTGGCGTCCGCCGCGGCGGCCGACCTGGACGCACCTCGGGTCCGGGGTCGCAGCTGGCTCTTCGCCGCGCTCGGCGGGAGAGCGCTGCACCGCGCGATGTTCGACGCCGTCGAACCGGACCGGCCGGTTTACCTGACGGCCGCCGACCTGCACTCGGCCTGGGTCAACTCGGCGGCCCTGCGCGAGCTGGGCATCACGCGGTCTACCCCGGACCCCCTGGGCGGGCGCATCGAGCGCGACGCCGACGGCGAGGCCACGGGCTTCCTGCTCGAGAACGCCGCGCTCGGCCTCATGCGCGACGTCCTGGACGGCCTCACCACGGACGTCGAGCGCCTGGCGGCCCAGGACGACGCGTTCGCCTGCTACCTGGCAGCCGGCGTCACCTCTGCGGTCGACATGGGGCTGGGGGAGGAGGAGCTGCGGCCGCTGGAGCAGGCCCTGGCCCGCGACGGTCGACTTCCGCTCCGGATGGGGGGCCACTGGATCGTCAACCGCACCGGCGACCGCGAACGCGACCTCGCGCAGGTGGCCCGAGCGGTCCACCTGCGCAGGACGCACCGGGGGCCGTGGCTGCACATCCAGGGCATCAAGATCTTCGTGGACGGGGTGATCGAGAGCTGTACGGCCGCGATGGAGTGGCCGTTCGCCGACGGCCGCCACCCCGACGCACTCTGGGACCACCGCGCATGCCGGCCGATGGGAGTCCGTGACCGGCCGGCTCGTGGCCGGGCTCAGCGCCGACCTGGTCGTGATCGACGCCGACCCGTTCGCGGACGGGCCCGACGTGCTCTTGACCGCCCGCCCGCTCCTGACCGTCGTCGCCGGCCAGGTCGGGCATGCGGCTCAAGGATCCTTCCCCGTGTTCGGCCGCAGTGTCGCTGCATGTGTGCCCGCTGACAGTGCGCCACGGGTGTTGTCGGAATGACCGTGGGCTGGTCGCCGTGTCTGGCTACGGCACATAGCGCATGGGGTCGCCATCCGCCGTCGCAGCGAGGACGTGTACGGGAGGATAGTTCGTTGTTCCCGGTCCGGCCCGGACCCGGCGCCTACCGCGTGAGCGGCGCCTCGACCTCGAGCCGGCTGAGCTTGGTCGGGTTGCGGATCGCGAAGATGCGGCTGATCCGCCCGCCCTCGACGGCGAAGGTGATAGCGGTATCGAAGCCGTCGTCGAGGCCGACGATCCGCGCCCCCGGCGCGCCGTTGAGCAGCACCGGCACGAAGGTCGCGCCGGCCCCGAACTTCGGGAACGTGCGCAGCAGGTTCGCGACCTTCTTGGCACCCGTGACGGGGTTCATGAGTGCCTGGGCGATCCCGCCTCCGTCGGCCACCAGCACGACGTCGGGGGCCAGGACGTCGAGTAGCTCCTGCAGGTCGCCGCCGGTCACAGCGGCGAGGAACCGCTCGACGACCTCCTGTTGCTCGCTGCGGCTCACCTCCACACGAGGCCGGCGGGCGGCGACGTGCTTGCGGGCCCGATGCCCGATCTGGCGTACGGCGGTCTCGGACTTGTCCACCGCCTCCGCGATCTCGCCGTAGGAGAGGTCGAAGACCTCCCTCAGCACGAAGACCGCCCGCTCGATCGGTGCCAGCGTCTCGAGCACGGTGAGCATCGCGAACGACACGCTGTCGGCCAGCTCGACGTCGTCGGCGACGTCCGGGGCGGTCAGCAGCGGCTCAGGCAGCCACTCGCCGACGTACTCCTCGCGCCGCCGCGCGTTGGCGCGCAGCCGGTCGAGCGCCTTGCGGGTGGTCATCCGGACGAGGAAAGCACGCGGGTCTCTGACCTCGGCCCGGGCCGCCTCGCCGATGGCATCCCAGCGGATCCAAGTCTCCTGCACGACGTCCTCGGCCTCCGAGGCCGCCCCGAGCATCTCATAAGCCACGGTGAACAGCAGCCCGCGGTGGAGGAGGAAGGGGTCGTCGGACACGGTCATGACCCTACGGCGGCGCGCTCGGGCAGGGGAGCGAGCCCGCACGCCGCGGCGAAGCCGTCGGACTCGATGCCGAGGGCGACGTTGCCCCGCGTCGTGAAGTTGGCGAACGCGATGACACCGGTCAGCTCGATGACGGCGGCGTCGCCGAGTTGGGCGCGCAGCGACTCGACCATCTCGTCGGTCACGGTGGGCTCGGTCTCGGTCATCGCCTCCGCGTAGGCGAGCACCTCCCGCTCGAGCGGGGTGAACACCTCGGACGCGTGCCAGCGCGGGATCTCGCGGGCCTTGGCCATGTCGAGGTCCTTGTTGTGGGCCTCGAAGTAGTTGAAGTCCAGGCACCAGGTGCAGCCGACGCGGGACGCGACAGCCATGTGCGCGAACGACTTCAGCTGCTCGTCGCAGGTATCCCACTTCTGGACCTTGCCGCCGAGGCCGGCCATGTCCATCAGCACCTTCTGGTGGTGCCAGTACACGCCGATCGAGGTCGGCACCTGGCCCAGTGTCCGCTTCGCCATCCGCTTGACGAGCCAGCCCTTGAAGCCGGAGATCTCGGCGGCGGGGATACGGGTCGTTCCGGTCATGATGTCCTCCTGAGGTGGTCGGTACGGACATCCAGACGCCTGCCGGCCGCCATTTGTGACACCTCCGAGGACACGCGGCCTGGACCCGTCATCGTTCACGGTTGCCACCGACGCTGACCTTGGCCAGAGTGGATTCCACTGGAGCGCTACGACCTTGGAGGGCACCGTCATGGCCTTGAAACCTGTCGTCTTCATTCACGGTCTCTGGCTGCACGCAACCAGCTGGGATCCTTGGGTCGAGCTCTTCCGCGAGGCTGGGTACAGCCCGCTTGCGCCTGGCTGGCCCGGCGAGCCCGAGACGGTCGCCGAGGCTCGAGAGCACCCCGAGCGCGTAGCCAACATCGGCATCAATGACGCCACGGGACACTACGCCGACATCATCGACGGCTTGGCCGAGCCTCCCGTGATCATCGGGCACTCCTTCGGAGGACTCATCGCCGAGAAGCTTCTGGGCCAAGGGATCGGAGCAGCTGCGGTCGCCATCGACCCTGCGCAGATCAAGGGCGTGCTCCCGCTGCCACTTGCCCAGTTGCGCGCTGGCCTCCCTGCCTTGGGAAACCCGAGCAATCTTCACAAGGCGGTGTCCCTGAGCCGAAAGGAGTTCCGATTCGGCTTCGGGAACGCGGTCAGCGAGGAGGAGTCCGATCAGCTCTACGAGAAGTGGACGATCCCGTCACCGGCCAGGCCGTTGTTCCAGGCTGCCGCTGCGAACTTCGTGATGCACTCCCAGGCCAAGGTGAACACGGCCAACGAGAACAGGGGACCCCTTCTCCTGGTCTCGGGACTTGAAGACCACACCGTTCCTGACGTGGTCACCCGCTCGACGTTGAAGCAGTATCGCGACTCCGCGGCGGTCACCGAGCTGAAGCAGTTCGAGGGACGCGGCCATTCGCTGACCATCGACAGCGGCTGGAGGGAAGTGGCCGACGCCATCCTGGACTGGCTCAAGACCAACGGTCTCTAGACCGAGCGGCATCCTGACGCCATCGACATGAGGGGTGACGGATGACGGCGACACGGCGCTGTCTCTGATCTCACAGATCGCGGAAGCGAACTCGTCCGGGGCCGACTCTGGCAGTCTTTGCTCAGGCCCGACAGTGCAGCATGTGGGTGCCATCAATACGAACACGGGGGTCGGGCATGAGCATCAACGTAGACGGGCCGGGCGATCCGTCCACCAGTGGCGGTGGCGACACCCATGGCGACACGGCGCCGCCGGATGGCCCGGAGGCCACCCACGACGATGGCTCCCACGCTTCGCACGCGGCGGCTCGACTGCTCGAGCTGACCGCCCGCGAGACCGAGCAGTGGCGCTCAGACGCCCGAAACGACGCGGCGACGATCGTGGCGCGCGCTCGCGAAGAGGCCGCCGAGCTCGTGCGCGCTGCAAGGACCGAGGCCGACCGCTTGGCTAGCTCCGCGCGGGCTGAGAGCACGCACATGACGAACGAGGCACGCGAGGAGGCGTCTCGACTGCGTGAGGAGACGACGGCACTACGCGGGCGCCACGAGGAGGAGGTCGCCCGCCTCCAGCAAGCAGCAACCGAGCTCAGAGGGCGGCTGCGGCATCAGCTCACCGAGATGCTCGACCAGGTCGACTCCATCCCTGGCGCGAGCGGCCAGTAACGCCATTCACGCAGCCGAAACCATCGACAAGGCTCCAGTCGGCTGAGCGAGGACCGCTGTGCAGGGCGCTGACCGCGTCAGCCGAACCGATTCCATCTCTCGAGGATGACGAGGGTCTTGGTGCCGGCGACGGGTCCACCCGAGCGCATGCGGCTCACGACCTGGCGCAGATGCTCGACGCCATCGACCCGGATGCGGACCAGGGCGTCGGGGTCGCCGGCGAGGGTCAGGACCTCCTCCACCTCGGGGATCTGGGCGACGAACTCCATGATCTGGGCGAGGTCGAGGTCCGCGGCGAACTGCAGCTCGGTGACGGCCTCGATCCCGGTCGCAATGCGGCCCTGGTTGATCTGCACGGTGTAGCGGCTGATGACGCCGGTCTTCTCGAGCCGGGCGATGCGACGTTGCACCGGCGCCACGGTGAGCCCGACGCTGGCGGCGATCTCGCGGAGGGGTCGCCGGGCATTCTCCTGCAGCAGAGCGAGGATCTGACGGTCGATCTGATCCAGCACGGTCGGCTCGCTCACGCAAGGAAATGTAGAGCATGAGCGAAGAATTCGCGCGAGATTCCTCTGTCAGTGGTGGCCGGTTGCGACGTGTCGCCTATCTGCGCGATATACGTTGTGATCGGAGGCACGGGACGGCCAGAGTCGTGCCACCAGAGCCATCGACGAGCGGGCGCTCCGGCGCCGCGTCAGCCAGGAGGATCAGTCGTGACCGAGCTGCTCAACCGACCGACCGTCGAGGCCTATGAGCTCGCCGACCGGTTCAAGGCTGGCGGGCCGCCCATGCTGCTGACGGGCGTGCAGGCGATCGCGCGGCTCCTCGTGGAGCATCGCGCTCTGGATCGGCGGCGCGGTCTGCGCACGGCCTCGTTCGTCTCCGGCTACCAAGGCAGTCCGCTGGGGGGCCTGGACCGCATGCTCGCCGAGATGCCGGAGGTGCTGGAGGAGAACGACATCCGGTTCGTGCCCGGCGTGAACGAGGAGCTGGCGGCCACCTCTGTCTGGGGAAGTCAGATCGACCTCCCCCTGGGCACCCGCACCTACGACGGCGTCACCGGCTTCTGGTACGGCAAGGGGCCAGGTGTCGACCGCGCGACCGACGCTCTGCGGCACGCCAACATGTACGGCGTCAACCCCAACGGCGGCGCCTTGCTGCTGGTTGGCGACGACCCTGCGTCGAAGTCGTCGACGGTCCCCGCGGTCAGCGAGCGCTCCTTGGCGGCGCTCGGGATCCCCGTGCTGTTCCCGCGCAACGCCGCGGAGATCGTCACCCTCGGTCTGCACGGCATCGAGATGTCGCGCGCCTCAGGATGCGTCGTCGCCCTCAAGATCGTGGCCGATGTCGCCGATGGCGCCTGGATGGTCGAGCCCTCCGTCGGCGCCGCGACTCCCGGCCGGCCCGAGGTCGAGTGGGAGGGACGGACCTACACTTACGAGCAGCGTCCGATGGTGCTCCGCCCCGACGCCATCGTCGGCGCCGAGGCCGCGCTCGTCGGACCCAGAGCCAAGGTCGTGCGGGAGTACGCCGCCCTCAACCGGCTGAACGTGCTCGAGGTCGACCCGCCTCAGGCCACGCTGGGCTTCATCGCGTCAGGCAGCTGCTTCGACTCGATGCGCCAAGCGTTCCTCGATCTCGGCGTCCGAGACGACGACCTGGAGCGGGCCGGCATCCGCCTGCTGCGCCTGGGTCTGATGAGCCCCGTCGAGCCCGGCATCGTGACGCGGTTCGCCGAGGGCCTCGACCGCATCGTGGTGGTGGAGGACAAGACGTCCTTCATCGAGGCCCAGGTGCGCGAGATTCTCTACGGCACCTCCGGCGCGCCGCAGGTCTTGGGCAAGCGGGACGCGTCGGGGCTGACGCTGATCCCCGCTGACGGCGAGCTGACCGCCGGTCGGCTGCTGGCGCCGATGCGGCACGTCCTCCAGGACGCGGTCGCCGTGGCGCCGCCGAAGCCGAAGCGCACGCAGCTCCCGCTGCTGTCGGCCAGCCGGTCGGCGTACTTCTGCAGTGGCTGCCCGCACAACCGCTCCACCGCCATCCCGGAGGGCTCGATGGGTGGGGGCGGGATCGGCTGCCACGTGATGGTCACGATCTCCGACCGTGAGGACAGCGCGGTCACGGGCGTGACGCAGATGGGCGGTGAGGGCGCTCAGTGGATCGGGCAGGCCTGGTTCACCGACGCCGAGCACATCTTCCAGAACGTCGGCGACGGCACGTTCTTCCACTCCGCGCAGCTCGCCGTCCAGGCGTGCATCGCGGCCGGGGTGAACATCACCTACAAGGTCCTCTACAACGACGTCGTCGCGATGACCGGCGCTCAGGACGCCGAGGGCGCCCTCAGCGTTCCGCAGCTGACCCACAAGCTGCGCAGCGAGGGCGTCACGAAGATCATCGTCTGCGCCGACGAGCCCGATCGACACCGCAAGCGCGACCTCGCACGCGGCACCTTGCTCTGGAGCCGTGACCGCCTCGACGAGGCCCAGCGGATCCTGCGCGAGACCCCCGGTGTCACCGTCCTGATCTATGACCAGCACTGCGCCGCCGACGCCCGGCGTCAGCGCAAGCGCGGCGGGCTGCCGGCCCGCACCAAGCGGGTGGTCATCAACGAGGCCGTCTGCGAGGGATGCGGCGACTGCGGAGTGAAGAGCAACTGCCTCTCCGTCCAACCGGTCGAGACCGAGTACGGTCGCAAGACCCGCATCGACCAGACCTCCTGCAACACCGACTACAGCTGCCTCGACGGGGACTGCCCGTCGTTCGTCACCATCGAGACCTCACCCCGCAAGAGCCGCAAGGCAGCGCGGAAGGCGGCACGGAGGGCGGCACGGAGGGCGGCACGAAACGCCGCGCGGAAGACCGGGTCGAAGACCGAGAGCTCCAGGGGGAGGGCGAAGCGCACGTTCCCGGTCCCGCCGACCCTCGCGCCCAGCGCCGCGGAGGGAACCGTCTCCGCGACGCAGAATGTCTTCATGGTGGGCATCGGCGGCACCGGCATCGTGACGGTCAACCAGGTCCTCGCCACCGCCGCAGCGCGTGCGGGCTATGCCGTCGAGTCGCTGGACCAGACCGGGCTGAGCCAGAAGGCGGGCCCGGTGGTGGGACATCTCCGCTTCGCCGCCGGGGACCTCGAGCCGGCCAACCGGCTGACGCCCGGGTCGGCCGACTGCTTCCTCGGCTTCGACCTGCTCACCCTCGCCGAGGACCGCAACCTCGCCTACGGCGACCCGCAGGCGACCAAGACGGTGGTCTCGACCAGCCGGACGCCGACCGGCGCGATGGTCTACGACACGAAGGTGCAGCACCCGGACGAGGTCGACCTCCTCGAGCGGGTCCGCTCCGCCAGCGCCGAGGTCTTCACCGTCGATGCCCTCGACGCAGCGGAACGCATCTTCGGCAACACCATGGCGGCCAACTTCCTCCTGGTGGGCGCCGCCTACCAGTCCGGCGCCCTCCGGCTGCCCGCTGCGGCGATCGAGGAGGCCATCGGCATCAACGGCACCGCGGTCGATGCGAACGTGGCGGCCTTCCGCTGGGGCCGCGCCGCGGTCGCCGCGCCCGACGCCTTCCAGGCGGTCGTCGCGCCCCAGACAGGATCCACGGCACGAGCTCAGCAGCGACCCGTCCCGACCGCGGTGACGCGCAGCGACCTCCAGGGCGAGGTTCTCCGCCTCGTCACGCAACGCGCCGCGGGCCTCGTCGCCTACCAGAACGACGCGGTCTGCGCCGACTATGTGGACTTCGTCGCGCAGATCGCCACGGCCGAACGCGCAGTGACGAACGAGACGCGCCTGAGCGAAGCGGTCGCCCGCAACCTGTTCAAGCTCACCGCCTACAAGGACGAGTACGAGGTCGCACGCCTCCTCACGGACCCAGCGTTCCTGGACTCGGCCCAGGAGGCCTTCCCCGAGGGAACCGTCTCCTACATGCTCCACCCGCCCACGCTTCGGGCGCTGGGCCGGAAGAAGAAGATCGCGTTCGGTCCGCAGTCCCACGTGGCGCTCCGGACGTTGGCTCGCCTGAAGTTCCTGCGGGGGACACCGGCCGACGTCTTCGGATACGCACATCTGCGTCGGGTCGAACGCGACCTGCGCGACCACTACCGCGCCTTGCTCGCCGACCTCGCCGACGGCCTCACCCTCGACTCCTACGAGCGGGCGGTGCAGCTGGCCGAGCTGCCCGACATGATCCGCGGCTACGAGACGGTCAAGCTGCGGAACATCGCGCGGTACGCCGAAGCCCTGCGCGAGCTCGGTGTCGCGCCGCCGGCGACGACGCAGGCCTCGTGACCGCTGATCGCCTGCCTCGTTGTTCCGGGAGAGCACCCCGATCCTGATGCAACCGCGGTCATGAGCTAGCGTCCGCCGACATCAGCGATCATCGGCCACTCTGGGAAGAAGAACGCGTGACCATCGCCCTTGCCGACGCCAGGCGTCGCGGCGGCGTGGGCCTGCGGATCGCCTACATCGCCTATACCGGTGCCGGTGCGTGGTTGGCCGTCGCCGCCACGCTGGCAGGACTCGGGCTCGCGTGGGTCGCATGCTACGGCGCCGGCGGGTCGAACTCTTCGCTTCCACACCTGTTCTACCTGCCGATCATCCTGGCCGCCGTGCGCCTGACGTGGCCGTTGGTCCTTGCCACTGCGGTGACCGGGGGACTTCTCGCCGGGCCCGCTCTCCCGGCCGAGGTCGCCACCGGTGAGCCGCAGCAGCTCGACCACTGGCTGCTCCGCATGCTCGTGTTCGTGCTGGTCGCCTTGTTCCTGGCATGGCTGACCCGCGGGCAACGTGAGTCGTTGAGCTCCACCATGCAGGACTCGCTGACCTCGGCGCGCTTGGTCGGAGCGGTGCGACGTGGCGAGGTCGAGGTGCACTACCAACCGCTCTACCGACTCCACGACCACCAGATCGTCGGGTTCGAAGCGCTGGCCCGTTGGAACGACCCACGCCGTGGCCCCGTCCCCGCTGGAGAGTTCATCCCCGCGGCTGAGCGCACCGGTGCGATCATCGCCTTGGACCGCTTCGTTCTGGACGTCGCGACCGCACAGGTCCGGCGGTGGAGCGTGGAGGCGGACCGCCCGCTCCGGCTCTCAGCCAACCTCTCGACCATGCACTTCACGTCGCCAGACCTCATCCATGACGTCGTGCAGGCACTCGATCACGCAGGGCTTCGGGCCGAGGAACTCGAGCTGGAGATCACCGAGTCCGCCCTGATCGACAACATCGGCGAGGCCGTCGAGCAGATCGGCAGGCTGCGCGCCCTGGGGGTGCGCATCGCCATCGACGACTTCGGCAGCGGGCACGCCTCGCTGGGCTACCTCAGCCACTTCGATGTCGACACCGTCAAGCTCGACCGCAGCTTCCTACAACAGGCCACGACCGACGCTCGCCCATGCGCGGTGCTCGCCGGCGTCATCCGGCTCCTGCGCGACCTGAACGTCGAGATCGTCGTCGAAGGAGTCGAGACACACGACCAGCTCTCGATGCTGGGCGCCCTCGGCGTGCACGTGGGGCAAGGCTTCCACCTCGGCGAGCCGCTCACGGCTCTCGGCGCCGCACGCCTGCTCGGGTTCATCTCCACATCTGAGGCGTGACGCGACGACCCGGATCCCGAGGGGCTCTGCCGGACCGGCGGTCATCGGCAGCGATGACGGCCCTCGTCCACCACGCCCACCAACGCACGGCGGCGGTGTATCCGGCGGAGGCCAGCAGTCCCGCTAGCAGCGACGCAAGGACGCCTACTCCACCGAGCCCCGCGGCCTCCAGGTCCGGGTAGATCTGCCAGTGCACGAGGTAGATCCACAGCGAGGCGCTCGCGAGCGCGCCCGTGGTCCGTGCGAGCAGCCGGGGGAGCAGGACGGGCCACGGCATGAGAAGTACGACGGCTCCGGCGACGACGACGGTCTCGCGCACCGGGTCCCCGAAGAACCCGTAGGTCGCCACCACCGCCGCGGCCGCGACCGTGACCCGCTGCCAGGGGCGGTGCGCCTCGGCGGCTGCCCAGCCCTGCGCCAGGCACCACAGGACGCATCCGATCGTGTAGCGCTCCGTGGGGCCGGCCTCGACGCCGACCCACGCGAACCGGACGACCAGCGTCACGCCGACCGCGACCCCGGCCGCGCCGAAACGATGCCGTCGCTGCCAGATGTCGAGCGCGGGCACGGCAAGGAGGACCGCGAGCCCGGCGAACGACCAGGTGACTGCCTCCAGGAACCAGAGCTGCCAGTCGCGGGTCCAACCGTCACTGCCGAGCGCCTGGTTGAGACCGAGCGCGGTCCGCCACTGGTAGCGATCGCTGACGAGCGCGACGCCGCCCACCCAGAGGGCCGCAGGGACGACGACGGAGCCGGCGGCCCCGAGCAGCCGACGGGTGCGGAGTCCGCGTGTGGGTGCGGCAAGGCCGAACCGGGCCAGGTTGTAGCCGGCGACGGCCAGCAGCACATGAGCACCGCCGAGGACGGTCCAGACGTCGGCATGGCTGCCCACGACCGCGACGATGGCCAGCGCCCGCAGCAGGACGGGGAGCTCGACCGGCGTCAGCCATCGACGTCGCGGTCGGCCGCTCGCCGCCAGCTCCGCGATCGTCCGGTGCTGCCAGGCGGACGGCAGCGTCCCCAGGCGGTCGGCGAGCTGCGTCGCGATCTCGACGAAGGAGAGCGAGTCACCGCCCAGCGAGACGAACGTGTCCTCGATGCTCGCGTCCGGGCGGCCCAGGGCGCCTGCGTACACGGCGCGGAGTGCGTCGGCCGAGGCGTCGTCGCGCGCAGACGGGTCACGGGACCCGGCGCGGTGCGCGCACTCAGCACCCTCCGCGCGGTCCGCGATCGCGTCGGATGCGGTGGCCCGGGCCTCGAGGGCGGCGTAGTCGACCTTGCCGCTGCGGGTGCGCGGAACCTCGGGCACGTGGTGGATCTCAATGCCCGAGGCCGGCAGGGTGACGACGTCGGCCAGCAACCCGCGGAGCCGCTCCGCGACCCCCCGCCCCGCCACGAACAGGTGCAGCCGAGCGCCCGGCGCGACAGCGCGCACCGACGCACCGGACGTGGTGGCCAGCTCGGTCTCGATGCGGTCGAGGTCGAGGCGCAGACCGAGGACCTTGCCGAAGCGGTTGCGCCGGCCGGTGATCTCCCACAGGCCGTCGTCGGCCTGGCGGGCGAGGTCACCGGTGCGCAGCTCGCCGAGCTCGGCCCCGCGGGCCAGATCGGCCGCCTGCTCGGCATACCCCATCATCACGTTCGGGCCGGTGTAGACGAGCTCGCCCACCCCCGGCTCCGCACCCTCGACCGGGTCGAGCCGGAAGTCCCCGCCCGGAATCGGGACGCCGATCGCCTCGGGCCGCAGACCGGCCAGTGCGGGCGGCAGGTAGGCCATCCGGGCGGTGGCCTCGGTCTGGCCGTACATGACGAACAGGTCCCAACCGCGTTCGGCGCCCAGGTCGGCGTAGCGGCGGATCTGCTCCGCCGGCATCCGACCGCCGGCCTGGGTGATGTAGCGCAGGGCCGGAAGCGTGCGGTCGGCGAAGCCGGAGCTGTCGAGCAGGTCGAAGGTGTAGGGCACCCCGGCGAAGCAGGTCGCCCCGACGCGCGCGGCGAGGTCCCAGAAGCAGTTGTCGGCGACCGAGAGGTCGGTCAGGACGACGGCGGCGCCGCTGATCAGGTGGCTGTTGAGAACCGACAGGCCGTAGCAGTAGTGCAGGGGGAGTGAGGTCATCGCGCGGTCGGCGGCGGTGAGCCGGAGGTACGTCGCGATGCTGGTCGCGTTCGCGACGAGGTTCTCTCGGGAGAGCCGCACGAGCTTCGGGGAGCCGGTCGAGCCGGAGGTCGACAGCAGCACCGCGAGGTCGGGGTGGAGGTCGGCGTCGCCCTCGAGCGCCGACCGGTAGCGGGCCCGGAGCTCGACGCGAGGACCGCCGGGGGGTGCGAGCAGGACCGGGTGGTGGCTGGCGAGCGCGGCCAGATAGTCGACCACCGAGGCGAGGTCGTTCCGGGTTTCGAGGAGCACCAGGCGACGAGCGGGTCCCAGCTCGGCAGCCCGGCGTACGACGGCACGCTCGAGGTCGGCGTAGGTGAGCGTCGTCTCGGCCGTCATCAGCGCCGGGTCGCCGGCCCGCCCGCGGAGCAGGAGGTGTCCCGCAGCGGTCTCCAGGACCGTCATCGGCCGGCTCCGACCGCCGTGAAGGCCACCAGCGGCCCGACGACGTCCAGGCCGACCTTCGTCCCGCTCGCCGGGATGCCGACGCCCGGGACTCGGGCCAGCAGCAGCTCACCGCTCGCGAGCCGGACCCGGACGGTCGCGTCGTGACCGAAGAACGACACCTCGTCGACGATGCCCGGCACCGCGGCGTCGGCGGTGGGACCGGTCACGACCTGGAGCTGCTCGGCACGCACGACGAGCGTGACCTCGCCAGGCGGCTGGGGGGAGACCACCTCGACCTGCCCCAGCGGCGAGTGGACGCGGCCGTCGGCCGTGACCTCACCGCGCAGCACCGTCGCCGACCCGAGGAACGCAGCAACGTCTGGATGCGCGGGGGAGAGGTAGAGGTCGGTCGGGGACGCGACCTGCAGGAAGCGACCATCCGCCATGACGGCGACCTGGTCGGCGAGCGAGAGCGCCTCGCCCTGGTCGTGTGTCACCAGGACCGCCGCCGCACCGGTCGCCCGCAGAGCCCGGACCACCGCGCGGCCGGTCTCCTCGCGGAGCCCGGCGTCGAGGGAGGAGAACGGCTCGTCGAGCAGCACGAGGCCCGGGCTCGGGGCCAGTGCCCGGGCGACGGCGACGCGCTGCTGCTGGCCGCCGGAGAGCTGGTGCGGCTGGCGCGAGGCGAGCTCCTGCGGGAGCTCGAGCAGGGCCAGAAGCTCCTCGACCCGCCGCTGCCGCGCGGTCCGCCCGACCCGGCGCCCGAGGCCGAAGGCGATGTTGGCGGCGACGTCGAGATGCGGGAAGAGCGCGCCCTCCTGGGGGACGTGCCCCACGCCGCGGCGACGTGGCGCCAGGCCGAGAGCCGACCGGCCGCCGATCGCGATGTCGCCGGCCGTGGGGGTGATGAAGCCGGCCACGGCGCGCAGCAGCGTCGTCTTGCCGCAGCCGGACGGGCCCAGCACGGCGGTCACGCCCTCGGCGACGATCAGGTCGAGACCCTCGAGCACCGTCCGGGCGCCGTGGCTCGCGCACAGCCCCGTCACCCGCAGCGCTGCGTGGGGCGTGGGGGTCATCGTGCCTCCCCGACGGCGATGCGGCCGAGGAGGATCGTCGCGGGCACCGAGAGGAGCACCAGGGCCAGGGCGTAGGGCGCCGCGGCGCCGTACGCCACCGCCGAGGCCTCGCTCCAGAACTCGGTGGCGAGCGTCGTCGTGCCGATCGGCGCCAGGAGCAGGGTTGCCGTGAGCTCGGTCGAGACGGCGAGCGCGACCAGCGCGGTCGCGGTCGCGAGGCCGGGCAGCAGCAGCGGCAGGGTCACCCGCCACATCGCCCCCATCGGGCTCTGGCCGAGGGTGAGGGCGACCTCCTCGAGCCGGGCCGGGACGAGCTCGAGCACCCCCCTGACGGACACGAGGGCGCGGGGGAGGAACAGGATCACGTACGCCGCCGCGAGGAGCGGAAGCGTCTGGTAGAGCCCCGGCAACCAGCGGATCGTCACCGTCACCAGCGCAAGAGCGACGACGACGCCCGGGAGGGCGCTCGTGATGTACGCCGCCCGCTCGACGCCGACCGACCAACCCGACGCGCGGCGCACCGCCCCCCAGACGACCGGAAGCGCAGCGACGGTGGCGATCATCCCGGCGGCGGCCGCGAGGCCCACACTCGTGCCGGCAGCCGACAGCAGGCGGTCGACGTCGAAGCCGGCCGAGCTGCCCCGCGCGAGCCACCTGACCAGGCTGCCGACCGGCACACCGACTGCGAGCGCGACGAACGCGGTGAGGCCCGCGAGCACGGGCACGGTGACGCGGCCGAGCGCGTGCCGTTCCGCCGGCCTGGGCGTGCCGCCGCCGACTCGGGCACGGCGAGCGGACCCACGCACGATCACCTCGAGGAGCAGCAGTCCGAGGCACGCCAGCAGCAGGACGCTGGCCAGCAGCGTCGCGGCGGCGCCGTTGAACGCGGTGCCGTACTGCTGGAGGATCGCGGTCGTGAGGGTCGGGTAGTTCAGCAGCTGGAGGGCGCCGTACTCAGAGAGGAGATGGAGCGCGACGAGCAGCGCGCCCCCGAGGACCGCCGGCGCGATTCCAGGGAGCACTACGCGCCGGAAGGTCTCGCGTGACCCACACCCGAGGGACGCCGCGACCTCCTCCAGGGCCGGGTCGAGCCGCCGGAGTGCGGCGACCGTCGGCAGGTAGACGAGCGGGTAGTAGGAGAGCGAGACCACCACGACCGCACCCAGAGAGGACTGCACGGCGTGGGTGGTTGCCACCCAGGCGTAGCCGTTCACGAACGCCGGCACCGCCAGCGGCGCGCACAGGGCGCCGTGCCACAGCCCTCGCACCGGCAGGTCGGAGCGCTCGACGAGCCACGCGCCCGCGACGCCGAGGACGACGCTGAGGAGCACACCGCCGGCGACCAGGCGGGCCGTGTTCCACAGCAGCTCGCCGATGCGTGGGCGCAGCAGGAACTCGAGAGCCGCTGACGGGCCGGACGCGGCCGACCACAGCACGTAGGCGACCGGCACGAGGCAGGCGACGACGATGAGCAAGGCCACCCCGGCCACCACCCACCGGGCGCTCGGCAGTCGGGTGGGAAGCCCGCCCAGAACGCCACCTGACAGGTCGCCACCGGTCACGACGCCCGGGACGCCGTTCGACTCGCCGCTCAGAGGAACCCCACCTCCGTCATCAGGTCGACCACCCGGTCGCTGTCAAGGTCGGACACGGTCACTCTCGGTGGCTGGAGCTCGGCGAACGGCTTGACCGGCGGCGCGAGCTGGACGTCGGGGTTGAGCGGATACTCCAGGGCGTAGCTGTCGGCCAGACCCTGCTGCCCCGCCTTGCTCGTGAGGTAGCCGACGAACTTCTCCGCAGCGGTCCTGTGCTTGCTCGAGGCCAGGACGCCGGCGCCGGAGACGCTGACGAAGGCGCCGGGGTCCTGGTTGCCGAAGAAGTGGAGCTGCGTGTGGTCGCTGACCTCGCCGGACTCGGCTTGGTCGCGATACCAGTAGTAGTGGTAGACGATGCCGACCGGCGACTTGCCGGAGTTCACCGACTCGAGCACGACGTTGTTGCCGTCGTAGACCGTGCCGTTGGCCTCGAGGCCTTCGAGCCAGGCCTTCGTGGTCCTCTCGCCCTCGGTGGCGAGGACGCCGGCCACGATCGCCTGGAAGTCGGCGCCCGTCGGCGAGAACGAGATCCGGCCCTTCCACTGAGGGTCTGCGAGATCGAGGAGGGAGTCCGGCAGCTCGGACTCCTTGACCTGGCCGGTGTTGTAGACGAGCACGGTGGAGCGGGCAACGAAGCCGGTCCACTCGTTGCTGGCCGGCCGGAACTGCGCCGGGATCGGTGCGGTGACGTCGGCGGGCAGTGTCGCGAGGAGGCCGTCACGTTCGACGGCCGCCATGGCGGGGGAGTTCTCGGTGAGGAAGACGTCCGCCTTCGACGCCTTGCCCTCCGCCATCAGCTGCGACGCGAGCTCCAGGTCCGAGCCGTGGCGCAGCTCGACCTTCACCCCGGTCTCCTTCTCGAACGCCGGCACCAGCTCCTCGATGAGCTGCTTGTGCTGGGCGTTGTAGACGACGAGCGCGTCACTGTTGGACGAGCACGCGGCAAGGGTCGCCGCGGCAAGGGCGACGACGAGGGAGACGACGACAACGGCGATACGCTTCACGACCGGCCTTTCAAGTCAGGTAAGGCTCACCTTACTTACTTGGCCTTGCTGGGTGAAGTGGTCTGCGTCACACGCGGGCCGGTGAGGCGGTGGAGGAGCTCCGTCGTCTCACCGGCGACGCGCATGCGGCAGAGCCGTCCGGGCAGCCGGAGTCGAAGCCATGTTTGCCCCGCGCCCCGCGCCCCGCGCCTCGCGCCCCGCGCTACGGCGCAAGCAGGCGCTTCGCGCGCTCCGTCACCAGCTCCACCACGTGGTCGGGCAGGTCCAAGCGGCCCGCGGCGTCAAGGAGCTCGTCAGCGGTTCGGGCAACGGTCGCTGTCGCCGCCTGCTCGCTCATGGGCCACGACATCGCCTCGGCGACCAGGTCGCGGGCGGTGACGGCTGACAGACGGGTCTTCCCGTTCACCCACATGGCTGCACGATCTGGCAGTCGGCTCCACAAGGCGGTGGGCACGGTGTCGTAGAGCGGAGCCAGCGTGATAGTGGCCTGGTCCGAATGCAGCAATGACAGGTTCTTGCCATGCGCGTCGCCGTTCCCGATCGCGTAGGTGAACACCGCGGTCCGCAACAGGCTGGTCAGGTGTGCGGCGACCGGCGTCTCTGCGTGTTGGACGAGGAGCTTGGCGACGTCGCGGAAGCCTGGGCCGCCGAACTCCTGATACTTCGCACGGCGCTCGGCCCCGTCGATGTCGAGGCCGAGCGCCTGGCAGACGTCCTCCTGGTGTACTCGCTCAGGGAGGCCCGAGGCTGGGCCAGCGCGGCGGTCGTAACGCGAGACGATGAGGCAGTCGAGGTCAGCGATCGTCGTGACCTCCGCGTCAACGGAGGTCAGGCCGAGCTCGCGAGCGAGGCGGAGGCACGCGGCTTCCATCGTCACCAATCCGGGGTATCGGCGGTCCTCGACCTTCAAGATGTGGGTCGAGGGGTAGCCGCCTGCGGGTCGACCCCAACCCTGCTCGGTCTGGACGAGGAGGAGCTTGCTCTGCAGGCCGGGCAATGACAGTTCGCTGTCGTCGTGCAGGGCGAAAGGGCGTTCGTCGATGTCGGCGACGTCGGCAGCCAGCTCGGCGGTGGCGTAGTCGGCGACCCACCCTGGCCCGTGTGTTGAGTCGTCGGCACTGATGACCGCCGCGCCCGCGACGTCACGGCCGAACCGCGCCAGGATTCCGAAGGTGTCGAACGTCGGGACCTTCGCCTCGGCAGCGACGGCCGCCAGTGCCGCGCCTTCGGGGAGGAGCCCACGGAAGAAGGGGGCCGCCGTCTTGATCGGCCGCCTGCTGATCGGTAGCGAGCACGACAGGAGCGGTGCATTGAGCGGCCACTGCGACCGGGCTTGGTCGGTGTATTCGCACGTGACCTGACCGGGGCTGACGGAGGTCAGGCGGGCGATCACGGTGCCGTACATCTGCACGTACAGCGGTTCCCGCCTAGCCACGACGCCCTGCTGCGCCCGTGGACTCGCCAGATGCGCCCAGCGTGGTGGGGTCGTCGTCGAACTCGACGACCAGGGTGGCGCCCATGGTGCGAAGGACCCTCACGAGGAGGTCGACCATGATCGTGGTGCGGCCGCGTTCGAGCTTGGCCAGTCGGGTGCGCTCGACGCCGACCTTCTCCGCGAGTTGCTGCTGTGTCAGGCCAAGCGCCAGCCGGATCTCGGCGATGCTCTCGCCCAGATCGGCGCCGTTGCTGACCAGCCATCGCTGCTTCACGCGCCCTCCTTGTGCGGGAATCGGCACATTCAAACCAACGGTACTAGTTGTGACCAAAACGGCACAATATGGAGAATATTGCGATTGTGCCCAAAACGGCACGTGAGTCGCTCGCGCCCTCTGCGGACACGCGAGGACGCGTGCCAGGTTCGATGCTTCCCTGTGTCAGTCCCGGCGGTGTCGGTGGGGCGTGGCAAGATCCGGCAACGTGAGTGAGCCGTCGGAGCGGTCGGTCGAGGTCGCCGCGGACGCCTACGGGCCGTTCGCCTACCTCTCCACGCCGAACGCGCCGCTCTACCGTCGGGTGATGCGTGCTCTCCTGTCGGCGAAGGAGAGGTTCACCGTCCACGTCCGCGCCGAGCAGGTGCACGCGGCCCTGCAGGTCGACGACGGCGGCTACGTCACTGAGGAAGCCGTCGCGGAGGCCTTGGACCGCCTTGCCCAGGACAGCTGGGGCAACCTGCATGCGTTCCCGGATGCGAGCCGCGTGACCACCCTGGAGGACTTCCACCGGCGACGGATGCTCTACCAGCTGTCTCGGCCGGGCGAGGCGGCGGAGCGGGCCCTGGCGTCGTACGACGCAGCGCTGGGGAGTCGCGGGTCACTCCAGTCGGTGGCGCTGGAGGACATCATCGTCCTGCTGACACATCTGCGCGACACCGTGGCGGCGCATGATGCCGGCGAGTCCGTGGACGCCGCCAGCACCCACCAGGCCATGCGCAGTCTGCGCGACCGGTTCAGTGAGCTGGCTGAGAACGCGGTTGCCTTCATGGGCTCGATCCAGCGCACCATCGATCTGCACGACGCCGATGTCGACGCGTTCCTCGCCTACAAGGAACAGCTCATCGACTACCTCGAGCGCTTCATCAACGACCTGCTGGTCCGCGGTGCCTCCATTGCGGAGCTGCTCGGCTCGATCAGTCCGGAGGGTGCCGACTTCCTGGCCCTCGCCGCCGCGGAGCGCGAGTCGCTCGACGCCGTGCCGGGGGAGGCGGAGGCCGCGCTGGTCACCGCGCGCGAGACCTGGTTGCTGCAGTGGGCCGGGCTGACGCAGTGGTTCGTGAGCAGCCCAGGGCGGGAGAGCGAAGCGAAGCTGCTGCGCTCGCGTGCCCGCGCGGCCATTCCGGCGCTGCTCGCCGTGGTGCGTGCGCTGCACGAGAAGTCAGGTGGGATCACCGATCGCAGCCATGACTTCCTGACCCTCGCTCGTTGGTTCGCCGGGCTGAGCAGCGACGGGGACCGGCACCGCCTGTGGCGCTCGGCCTTCGGGCTCACCAGCGCCCGGCACCTCTCGGTGACCGCCGCGACCGAGGATGCGTGGGCGAGCGCCGACCTCGGCAACGCCACCCCGTGGGCAGAGGCCCCACCGGTCGAGATCAGCCCGCAGCTGCGGCGCACCGGATCCTACGAGCGACGCGGGAAGGCGAGTCGGGTCGCCGATCGCTCGGAGGCCAAGGCGATGCTCCGTGAACGCGCCCGCAGGGAGAGTGAGCAGACGGCAACCGCGCGGCGACGTATCCTCACCGGCGGTCCGAAGCCCCTCTCCGCGTTCGGCATGCTCGATCCGGAGGCGTTCCAGCTCTTCCTCGGTCTGCTCGGCGACGCGCTGGCGGCGATCGGGCCGATCGCCACGACAGCGCAGGTGCACACTTCCGACGGCGAGCTCACCGTCATGCTCACCCGGGTGCCCGGGGCGGGCATCGCCCGGATCGCGACGCCCGACGGTGAGCTCACTGGGCCCGACTTCCTCGTCGACATCGCCTCGGCGGTCGAGGGGGTCCTGTGAGTCGGCTCGATCTGGCGCCGAGGATCTCCGAGGCGCTCGGAGACCGGGACGCTGCCGGGCGCATCCGGGTCCTGCGAGCGCTGCTCCAGCGTCCCGTGATCAGCTCCAGTCAGGATCCTGAGCTGTTCCGACTGGCGCGGCGCCACGGTGAGGCGCTGCGGGAGTGGTTCGAGCGGGAGACCGGGTGGCGGCTGGTCGTGGAGTCGCAGACGGTGAGACTGCAGACCTCCTATGTCCCCGTCGGCCCGACCGCGGCAGCGATCGCCGAGCGGCATCCGGCCCGGGCCCGGCGCGGTGACCCCGCCTTCACGCGGCGGCGATATGTGCTGCTCTGCCTCGCGCTCGCGGTGCTCGAGCGCTCCGATCCCCAGGTCGCGCTCGGAAGGCTCGCCGAGGAGATCGTGCTCGCTGCGCGCCAACCGGGCTTGGAGGAGATCGGGTTCACGCTCGGCAACCGTGAGGAGCGCGCGGACCTGGTCGCCGCGATCCGGCTGCTGATGGGCTACGGGGTGTTGGTCCGGGTCGCCGGCGACGAGGAGTCCTATGCCGCCGGCGGAGGCGACGCGCTCTACGACGTCGACCGGCGGGTGCTGGCCACCATGCTCACCTCGCCGCACAGCCCGGGGATGGTCGCGGCGGATCTCGGCTTCGTGCCTGCGATCGACCAGATCGAGGCGGCGCTGCATGAGCCGCCGATGGCCTACACCGAGGACGAGGCCAACCGGCAGCTGCGCCAGTCGGTCTCGCGCCGGCTTCTCTGCGATCCGGTGGT
The DNA here is from genome assembly GCF_054653495.1 of Nocardioides sp. AN3. NCBI lineage: Bacteria > Bacillati > Actinomycetota > Actinomycetes > Propionibacteriales > Nocardioidaceae > Nocardioides > Nocardioides sp. AN3. The sequence goes on from NZ_BAAIGC010000007.1 coordinate 160,672, forward strand.
GTACTTCGACGAGCTGCCCGCCGCTGAGCGCGACTACCTGCTCAGCGGTCAGCGCGTCGGTGTCACCCGCCGGCTGGCCGAGGCGACGGGCCTGGTGCCCGAGCTGAGAGCTGAGGGGATCGCGCTCGTCGACCCCGATGACCAGCTCACCGACGTACGGATGCCCGAGCAAGGCACCGACGGACATGCGACCCTGCTGCTCGCCGAGCATCTGGCCAGCGGCGGCAGCAGCGACGTCGCCGCTCTGCGGCGCCTGGTCAAGAGGCTCGCCAAGGAACACGGGTCGTACTGGCGCAAGACCACTCGCGAGCCGGGTGCTGAGAACGCCATCGTCTCCGACGCCCTCGACCGGCTCGCCGGGCTGGGCCTGGTCAGGGTGGTCGGGGACGGTGCTGCGGCAGTGGTCGAACCGCTCCCTGCGCTGCGGCGGTTCGCGGTGGCCGCCACGACCCTCATCGAGAGGAAGAGGACATGACCGAGGTGGACAACGGGTGGCTCGCGCCTTCGCGGGCGTCCGCCGAGCTGCTGCCGCAACCCACCACGGAGCGTTGGCAGCCGCTGAGGCTCGGCCTGGTCGACATGTTCTACTACGACGACGAGCAGTTCTGGTTCCATGACGGTCGGCTGCTGCTGCGCGGCAACAACGGCACCGGCAAGTCCAAGGTGCTGGCGCTGACCCTCCCGTTCCTGCTCGACGGCTCCATCGCACCGCGTCGAGTCGAGCCCGATGCGGACCCGAAGAAGCGGATGGAGTGGAACCTGCTCCTCGGTGGGGCCCACAGCAGCTCGGAGCGCACGGGCTACACCTGGATGGAGTTCGGTCGCCGCGCCGCCGACGGGACCGTCTTCTTCACCACCCTCGGAATCGGCCTGAAGGCAGCGGCCGGGCGAGGAATCGTGAAGACGTGGTACTTCACGACGACCCGTCGTATCGGCGACCTGCGCCTCGTCGATGAGTCCCGCACAGTCTTGGGCAACGACCGCCTGCGGGAGGCGATCGGCACGTCGGGTGCGGTCCACGCGACCCAAGAGGCATATCGCCGCGCCGTGGACGAGGCGCTGTTCGGCCTCGGGGAGGCGAGGTATGCCGCGCTGATCGACCTCCTGATCCAGCTGCGTCAGCCACAGCTGTCCAAGCGGCCTGACGAGAAGGCGCTCTCCGCTGCCTTGACCGAGGCGCTCGCGCCGCTCGACCAGGCCGTGGTCGCCGACGTCGCAGAGTCGTTCCGCTCGTTGGAGGAGGAGCGCGAGGGGATCGCGGAGTCGCGCGAGACTCTGCGCGCCGCCGAGGACTTCCTGAAGCACTACCGGGTCTATGCCGAGGTCGCGGCGCGGCGGCACACGACCGCCGTCCGGACCAGCAACTCGAAGTACGAGCATGCCGGACGCGACCTGCGCGAAGCGGAGGAGGCGCTGACGGCGATCTCCTCCGAAATGGAGTCCCTCGGCAGAGCGCAGGCACAGGCCGAGGAGCACCAGGGCGTGCTCGAAGGGCAGGCGGAGGCGCTGCGCGACAGCCCCGCGATGCGTGAGGCCGAGGGGCTGCGGATGGCCGAGAAGGCCGCCACGGAGGCCGAGGCCAGTGCTTCCCGCGAGGAGGCCGATGTTGCGGCTGCCGCCGCGGTCGGCGAGCGCGAAGCGGTGGCCGCCCGAGACGCCGAGGAGAAGCGCGACCTCGCAGCTCGCGATGCCGCCGAGCGCGAGCGGGTGGCTGCGGCGCTGGCCATCGTCGCCGGTTTGGGCGAGGAGCACCCGGGACTTGTCGCCGACCGTGTGCAAGGTGAGCGCGCCTTGGCGCGCCGCCGCGAGCAGATCGCTCAGGTACGCCGGTTCGCCGACGAGACCCAGCAGGCCCGTGCGAGGTCGGCGACCGCCCGCGTCCGGCTCGATGAGGCCGACGCGGCCGCGGCTCGCCGTGCCGAGGCCGTGCAGGCCGCCCGAGCGCTCCTCGACGAGAGTGGCTCTGGCTACCGCACCCTCGTCGCGGACTATCTCGACAGCCTCCGCCTGCTCCATCCCGGGTCCGATGCCGACGCCCTCGCCGACCTGGCCGAGGAGTGGGCGCGGAGCCTGTCGGGTGCGTCGCCGGCCCGCGCGGCGCTCGAGGCGGCGGCGACCGCGGCCTTCGACGTGGTCGGGCACAGGAGGGCTCGGGCCGAGCAGTCACGGGGAGCAGCACAGGAGCGCCTGACACAGATCTCGGAGCGGATCGCGGATCTCGCGTCCGGACGCGACCCCGAGCCGCCGCCGTCTCCCGGGCGAGAGTCGACGCGACGGACCGGCTCTGCCGGCGCGCCGTTGTGGCAGGTCGTCGACTTCGTCGAAGGAATGAGCGATGGTGACCGCGCAGGGCTCGAGGCTGCGCTGCAGTCCGCGGGGCTGCTGGACGCCTGGATCTTCCCCGACGGCACATTGAGCGTCGCGGGCGACGTCGTCCTCGGCCCAGCAGGCGCAACGGTCGCCGATCCGGTGCTCGGCACGGCCCTCAGGGCAGCCATCGGGCCGGAGAGCGACGTCTCGAAGGCGGCTGCGGAGGGTGTCCTGGCCCGGATCGGTCACGGCGAATCGTCGGGGGCGGCGCTCTGGGTCGACGCCCAGGGACGGTGGGGTGCCGGACCCGCACGAGGCACGTGGGCCAAGGCGCAGGCGGAGTATGTCGGCGCTGGTGCACGAAGTGCCTACCGGCAGCAGGTGCTCGCGGGACTGCGCGAGGAGAAGGTCCGGATCGAGCAGGAGATCGCCGACCTCGACGCCCTCCTGGCAGGTCTCGCCGAGGAGAGGAGCGAGGTCGCCGACGAGCTGCGGCGCTACCCGCATGACGCCGAGCGGGCGCTCGTCGACGTCCACGCGCAGGTCGGCCATGCCGAGCGGGAGGCGGTGGCCGCGCAAGCCGCGGTGGCCGTGGCCCGCGATGCCTGGGAGCAGGCCGACACTGAGGCGGAGGAGAGGGCGGCCCAGCTGGCCGAGGCGGCCGGCGACCTGGGTCTCGGCACGACGCCTGTGGCGCTTGACGAGGCTCTGCAGGCGGTCGGGGACTACGACAAGGCTCTGGTCGAGCTGCGCGCCGCCCGCCATGCCGCCGAGGAGGCCGCTGTCGCCGGCGACCAGGCGCGACGACGCGCCGAGGATGCCGCTGCGACGCTCCGCGAACGTGAGGCGCGGGCGCGTTCGCGGCGTACCGAGGCGACGGGGCTGCGAGCGAGGGCCGACCGGCTTCGCGCGACCGTCGGCGCCTCGGTCGCCGAGCTGGAGCGACAGCTCGCTGAGATCGCCGGCGCCACGGCGGCGGCCAAGGCCGAGCTGAACCGGCTGGCCCAGGCCATGAACCAAGCGTCGGGTCGGCGGGGAGGCCTGGAGGAGAAGGTCCGCGAGCTGGGGATACGCCGGGAGGAGGCTGCCACCGAGCGCGAGGATCGGATCCTTGCCCTACGCGCGTTCACCGCCACGGGTCTGCTTCGGGTCGCCCTGCCAGAGCTCAGCACGCCCCACCCGAACGTGGCCGATGAGTGGAACCTCACGGCTTCGGTCGGCCTGGCGCGTGCCGCTGAGGCTCGCCTCACGAGCGTCGATGAATCAGACGAGGCCTGGCTGCGGGTCCAGCAGCGGGTCTCGACGGGGCACACCGAGCTGGCCGCCCAGATGAGCCGCCGAGGTCACACCGCGATCATGGACCAGCGCGGCGACGTCTCGATCGCCCGCGTGCGCTACTTGAGTGAGGAGGTGGACGTCGACCGGCTCGCCCGGCGAATCTCCGACGACCTCGCCGACCGGGAGCGCTTGCTCACCGCGAAGGAGCGCGAGATCCTCGAGAACCACCTGGTCAACGAGGTGGCGGGCCACCTCCATGAGCTGCTCCAGCGTGCCCAGGAGCAGATCGACCAGATGAACCGCGAGCTGTCGACCCGCAAGACCTCCACCGGCATGCAGCTGCGTGTGCAGTGGCGCGAGCGCGCCGACGGGCCGACCGGGCTGGCGGCCGCCCGCGACCTGATGCTCCGCTCGGATGCGACCTGGACCCCGGCGGACCGGACGGCGATCGGCGACTTCCTGCAGGCCAGGATCGCCGAGGAGCGCCAGGCCGATCCGACTGGCAGCTGGGTCGAGCACCTGGAGTCCGCGCTCGACTACCGGCGCTGGCACGCGTTCTCCGTCGAGCGCTTCCAGAACGGGTCGTGGCGCTCGGCCTCCGGGCCTTCCTCGGGTGGTGAGAAGGTGCTGGCCGTCTCGGTTCCCCTGTTCGCCGCCGCCACTTCGCACTACAACTCCGCCGGTCCGCTCGCTCCGCGTCTGATCCTGCTCGACGAGGCGTTCGCCGGTGTCGACGATGACTCGCGCGCCAAGTCGCTCGGTCTGCTCGCCACCTTCGACCTGGACGTGGTGATGACCTCCGAACGCGAGTGGGGCTGCTACCCGCAGGTGCCGGGTCTCGCAATCGCCCAGCTCTCCCGCATCGAGGGCGTCGATGCGGTCGGCGTCACCAGATGGCGCTGGGACGGGCGCCGGCGCCAGCGCCTCGGCGAGATCGACGACTCGGCCCGCGCCGGTGACCCGTCCAGGTCCGACGGCGGAGATGCCGAGGCGGAGTCGCTGTTTGCATGAGGGACCTCACGCACGACGACCGGTCCGCACTGCACCGACTGCTCGGCGGCCCCGAGACGGCCTGGCTCGTCGAGCGTGTGCGCGCCCGCATCCTCGACGCCGCGGGGCAGAGGCTCACCGGCGTCGTGGTGCTGAAGCAGCCCACGCCGGCACAACGCTCGGCCATCGTCTCTCTGGTTGGCCGCCCGCGACGCTCCGGCGCGACCCTTCGGGTCGACCTCGCCGACGTCGAGGAGATGTTGCGCCGTGGCCCCTGGGCAGCGGGACTGGCCGACGCTGTGGAGGCGCTCACCGGCCCGGTGGCGGACGCGGCGGCCGAGCGGGCGCGTGATGTGGCGGCCTGGCGTGAGGCCTACGCCGGGCTGGGCACACCCCTGGAGCGGTTCTCCCACCTGCCGTCCTGGTGGGAGAGCTGGTGTGAGCGTGGCGGTCTGAAGCGGATGGCTCGCGCTGAGGCTACGCGGACGGGCATCGAGTTCGGGCCGGCGGTCGGCGCGGATTTGGTGGCCCAGGCGGCGGCTGTCCTCGAGGCGCTTCCCGCTTCCGGGGAGCCGCTGGCGGTTCTTGCCCGGCGTGTGACCGGTGACGCCCACGGCCTGGATGAGGGGCGACCCCTGGGGAGGCTTGTCCAAGCGATCGTCGCGGCGGTCTTCGCGGATGAGGATCTGGATCTGGCCGAGTCCGCGACAGCCGGCCGCGGGCGCTCGGCACGTGACACGTGGGCGGCGGCGGGCGTCGTGCTCTCCAACGTCGCCTCGACGGTGCTGTGTCTCGGGGTGTCCGGCGAACGGTCGGACATGGAGCGCGCGCACTCGATGCGCGCGGGCGCGACCGCAGCGGTGCTCGACGCCACTCGAGCTGCGCGGATGCCGGTTGTGCTGACGCTGGATCAGGTCCGAGCCGGCGGCGTTCGCTCTCTTCCTGCGGATGCCAGCGTCTACGTCTGCGAGAACCCGTCCGTCATCGAGGTCGTCAGTGCCCGCTGGTCGTCGGCCAACCCAGGCCCAGCCGACGGCCACGGTCCGGTGCTCGTCTGCACGTCGGGCCAGCCGAGTGCGGCGGTCGTCGAGCTGCTGGCAGCGCTCACGCGCGGGGGAGCAGCGTGCCGATATCACGGCGACTTCGACTGGGCCGGGCTCCGGATCGCTCGTGCGCTGAGCAGCCGGGTGCCCTGGACGCCGTGGCGCTTCAGCTCCGAGGACTATGAGAAGGCGGTCGAGCAGATGCGCACCGGTTCGCTGGCCCTGGTCGGCAAGCCCTCCGAGTCCCCATGGGACCCGGAGCTTGCTCTGTCCATGGCTCGGCACGGGCTTGCTGTGGAGGAGGAGGCCGTGGCGAGGATGCTTGCCGACGATGTCGTGTTCGGCGTTCGACACTGACGCAACTCAGTGTCTGAGCGGCCGGCTCCTCACGCATAGCTGCGCGACAGCGTTGACGTTGAACGTCAGCTGCCACCCTGAAGCGAATGCCGAGCTGCGGGGGACATCGGCTGGTACGAGGACGGCGTCGCGGGATTGGGGGATCGCTTCGATGTCAGTGTCAACCTGCTGATTGACGCTGTTCTCACGTGGCCTGAGTCGGGCCCCGTGTGGCCGGGGTGGGACAGCAAACCGGTCGTGAGGTCGCGTCGCGTGCCCGACTTTCCCTACCGCTTGGTCTACCTGGTGCAAGCGGACGAGCTCGTCGTCGTTGCACTGGCACATGAGAAGCGCAAGCGGAACCACCGGGCGGCGACCTCGTGACCGCCGCTCACCTGCCTCGTTGTTCCGGGAGAGCACCCCGATCCCGATGGAGCCGCGGCGATGAGCTACCGTCCGTCGACACCACCGAGGATCATCGGCCACTGTCGGAAGAAGGACTCGTGACCACCGCCTTTGTCGACGCCACCCGTCGTGGCGGCGTGGGCCTACGGATCGCCTTCATCGCCTACACCGGAGCCCGCGCGTGGTTGGCCGTGGCCGCCACACTGGCAGGGCTCGGACTCGCCTGGGTCGCGTGCTATGCCGCCGGTGGCTCGAACTCCTCCTCACCACACCTGTTCTACCTGCCGATCATCCTGGCCGCCGTACGCCTGACCTGGCCGATGGTCGTTGCGACGGCCCTGACGGCGGGACTCCTGGCCGGGCCGGCCCTTCCTGCGGACGTCGCGACCGGCGAGCCGCAGGAGCTTGCCCACTGGCTGCTCAGACTGGCCATCTTCGTGCTGGTCGCCTTGTTCCTGGCCTGGCTGACGCGTGGGCAGCACGAGCCCCTGCGGTCGACCATGCAGCACTCGCTGACGTCTGCGCGTCTGATGCAGGCGGTGCAGTGCGGCGACGTGGAGGTGAACTACCAGCCGCTCTATCGACTGCACGACCAGCAGATCGTCGGGTTCGAAGCCCTTGCTCGCTGGCACGATCCCCGCCGTGGGTCCGTCCTCCCCGATGAGTTCGTCGCCGCCGCTGAGCGCACCGGGGCCGTCATCGTCCTGGACGCCTTCGTGCTGCGGGCTGCGGCCGCACAGATCCAGCGGTGGAGCGCCGAGCTGGGACTTCCGCTCCGGCTCTCCACCAATCTCTCCACGATGCACTTCACGTCGCCGGACCTCGTCCACGACGTCGTGCAGGCACTCGATCACGCAGGGCTCCCCGCCCGGGCGCTCGAGCTGGAGATCACCGAGTCCGCCCTGATCGACAACATCGGCGACGCCGTGAAGCAGATCGGCACGCTGCGTGCCCTGGGTGTGCGCATCGCCATCGACGACTTCGGCAGCGGACAGGCCTCGCTGGGCTACCTCAACCACTTCGATGTCGACACCGTCAAGCTCGACCGCAGCTTCCTACAACAGGCCACCACCGAGGCCCGCCCCTCTGCGGTGCTCGCCGGTGTCATCCGCCTCCTGCGCGACCTCGACGTCGAGATCGTCGTCGAAGGAGTCGAGAGCGACGACCAGCTCGCCGTGCTGCGCGATCTCGGCGTGCATCTCGGGCAAGGTTTCCATCTGGGCCAGCCGCTCACCGCCCTCGACGCCGAACACCTGCTCCGGTCGATCTCCGCCTCGGAGGCGTGACGTCAGTGGAGTGATCCCCCCAGGGGGGCGGCCGGACTGGCCGCCCTCGCATGTGAGCGCCCTTCCCACAGAGACCGTGGCGTCCTACCGTCGCGGGTAGACCCCGACGACGCGCGGGAGGTAGGGATGAGGGAGGCCTGGGAGCGGTTGATCCGCGGGCCGGCGGATGCGAGTCGCTCGGTCCTGCTCCTGCCGGGCGGCGCGAATGCCGCGCGATCGTTCGACCTGGTGATGGCGGAGCCGGCACTGTCCGGGGTGCGCCTGGTGGCGACCACGCTTCCGGGCATGGCGGGCGCGCCACTGACAGAGGACGACGCGTCCATCACCGCCATGGCCCGCAGGGCCAGCGAGCTGGCTGAGGAACACGGGTGCGACGTCGTGGCCGGCTTCTCCCACGGCGCCACAGTGGCGCTCGAGATGGTGTTGTCCGGACGGTTCCGCGGCCCGGCGGTCCTGCTCGGGATCAGCCTGACCACCGCGGACGAGGCCACGGCCTTCCGTGCGCTGGTGCGCACGTCGCAGAAGGTCGGCACGTGGCCGTTGGCGGCCATGCTCCGGCTCCTGCCTCTGATGGCCAGGTCGGCCACGACGCCTGAGCGGCACAAGGCCGAGCTGATCGAGGACCTCAAGCAGAACAGGGCGAGCGACTCGCTCCGGGTGTGCCGCGAGTATCTCGACTACCTCGCCGCAGACCGGAACTACGCGGTCGAGCTGGCCTCGATGGCCCAGCCGGTGTGGGTTGTTCACGCCGAGAAGGGCGACGGAGGGCTCACCGACAGCGAGCGCGCCACGCTCCAGGCGGCTCCGAACGTGACCCTCGTGACGATCCCCGGCTCGGTGTTCCTGCTGCCGGACGAGGCCCCACAGCGCACGGCTCAGGTCCTCGCAGACGCTGTCGCGCAGGCGGCCTGAGCGACGACGCCCGCGGCGGAGGAGGATCGGAGTGTGACGTCCGAGCTGGCCGGCGAAGGGCGTGCCGCGCTGCGCAGAGGCGACGCTGCGGCCGCCCGTGCGGCCTATGCGGCCGCCATGTCGGCAGAGCCCTCGCACAGAGCAGGGGCGGTGTGGGAGGGGATGGCCTCGGCGTCGTTCGTCCTGCAAGACTATCCGCGCGCCATTGCGGAGATGGAGACGGCGTATGCCGACTACCGGGCGGTCGGCGCTGCGTCGGATGCCGCCCGCGTCGCGCGGATCCTGGGCGGCATGCACGGCTCCACCACCGGCGACTGGGCGGTGGCGAGCGGCTGGATCGCTCGCGCGAAGACGCTCCTCGCCGAAAAGCCAGACGATGCCGAGCTGGGCTGGGTCGCGCTGACGGAGGGGATGTTCGCGCCGAGTCGTGCTGACAAGCACCGGGCTTTTCGCGCCGCCCTGGAGGCAGGGCGCCGGTCCCACGACATGGAGCTGACGTTCTCGACGCTCGCCTACCTGGGCGCGAGTCTGGTCCACGACGACCGTGTCGACGAGGGCATGGCGATGCTCGACGAGGCCCTCGCCGCGGTCGCGGGCGGCGACGTCGACAGCTTCCTGGTGATCGAGGAGATCTTCTGCCAGCTCTTCTCCGCGTGCGAGCGCGCGCGGGACGTCGACCGGGCTGAGCAATGGATCCGCGTGGGGGAGCTGATCGCCGACCGACGCCGACTGCCGGCCGTCAGTGCGTACTGCCGCACGCACTATGGTGGCATCCTCACGGCGGCCGGTCGGTGGCCGGAGGCCGATGCGGCGCTGACCGAGGCGGTGCGGCTGTGGACCGAGGCTCGGCGCACGCTCAGGGCGGGCGCTCTGGCGCGGCTGGCGGAGCTGCGGGTCAGGCAGGGGCGCTTCGAGGAGGCGGAGCGGCTCCTCGATGGACAGGACGACGACGAGTCGGTCCTGCCACGCGCCTTCCTCCACCTGGCTCGAGGGGAGAACGCGCTCGCCCTCGACCTCCTGGAGCACGCGGTGCGGCGAACGGATCCGGACAATAGCGCCTGCCTCCCGCTGCTGGCCCTGCTCGTGGAGGCGCAGGTGGCGTGCGGTGAGGACCCGGGCCAGACGGTCTGCGACCTCGACGCCTGTGCGGTCGCGCATCCATCGCCCTACGCAGCGGCGGTCGCCGCCCGAGCGCATGGGCGGGCGGCGCACGACGACCCGCGACCCTGGCTGCGCGCCGCTCTCGACGGGTTCACCCGCGCCCAGCTGCCGTGGGAGGCGAACCTCTGCCGTCTCGATCTGGCCCGGGCATGCGGCGAGACCAACCGCGAGGTCGCCATCGCCGAAGCACGGGCCGCTCTGCAGGCGTTCGAGCGTCTCGAGGCGCTGCACGACGCCGATGCTGCCGCCGGCCTCCTTCGCCAGCTGGGTGAGAAGGTGGCGTCGCCGCGGCCCTCGGGACAGGTGTTGAGCGTGCGCGAGTCCGAAGTCCTGCGGCTCCTCGGCGAAGGGCTCTCCAACCCCGAGATCTCGGAGCGCCTCTTCATCAGCCGCAAGACCGTCGAACACCACGTCGGCAACGTGCTCGCCAAGCTGGGTCTGCGCAACCGTGCTGAAGCCGCCGCCTATTCCGTGCGAGCCGCCACCGAACAGGGCCCGCGGGAACGGACCTCCCGATAGGGGAGTTCCCGGATCCGTCGGCGGTCGGGACCGGCCACGCTCTTCGAAGACCGATCAACCCACCGATCGCAGGAGAGCACCATGACCGAGTACGACGCCATCGTCATCGGAGCCCGAGTCGCCGGCTCGCCGACCGCCATGTTGCTGGCCCGCAAGGGCTACCGGGTCCTCGCCGTCGACCGCGCCGCGTTCCCTAGCGACACGCTGTCCACGCACATCGTCCACGCGCCAGGCATCGCGGCGTTGCATCGGTGGGGTCTGCTCGACCGACTCGTGGCGACCGGGTGCCCACCCATCACGAGGTACTCCTTCGACTTCGGGCCGTTCACCATCAGCGGCCGGCCGAGGTCGGTCGAGGGCGTCGGCATGGGCTACGCGCCACGTCGTACCGTCCTGGACGCCCTGCTCGTCGACGCCGCTCGGGAGGCAGGCGTCGAGGTGCGCGAGGAGTGCCACGTGGACGGCGTCGTCATGGATCCGGACGGCGCCGTCCGGGGGATCAGGACCGCCGAGGGTGAGGACACCGCGCGCATCGTGATCGGGGCCGACGGGCGAAACAGCCAGGTGGTCAAGGCCGTGCGGCCGGAGGAATACCACACCAAACCCCGTCTCCAGTACGCCTACTACACCTACGTCAGCGGCCTGCCCGCCAACGGCATGGAGACGTTCATCCGCCCGGACCGTGGGTTCGCCTGCGCCCCGACGCACGACGGCCTCACCATGATCGTGATGGGCTGGCCCTACGCCGAGGCCCAAGCATTCAAGGCTGACGTCCCGGGCAACTTCCGGAAGACCCTCGAGCTCGTGCCGGACTTCGCCGCCCGCGTCGCCGGCGCTCGTCAGGAGGCACCGTTCCTGGGTGGAGCGGTCCCGGGCTGGTTCCGCAAGCCGTTCGGTCCTGGCTGGGCACTGGTCGGCGACGCGGGCTACAACAAGGACCCGATCACCGCGCAGGGGATCACGGACGCCTTCCTGGACGCGGAGCGTTGCGCGGATGCGGTGGACCGTTGGCTGGGCGAGGGGAAGCCGTACGACGACGTGATGGTCTCCTGGCAGGCCGAACGCGATGCCAAGGCCGTGCCGATCTACGAGTTCACCTCCCAGATGGCGACGCTTGAGCCACCGCCTCCCGAGCTGCAACGGGTCCTCGGGGCCGTCTCCGGGCATCAGCCGGCCATGGATGACTTCGTCAGCGTCGTGGCGGGGTCGCTGTCGCCGGTGGACTTCTTCTCCGAGGAGAACATCGGCCGCATCCTCGCCCCCCGAGCGGGATGAAGCCTCGGTGATCGCCGGGTGAGGACCGCACCATCACCGGTGGGGCCCCATCACCGGTGGGCCCTCACCGCTCGTTCTCTACGGCGACGGGGTCGGCCGCTGCTCGGTCGGCGCCCTCGCGGAAGAAGGCGAGCAGCTCCTCGTGCCCGCCCAGCTCCGCCATCGGACGCGTGGCTCCGAACGGCTCGTTCCAGAACGGTCCGGTCCGGGGCTGCCAGGGCCCGACGTAGGCGTAGGGCTCCCGATGTGCCGCGTCCCCCGGTGACACGCCGTAGTTCACCTCGCCGACGCTGATCGCGACGTCGAGGTGCTCCGGCCACAGCACCGGTTGCTGGTCCGGGGCAAGCTCGCGCAGCGCCGCTTCGCCCAGGGCGAGAGCTTCGACGAGGACCGCCAGGTCGTCGGCGTCGAGCTCGATGCGGTCCTCGACAGTGACCGGCGCACGGTCTCGGTAGACATCGTCCAGCTCACGCGGGGTGATCCCCACCGCGCGAGCGACCTCCGCATAGGTGCCGACGAGAGGGAAGCGGCCGCGGGCACTGACCAGCTCGGTCCGTTCGAGCCGCAGGTCCGGATCGGCCGTCGTGGCGATCCCGTTCGTCAGGACACGGAGCCGGATCCCGCCACCAGCGGCGTACTGCGGCCCGGCCAGGAGCAGCTCGGCGATCCCGTGAAGGGAGGTGCGGGTCTGGGTGAGGTCCATCGGAGCTCCCTGTAACGGGTGGGGACGTGGTCGGCACTGATGTCCATCGGTCTCGAGCGCGAGCAGGAGCGTTACATGGACGGCAACGACGGCAACGGCGGCAGCACTGCGACCTGGCACCGGGTGCGGCCCGAGGACGTCCCCGACGAGGGCCGTGTCCGCAGCGTCAGCGTCGACGGACGGTCCATCGCGATGGTCCGCTGCGGGGGACGACTGGGCGCGCTCGACAACCGCTGCCCCCACCAGGGCGGTCCGCTGGGTGAGGGGTCGATCGAGAAGGGACTGCTGCGCTGCCCCTGGCATGGCTATGACTACGACCCTGTGACCGGTGCCCCGCCCGGCGCGCTGGCCGAGCACCTCGACGACCGGGTGCCGGCGTACGACGTGGAGGAGGACCCCGCCGGCGTACGCGTCAAGCTGCCGGTCCGGGCGACGCCGACCCGCACCGTCGCCGACGTCCTCGTCGAGACCCTGGTGGCCCACGGTGTCGACACCGTCTTCGGCATGGTCGGCCACTCCAACCTCGGCTTCGCGGACGCGCTGCGCAGGGCGGAGGAGCGCGGCGACCTGCGCTTCATCGGCATCCGGCACGAGGGTGCCGCGGCGTTCGCCGCGAGTGCGTATGGCAAGCTCACCGGCCGACCCGCCGCCTGCTTCGCCATCGCCGGACCGGGCTCGACGAACCTGCTGACCGGACTGTACGACGCGAAGCTCGACGGCGCCCCGGTGGTGGCGATCTCGGGTCAGGTGCCGTCCAAGGTCCTCGGCCGCGGAGCGTTCCAGGACCTGGACCTCGGGGCCGTCTTCCGCGACGTCGCGATCTCCACGACCACGGTGCAGACGGGGAGTGACCATGCCGAGCTGGCCGCGCTGGCCGTGAAGCACGCGCGTGACGGCCGTGGCCTCGCACATCTGGTGCTCCCCGACGAGGTGCAGGCCCAGCCGTCCTCGGCTCCGGCCGGGTCGCCGGACGGTCGCTACTCCCGACGTCCCGTCGGGCCCGACCCTCGCGCGCTGGCCCAGGCGACCGAGCTGGTGGCGGGCGCACGCCGGCCGGTGCTCGTCGTCGGGCACGGGGCACGTGGTGCGCGCGTCGAGGTCCTGGCGCTGGCGGAGCAGCTCGGAGCACCCGTGCTGACGACGTTCAAGGCGAAGGGGCTGGTGCCCGACACGCACCCGCTCGGCGCGGGCGTGCTCGGGCGAAGCGGCACGCCGGTCGCGAGCTGGCTGATGAACGAGGCCGACCTCCTCGTGGTCGTCGGGGCGTCGTTCTCCCACCACACCGGCATCGCCCCCTGGCAGCGGATCGTCCAGATCGACGACACCCCGACCGCGATCGGGCGGTTCGATGCGGTGACCGCTGACCTCCTCGGCGACGCCGCCATCGTCCTGCCTGCCTTGACCGACGCCGTCCGTAAGGCTGGCGCGCAGGCTGAGGACCAGGGCCCCGACGTCGCCGAGCGCTGGGAGATCTGGCGGGCCGAGAAGGCCCGGCGAGTGGCCGACGACCGTGGCCACGGCGTATCTGCGGCGGCCGTGTTCGCGGCGCTGTCCGACCACCTCCCCGCCGAGGCCGTGGTCACCGTCGACGTCGGCAACCACGCCTACTCGCTGGGCCGATACCTGGAGTCGCAGGGTCAGCCGGTGCTGATGTCCGGCTACCTCGGCTCCATCGGCTTCGGCTACCCGGCCGCCTTGGGCGCCTGGGCCGCCGACCCCAGCCGGCCCGTCGTGGCCGTGACCGGTGACGGGGGGTTCGGCCAGTACGCGATGGAGCTGACGACCGCAGTCCACCACGGGATCGGCACCAAGCACGTCCTGCTGAACAACAACGCCCTCGGGAAGATCAGCAAGGAGCAGCTGGCCGCCGACTACCCGGTCTGGCACACCTCGCTCACCAACCCCGACTGGGCGGCGTACGCCGAGCTGTGCGGCGCCCGCGGGATCCGCGTCAGCGAGCGAGACCAGCTCGACGCGGCCATGACCGAGCTCTTCTCCACCGACGGACCGACCCTGCTCTGCGTCGAGCAGGACGCCGAGCTCCTCTGACACCACTGACCGATCACTGACCGACCACTGACCGACCACACGGGAGCAACGATGGACCACGACTTCAGCGGCCTGGCGGCCACGTTCGTCAACTGCACGCTCAAGCGGAGCCCGGAGCGGAGCAACACGCAGGGGCTGGTCGACGCCAGCGCGGGGATCATGCGCAAGCACGGCGTGGACGTGACACAGCTGCGGCTCGTCGACCACGACGTCGCGACGGGCGTCTACCCGGACATGCGCGAACACGGCTGGGAGACTGACGAGTGGCCCGAGCTCTACCCCGGGATCCTCGCCAGCGACATCCTCGTGGTGGCAGGCCCGATCTGGCTGGGCGACAACTCCAGCATCACCAAGCAGCTGATCGAGCGGCTCTACTCACTGTCGGGGGAGCTCAACGAGAAAGGGCAGTACCTCTTCTACGGCCGAGTGGCGGGCTGCCTCATCACCGGCAACGAGGACGGCATCAAGCACTGCGCCCAGAACATCCTGTACTCGTTGCAGCACATCGGCTACACGATCCCGCCGAACGCCGACGCCGGGTGGATCGGCGAGGCGGGTCCTGGTCCGTCGTACCTCGACCCCGGCAGCGGCGGCCCCGAGAACGACTTCACCAACCGCAACACCACGTTCATGACCTGGAACCTGATGCACCTGGCCAAGATGCTGAAGGAGGTGGGTGGTGTCCCCGGCTATGGCAACCAGCGTTTGGAGTGGAACGCCGGCACGCGCTTCGACTTCGAGAACCCTGAGTACCGCGCGTGATCGCTATGGTGGCGGCGTGGGGCCCGACGAGGGCGATCTGCTCGCGGCGCTGCGCGCCGGAGACGAAGCCGCCTTCGCCTTGGTGGTCAGCGAATGGTCGGGACCCATGCTGCTCCTCGCCCGTGGCTTCGTCTCGACCGAGGCGTCCGCGGAGGAGGTCGTGCAGGACACCTGGCTGGCCGTCATCCGCGGCCTTGACGGATTCGAGGGGCGCGCGTCCCTGCGCACCTGGGTCTACCGGATCCTCGTCAACATCGCGAAGACCCGCGGCACCCGCGAGCACCACTCCGTCCCGTGGAGCAGCCTCGGCGAGGAGGACCATGGGCCGACGGTGGAACCGGACCTGTTCCGTGGACCCGACGACCAGCACGCGGGCGGCTGGCGCTCGTTCCCCGCGGACTGGCGCAGCACCGAGGACAGCGTCCTGGAGATCGAGGTGCACGACCACCTGCGCGCTGCCCTCGAACGGCTTCCGGACCGCCAGCGCATCGTGCTCACCCTGCGCGACGTGATCGGCTGCTCCTCGGACGAGGTCTGCGAGCTGCTCGACCTCTCGACCGCCAACCAGCGGGTGCTGCTCCACCGTGCGCGTGCCGCCTGCCGAGCCGTCCTTGCGGCCTACCTGGCGGACGAGCCGACGGTGGAGGCGTCATGACCGAGGAGATCGGGAGCATGAGCTGCCAAGAGTTCGTCGAGCTGGTCACCGACTACCTCGAGGGCGCCCTCGAGATCGAGACCCGAGTGCGGTTCGAGCGCCACCTGGACCTCTGCCACGGGTGTGAGGCGTATCTGCGGCAGATGAAGGAGACCGCGGCTCGCCTGGGATCCATCCCCGTCGACTCGCTCTCCGAGGACGCTCAGGCCGTCCTGCTCGAGGCGTTCCGCGGCTTCCGGCGTTGACGGCTGGGCGCCGTTGGGATGTCGGCGCAGGAGACACCGGTGCGGTCGCGGCGTGCGGGCCCCGTCAGCGCGCGGGCGGCCAGCTCTGCGCGCCCAGCTCACGGGAGAGGGCCCGGGCCGTCTCGCGGACCTGGTCGCTCGGATCCGAGTCGGTGGAACCGGAGACCACGACGCCGATCGCGCCGACGACGGCTCCCCATGAGTCGAAGACGGGGGACGCGATCGCGCCCTCGCCGAGGACTGCTTCGTCCTGCTCGCGAGCGATGCCGGTGGTGCGCACCAGCTCGAGCTGACGGCGTACGTCGTCAGGGGAGGTGAGCGTCTCGCCTGTCATGCTGCGCAGCTCCCCTCCCGCCAGCATGCGCTCGGCCTCATCCGGGTCGAACGCGAGCATCGCCTTGCCCAGGGCGCTGGCGTGTGCGGGGATGACGATTCCCACCTCGGGCATCTGCCGGGTCCCGTCGGGGCGGGGCTCGTGGTGGATGATCACCACGTCGTCGATCAGGAGCACGCCGGTGCGCACGGCGAGACCGGTGCGTCGTGCGAGGTCCTCGGCCCACGGCACCGCCTTCGACCGCAGCTCGAGGGTGTCGAGGTAGACGTTGCCCAGTCGTAGCACCGCCGGGCCCAGCTGATACCGGCTCGACCCGCGCTCCTGGACCACCATGCCGTGCTCGACCAGGGTCCGGACGATGCCGTGGGTCGTCGAGGGCGCCAGGTCCAGGCGTGCGGAGAGCTCGGACAGGCTCATCCGGCGCGCTCCCTGGAGCGCCGTCAGCACGCGGATCGCACGGTCGACGGACTGGATCACCGGTGTGAGCCTCCTTGCTGGGCGGTCGTCGGCAAAGTATGCCGAAAGGTCTTGCTGTGACGCGAATCACAGAGGTACTCTCCGATCATCATTCGACTATATCGAATGACATTCGACAAAGTCACCGCGTCACAGAGCACGAAAGGACTGGACATGCTCGACGAGACCAACACCGTCCAGAAGCTCGCCGCAGAGGCCCTGGGCACCGCCTTCCTGGTGTTCATCGGCGTCGGCTCGGTGCCGGCCACCCTCATCGTGAACGGCAACGCGCCGTTCACCATGGCCGACCTGGGCATGATCTCCCTGGCCTTCGGCACGGTCGTGATCGCGACCGTCTACGCCCTCGGGCACGTTGGCGGCAACCACATCAACCCGGCGGTCACCCTCGGTCTTGCCGTGTCGGGCAAGTTCCCCTGGTCGCAGGTCCCGGGCTACCTCGCGGCTCAGGTGGTGGGCGCGATCGCCGGCGCCGCGGCCATCCTCGGCGTCCTCGGGCACAAGGCGAGCGACGTCGGCCTCGGCGTCGCGTCGTACGGCGACATCAGCTGGGTCCAGGCCTTCACCGCTGAGTTCGTGGGGACCTTCATCCTCGTGTTCACGATCTTCGGCGTCATCCACCGCAAGGCCGCCGCCGGGTTCGCCGGGCTCGCCATCGGGTTCGTCGTGTTCGCTGCGATCATCCCGGTCGCGCCGGCCACCGGTGCGTCCATCAACCCCGCCCGCACCATCGGCCCGATGCTCGTCCAGCAGCTGGCCGGCGGCACGGTGAAGTGGCAGCAGCTGCCGGTCTATCTCACTGCCGAGCTGCTGGCCGGTGCACTTGCCGCACTGGCCTATGGCCTCATCGCCCACACACCCGCCGACCGGGCGGCCGTTGCTCCGGGGTTGGACCTCGGCGATCCTGAGGAAGCACCCCTCACCCAGGCCACCGCCTGAGCGCCGCCCCACACGCGAAGAACCACCGAAAGAGGGAGTCATGAAGAAGCTCATCAACGACCCGAACGACGTCGTCGCCGAGGCTCTGCTGGGCGTCGAGGCAGCGCACCCTGACCTTCGGGTCGATCATGCGAACAAGATCATCTACCGCGGTGACGCGCCCCGGACCGGCAAGGTCGGGATCATCTCCGGGGGCGGCTCGGGCCACGAGCCTCTCCACGGAGGGCTCGTCGGCCTCGGGATGCTCGATGCCGCCTGCGCCGGCGAGGTCTTCACCTCGCCGGTGCCCGACCAGATGCTGGCGGCGACCAAGCTCGTCGACGGCGGGGCAGGGGTCCTGCACGTCGTCAAGAACTACACCGGCGATGTCATGAACTTCGACATGGCCGCTGAGATGGCTGCGGCGGAGACGGGTGCGCGCGTCGTGTCGGTGGTCACCGACGACGACGTCGCGGTGCAGGACTCGACGTGGACAGCCGGTCGACGCGGGGTCGGCGTCACGGTCCTGCTGGAGAAGATCGCCGGCGCTGCTGCCGAGCAGGGTCGCGATCTCGACGCAGTGGCAGGCGTCGCGCGCGAGGTGAACGCGCGCGGCCGGAGCATGGGTGTCGCGCTCACGTCCTGCACCGTTCCGGCCGCCGGTCACCCCACGTTCGAGCTCGGAGAGCAGGAGATGGAGCTCGGGGTCGGCATCCACGGTGAGCCGGGCAGGCAGCGCGTGCCCTTGGCTCCGGCCCGGGAGATCGCCGAGATGCTCGTCGAGCCGATCCTCGCCGACCTGCCGTTCGACCGCGGCGACGATGTGATCGCCTTCGTCAACGGCTTGGGCGGCACGCCGCTCATCGAGCTCTACGTGATGTACCACGAGGTCGACAAGATCCTGTCGAAGCACGGCGTGAGGGTCGCCCGGTCCCTGGTGGGCTCCTACATCACGTCGCTGGAGATGGCGGGCTCGTCCGTGACACTTCTCCAGGTCGACGACGAGCTGCTGTCGTTGTGGGACGCTCCGGTCAGGACGCCGGCGCTGAGGTGGGGGATCTGAGGAAATGACCGACAACGTGACCACGGCGGCTCTCGACACCTGGGTGCGCCGCTTCGCCGAGCTCGTCGCGCAGGAGCGTGACCACCTGACCGAGCTGGATGCTGCGATCGGCGACGCCGACCACGGCACCAACCTCGACCGGGGGATGACGGCTGCTGTGGCTGCGTTGGACGAGCTCGCCGCGACAGGTGCGGGACCGCGGTTCACCAAGGTCGGCATGACCCTGGTGTCCACCGTCGGAGGGGCATCGGGACCGCTCTACGGCACCCTGTTCCTCCGGATGGGCACGGCCCTGGGCGACGTCCCGGCCGTCTCGCCCGACCACGTGGGCGGTGCGCTGCGCGCCGGTCTGGAGGGCGTGGTGGCGCGCGGCAAGGCGCAGGCCGAGGACAAGACGATGTACGACGCCCTCGCCCCCGCAGTGGATGCGCTCGAGGCGGGGCTGAAGGACGGCCTGTCGCTGGGTGAGGCGCTCGCGCGATCGCGGGAAGCCGCTGTGGCCGGGCGCGATGCGACGGTCGCGATGCTCGCGCGCAAGGGACGGGCGAGCTACCTCGGCGAGCGCAGCGTCGGCCATCAGGACCCCGGTGCCACGAGTGCAGCGCTGCTCATAGCCGCCGCAGCGGACACGCTCTCGTGACCCGGCCAGCAGTCGACTAGGCGAGAGGATCCGCCATGACTTCCGGGCAGGGCGTCGGCATCGTCGTCGTCTCCCACAGCTGGGCGCTCGCTCGGGCAGCGCTCGCCCTGGCGAGCGAGATGCTGCACGGCCGACCCGTGCGCATCGAGCTGGCGGCCGGTCTCGACGAGACGACGTTCGGCACGGACGCACTTCGCGTGAAGGAGGCGATCGAGTCCGTCGACGGGCCCGACGGCGTCGTCGTCCTCATGGATCTCGGCAGCGCTGTCCTCAGCGCCGAGCTCGCCCTCGACCTCCTGGACGACCCCGCCGTGAGGCAGCGGGTGACCCTGTCCTCGGCGCCCATCGTCGAGGGCCTGGTCGTGGCCGCGGTCGCGGCCTCCGGTGGCGCGACCCGGGCCGAGGTCGCCGCCGAGGCGCGCAACGCCCTGCTCGGCAAGGCCGCCCACCTGAGCGTCCCCGACGACGATCTGACCGCCGCGGCGGCCCCGATCGCCGGACCGGAGGCCTCCGGCACCTTCACGGTCGCCAACCACCACGGCCTCCACGCGCGGCCCGCCGCACGCCTCGTCAGTGAGGTCAGCGGCCTCGACGCCGCCGTCACGCTCACCAATCTCACCACCGGGGCTGGACCCGTGCCGGCGGCCAGCCTCAGCCGAGTCGCCACCTTGGGCGCGCAGACCGGACACGTGGTCGAGATCAGGGCCTCCGGGCCTCAGGCGCAGGAAGCGATCGAGCATCTGCTCGCCTTGGCTGCGCGCCACTTCGACGAGACCGCCGGCGCCGGCCCCGCTGCTGCGAAGCTCCCGGAGACGTCCGCGGGCCCCCTGGGGGCGTCGCCCGGCATCGCGATCGGGCCCCTTCGGAGACTCGCCCCGCCCGCCCTCGAGGTCGACGACCACGAGGTGGGTGACCCCGGCGCGGAGTGGCGTCGCGTGGTCGAAGCCGTCGCGGAGGTAAGGCGCGAGATCGAGCACCTGCGTGCCCTGACCGCCCGAGAGATGGGGGAGGGCGAGGCTGGCATCTTCGACGCGCACCTGACCTTGTTGGCCGACACCACGATGCTCGCCGACGTGAAGGCAAGGATCGGGGACGGCGTCGGCGCGGTGGCGGCCTGGTCCTCCTGCCTCTCGGCCATCGAGCACGAGTGGTCGGGTCTCGCAGACCCCTACCTCCGCGAGCGGGCGGCCGACGTCGGTTCGGTTGCCGACCAGGTCCGACGCGCGCTCGCCGGAGCGCGAGGGCACCGGGCCATCGACGAGGGGATCCTGGTGGCGCGCGATCTCACACCGGCCGATGCTGCGGGGCTCGACAAGACGCTCGTGCACGGCATCGTGCTCGCGGGCGGCAGCGCCACCTCGCACGCTGCGATCCTGGCGCGCTCCCGCGACCTGCCGATGGTGCTCTCGGCGGGACGCGACATCCTCGAGGTGCCTGAGGGGACGCTCCTGGTCATCGACGGCACCACAGGCGAGGTCCACGTCGATCCGGCGGCGGACCTGGTCGACGGCTTCCGGCGCCGCGCCGTGGACCAGGCCGCGCGCCATGCGCGTGACCTCGCAGCAGCCGGCCAGCCTGCGACCACCCGCGACGGCACCCGCGTCACGGTCGCCGCCAACCTCGGCTCCCTCGCAGACGCCCGGGCGGCTCTGGAGGCCGGCGCCGACGAGGCGGGACTGGTGCGCACGGAGTTCCTGTTCCTCGAGCGCAGCGCACCACCGGACGTCGCCGAGCAGGAACAGGAGTACGTCGCGATCGCTGAGGCTCTGGGGCATCGGCGCACGACGCTGCGGACGCTGGATGTCGGTGGAGACAAGCCACTGTCCTATCTGCCGATGCCGCCCGAGGAGAACCCGTTCCTCGGACTGCGCGGCCTGCGTCTCGCACTGGAGCGTCCCGAGCTGCTGCGCGCGCAGCTCGACGCGATCTGTCGGGCCGCGCGGGTGGCTCCGACCAGCGTGATGTTCCCGATGGTCTCGACCGTCGCCGAGCTCCGCGCAGCGCGCTCTGCGCTGTCCGCGGCTGCAGGTGCCGACGGGCTGCCGCCCTCCTTGCGCGTCGGCATGATGGTGGAGGTCCCCGCCGCTGCCCTGAAGATCGAGTCGTTCCTGCCTCTGCTCGACTTCGTCAGCATCGGCACCAACGACCTGACGCAGTACACCCTCGCCGCCGAACGGGGGAACCCCGGCGTCGCAGCCCTCTCCGACGCCCTCGACCCCGCCGTGCTCCAGCTCATCGCCCACGTCTGCCAGGCGGCGCGGGGGCGAACCGACGTGGCGGTCTGTGGAGAGGTCGCCGGCGACGACCTCGCCGTGCCGGTGCTCGTGGGGCTCGGCGTGCGCGAGCTGAGCGTCGCGCCTCGCGCGGTGCCGCGGGTCAAGGCCCGCGTCCGCGAGCTCGACCTCGAGCAGTGCGAGGTCATCGCCAAGCAGGTGCTGCGGCTCGACGGCGCGGACGAGGTCCGGGCGTTCGTGGCCGCGGCCTTCGGCGCGTGCTAGCGACGCGGGTGCCGCTGGAACGTCTTCCCCTGCCGCGGTGCGGCATGCGTTCGCCGGCGGACGTCGGCTACCCGGCGTGATCGTCGAGCCGCTGTTCGAGCTCCGTGATCCTGTCCTCGAGGACGAGGACGCGGGCGATGCCGGCCAGGTTGAGGCCCTCGGCGAGCAGCTCTCGGATGCGGTGCAGGGTCTCGATGTCGTCGGGACTGTAGAGCCGTGTCCCACCTGCCGTGCGATCGGGACGGAGGAGCCCTCGACGTTCGTAGACGCGCAGGTTCTGGATCTCCATCGAGACCATCTCGGCGGCCACCGAGATCGCGAACACGCCGCGCTTGCTGCTCGTCGCCACCGATCACCTCCGTGCGTTCCTGCGCCGATGAGAGAGGCCTGCCGCCTGCCCGCATGCCCTCTTGATCGCCTCTGGCGGCAAGGGTATAACAAATCTGTACCCATCAATACAGGTGCTGGTCCGGGAGAGCTGCCGGGCCACGACTCGATCAGAACCAGGAGGACTGTGATGCTGCTTCGAAACACCGACCCGTTCCGCGACTTCGACCGTCTCACCCAGCAGATGCTGGGCAGCACCAACCGTCCCGCGGTGATGCCGATGGATGCCTGGCGTGAGGGCGACCGGTTCGTCATCGAGTTCGACCTGCCCGGTGTGGTGAAGGAGAGCATCGATCTCGACGTCGAGCGGAACGTGCTCACGGTCCGGGCCGAACGGGTCGCGCGCAACGGCGACTGGGAGACGCTCGCCGCCGAACGGCCCAAGGGTGCGTTCAGCCGCCAGCTCGTGCTCGGGGACAACCTCGACCTCGACCGCATCGAGGCGCAGTACGCCGACGGCGTCCTGCGACTGGTCGTTCCGGTCGCGGAGCGGGCCAAGCCACGCAAGATCCAGATCACCGGCACCTCGACGGAGAGCGAGTCTGGCTCGCCGGCCGAGCTCACCGGCTGAGATCAGCCGTCCCACTCGGCGCCGCGGCGAGAAGCGCGGCGCCGAGCGCCTCGGCCCGCGCGCCGAGCTCGGCCCGCACGACTCGCATGTCGTGGTTGGCGACCGGCGGCAGGGCTGAGTCGAGCGCGCGACCGGCTGCAGCGAGCAGGGCATCGCTGGAGCCGGGACGCGCCATGAGGTCGCCGCCGATCACCACCAGGCGCGGGTCGGTGATGGTGCAGACGCTGGCCAAGGCGGTGCCGAGGACCTGCCCTGCATCGGCGAGCAGTCGCAGCGCCCCGCGGTCGCCGGCGTCCGCCAGGTCGAGCAGGGCGTCGACCGTGGCGGCCGGGCCGAGCGTGTGGGCGAGGGCGGCGACGAGTGCTCGCCTGCTGACGAGCGTCTCGAGGCAGCCTCGCGCCCCGCACCGGCAGATCTTGCCGTCGCTGACGACGGAGAGGTGGCCGAGCTCTCCGGCCATGCCAGATGCCCCCGTGTGCAGCCGCCCCCCGAGGATCAGGCCGCACCCGACTCCTTCGCCCAACATGACGTAGACCAGGTCGTCGACCCCCGCACCCGCGCCCAGTCGCCACTCCGCGAGCGCGCCCAGGGTCGCGTCGTTGCCGAGATGGACGGGAAGGCCCGTGCGCTCAGCCAGGACGCGCCCGATGTCGACGCCGCCCCAGTCCAGGAGCATCGGCGGTGAGCCCAGGACTCGCGAGTCGACCACCGGCGCCGAGACCGCGACTCCGACACCCAGGACACGGTCGGGCTCGACCTCGCTGGAGGCGAGCAGGTCGGCAGTGCTGCGGGCAACGCGGTCGAGGGAGGCGGCCGGCTCGTGGTCGACGTCGAGGACGTGATGCTGCTCGGTGACAAGGGTGCCGTCCAGCGCCGTGAGGACCACTCGCAGGTCGGCGTGGCCGAGATGGATCCCGACCACCGAGCCGGCGCGAGGGGCGAGCCCGAGCGAGACCGACGGCCGGCCGCCGCTCGTCGAGGGGTTGGTGCCGAGCTCGACCAGCACCCCCGCCTCGATCAGGCTGCCCACCAGCGAGGAGACCGCGGAGGTCGACAGGCCGGTCACCCTCGCGACGTCCGCCCGGCTGCACCGCGGATGGGACCGCACCGCGGCGACGACGGCCTCCCCGTTCCTGGTCATCGTCGAGCCCGTCTCCCGAACAGTCACGCGTGCAGCGTACCGAGCACATTAGTCCCGGAAAAGGACAAACAAGGCAAAAGATCCTCTGTGTTCATCCTTGACCGGGACAATGAGGCAACCGTACGGTCATGAGACCCCGGTCAC
This sequence comes from Nocardioides sp. AN3, assembly GCF_054653495.1. NCBI lineage: Bacteria > Bacillati > Actinomycetota > Actinomycetes > Propionibacteriales > Nocardioidaceae > Nocardioides > Nocardioides sp. AN3. The sequence continues at coordinate 184,771 of NZ_BAAIGC010000007.1, forward strand.
TCGTCCATCTCTCCGGCGGCGCCTGGGGCGACCTACTCGGCGCGCATCCCTCTCGGGGCTGCGCCTTCTCTCGGAGCTCTCATGGTCAGCAGACAACGCCATCCCGCCCTGGCCGCGCTCGGCATCGCCGTCGCCTCGGGCACGCTCGCAGCCGCCGCCGTCGGCACCAGCGCAGCAGCCACCACCCCTGCCGCTCACGCGGTCGGGTCGCCACCGACGTCCTCGCCTCTCTACCTGGACCGCTCACACACGCCGGCGGAGCGAGCCGCAGACCTGGTCTCGCGGATGTCCCTGGCCGAGAAGGCCCAGGAGATGAACAGCAGTCAGGCGCCGGCGATCCCTCGACTCGGCATCGCCGCCTGGGGCTGGTGGAACGAGTCCAACCACGGGGTCAACGCCTCGACGATCACTCCGACCGGCAACGCCACGACGCTGACCAACACCACGTCGTACCCCTCGGACCTGTCCATGGGCAGCAGCTGGAACCGGGAGCTCGTCTACCGCGAGGCGTCCCTCATCGGCGACGAGGCGCGCGACACGGCGCCTGCCAACCGCCTCAACCTCGACTTCTACGCGCCCACGGTCAACCTCTCGCGCGACCCGCGCTGGGGTCGCAACGATGAGAGCTGGAGCGAGGACCCGACGCTGACCGCGGCGCTGGCCGGGCAGTACGTCGACGGCCTGCAGGGTCAGACGCCGGAGGGCGTGCTGCCGGCGTCGGCCAACGGCTACTACAAGGCGATCGCCACGCTGAAGCACTACGCGGCCAACAACAGCGAGGTCAACCGCCGCAACGGCTCCTCCGACATGGACCAGCGGACGCTGCGGGAGTACTACACCAAGCAGTTCGCCGACATCATCGAGCAGGCACACCCGGGCTCGATCATGAGCTCCTACAACTCCGTCAACGGCGTGCCGGCTGCGGCCAGCGTGCAGCTGATGAGCGACCTGGCTCGCGACACCTACGGCTTCGACGGCTACTTCACCTCCGACTGCGACGCGGTGCGCGAGATCCAGAACGGCCACCACTGGCAGCCGCCGACCGCCTCGGCGCCGCTGGACCAGTACGGGCGCTCGGCGTACGCGATCTCGGCCGGTGAGGACCTCGACTGCAACTGGGGCTACCACGACCAGTACAGCTACGGGAACACCGTCCCGACCGCGATCGCCCAGAAGATCAAGACCGAGACCGACACCTTCAACGTCGGCGACGTCGACACCTCGCTCACCCGGCTCTTCACCGCCCGGATGGAGACCGGCGAGTTCGACGACGAGAACCAGGTCGGTTGGGTCCGTGAGGCCCGCCAGCGCCTCGGTGGCGCCACGTGGACCAGCTCGACCGACAACAACGCCGTCACTGAGACGCCGGCGCGCCTCGACCAGGCTCAGGAGAGCGCGGAGAAGGACCTGGTCCTGCTCAAGAACGACAAGGTCGGCGACTCGCCGCTCCTGCCGCTGAGCGTGCCGAAGAGCTCGCCCTACAAGGTGGCCGTCGTCGGCTACTTCGCCCACCCGCAGCAGCTCTTCACCGGTGGCTACTCCAGCCGTCAGGTCAATGCCGGAGCCGCGAACAACGTCGACGCCTACACCGGGATCAAGGCCGCCATCCAGGCCCGCAACCCCGGCGCTCAGGTCGACTTCCTGCCCGGCGTCACCGGCGGCACCACCGCGTCCCGGCTGAACACCGTCGACGCGGCCACCATCGCCGCGGTCAAGGACTACGACGCCGTCGTGGTCGTCGCCGGCACCGACGGCAGCACCGCGTCGGAGGACCACGACCGGACGACGACGGCGCTGCCCGGCGCCCAGGCGTCGATGATCAGCCAGGTCGAGGCAGCCAACCCGCGCACGGTGGTCTACCTCCAGACCGTCGGCTCGGTGGACGTGCGCAGCTTCCAGGCCACCAGCCCGGCTGTCCTGTGGAGCTCCTACCTCGGCCAGCGCCAGGGGCCTGCCATCGCCAACGTGCTGCTCGGCAGCGTGAACCCGAGCGGGCACCTGCCCTTCACGTGGTACACCGACGACAGCCAGCTGCCGTCCATCACGGACTACGCGATCCGGCCCAGCCAGTCGGCACCCGGCCGCACGTACATGTACTACACGGGGACGCCCAGCTTCTCGTTCGGGCACGGTCTGGGCTACAGCGGCTTCCGCTTCTCCGACCTCAAGGTCGCCAAGGCCAGCGTCGGTGCGTCCGACACCATCTCGGCGACCGCGACGGTCACCAACACCGGTGACGTCACCGGCACGGCGACCCCGCAGCTCTACGCGACGACGCCGTTCGCCTCCGCGGCGGACGAGCGACCTGCGAAGCGGCTGCTCGCCTTCGACCAGGTCGTGGTGAAGCCGGGGCAGTCCGTCGAGGTGCACTTCTCTGCACCCGCCTCGCAGCTGGCGTTCCTCGACGAGGCGACCCAGACGATGAAGGTGGACCAGGGCAGCTACGGACTCGAGCTCGCGGCCTCCGCCTCCGACGTCCGCGACCAGACCTCGGTGAAGATCACGGGCGAGCTGGGCCGCGTGCCCACGACGGTCTCGGTGCGTCCGGTCGAGACCGGCGACGCCGCCGCCGACGTCGCCCAGCGCGTCGCCTTCGACGTCGGCACCAGCATCGACCCGCAGGTCACCGTCGCCACCGACGACGAGGCTCTCCACGGCTACATCAGCAAGGGCCGCAGCACCCCGCTGCCCACCGGGACCAAGATCCGCTACCAGTCGAACGACACCGACGTCGTCGCGGTCGAGGAGGGCGGCAAGGTCCTGCACACGGTGGGCTCCGGAGTGGCCACGGTGACCGTCGACGCCACCTACCACGGCCGGACGGTCAGCACGTCGTTCGTCGTCAACGTGGCGCCCCTGCAGATCACCTCCCCGTCGACGGCGACGTTCACCGCGGGAACAGCCGGCACCTCCACGGTGTCGACCGCGACCACACAGTCGCCGACCGCGGACGAGGTGCCGAGCATCTCGGTCGACGGCACGCTGCCGGCCGGGTTGACCTTCACCGACAACGGTGACGGGACGGGCACGATCTCCGGCACGCCGACGGCCGCCGGGACGTTCACGGTCCAGGTGCGGGCGAGCAACAAGGTCAGCCCGACGGCTACTCAGGAGCTGACCATCACGGTTCGCTGACGCCACACCGCACGTCACGACCGAAAGACGCGGTCGCGGGCCTCGCCCGCGGCCGCGTCTGCCTTGTCGCCTGGGGCAGGGTCCGCTCCTCGGGACTACTCCTCGGGCGCGGGGAGCTCGAGGGTGCCAGCGGATATCGCATGGTGACCCCCGTCGTTCACGACGTCGAAATGAAGGATCCGGTCGTCTGGCCGAGCAGCTCGCACCGTCAGGCAGGTGTGGGGGAAGACCGGCGCGGTGAACTGGCATGAGACTGACGAGATCCGCGTCGGCGAGCCTGGCAGCTGCGCCGTGATCGTCGAGATCGCACGTGCCAGCACCTCGGTCCCATGAAGGACGGTGCCGGGCAGGCCCGCCGCCTTGGCGACGCGCCGGTCCGTGTGGATCGGGTTCCAGATGCGCGAGCACTCCGTGTAGATGGGTGCGTTCGTCTCGTCGACGTGGAACGTGCCGATCGGCGCGAGGTCGCCTGCCGTCCGCGTCGGCCGGCTCGCTCGTCGTGCGCTGAGCTGCTCGCCCCAGAGGCGCACCCCGGGATAGAGCATGTGGGTCCGCGTGACGGCGACGACCTCGTCGGAGTCGTCTGTCGTCGTGAACTTCGTGGCGATGTGAACCGCACGTGTGCGTTGCTCGGCGACGTCCAGCTCGGCGACGGTGGTCAGGACGTGGCCCGGCCGGATCGGCGTGTGCAGAGTCGACGTCTGCTCGACGTGGAGACCTCGGTGGAGCGTGGTCGGCGTCAAGGCGATGCCAGGTGCGCCCGTCGCAACGAGAGGCCACTCGAGGCACGCCGAGAAGGTGGGGTGGGCGATGATCCCGTCGGGTAGCTCGACGTCGACGTACGCCTGCCGCGTGTCGCTGACTCCGGCGGCGAAGGCGAGCAGCCAGCGGTCGGAGACCTCATGCGTCACCTCACGCCGGGCAGGCCCGTCCGGGAGCACGTAGATGGTGTCGTCCTCGAGCCTCGTGCGGGGCCCTGGGTTCGCGCGCATCGTTCTCCATCCCATGACGTCTCTTGTCTGGACTGACCGATCGGTACAATAATCTCGTCAAGGAGGGAATGCAACCGCTCCTTCCGGAGACGAAGTACCGTACGATCGGTACAAGAGAGGATCACTCATGAAGGCAATGCAGATCGCGACCCTCGGCGGCCCCGAGGGCATGGAGCTCGTCGACGTCCCCGAGCCCCTCGCTGCCCCGGGTGAGGTGCTCATCGATGTGAGGGCTGCCGGGGTCAGCTTCGTCGACTTCCTGATGACCCAAGGGCTCTACCAGGACAAGCCCGAGCTCCCCTTCGTGCCGGGGATCGAGGTCGCGGGAGTCATCAGGAGCGCACCCGAAGGGTCGGGATTCCAGGTCGGCGATCGAGTGGCGGCGTACGTCAAGATCGGCGGCTACGCGGAGGTGGTCGCGGCGCCGCTCGCGACGACCATGGCGCTTCCCGACGAGCTGGACTTCAACCAGGGCGCCGCCGTCGCCATGAACTTCCAGACGGTCCACTTCGCGCTGGCGAGGCGTGGGCGGGTGAAGGCTGGCGAGCATGTGCTGGTCCATGGCGCCGCAGGCGGGATCGGGACGGCGGCGATCCAGGTCGCCAAGGGCCTCGGTGCCAGGGTGACCGCGGTGGTCGACGCCTCGGTGAACGTGAAGATCGCCGAGGTGGCGGGGGCCGATGACATCATCGTGGCGGACGAGGGCTGGGCCAAGCAGGTGGCAGCACTCGGACCGGTCGACGTGACGGTGGACCCGATCGGTGGCGACTACTTCACCGACTCCCTCCGTCTCCTTGCTCCAGAGGGCCGGCACCTGGTGATCGGCTTCGCTGCGGGCAGCATCCCGGAGGTCAAGGTCAACCGCCTGCTGCTCAAGAACATCGAGGTCGTGGGCGTGGGCTGGGGTGCCTTCCTCGCGATCGACGAGACGATCGCCGCGGCGTCCGCGGCCGAGCTCGGGCGGATGGCCCGCGAGGGCTTCGTGCGGCCCGTGGTGGGAGCGACGTTCCCCCTCGAGCGCGCTGCTGACGCACACGCCGCGCTTCGCGACCGAACCGCGTCGGGCAAGCTGGTGATCGAAGTGGCCTGAGTAGGGTGTCGCCTGTCGAACGGGCGGGACCAGGGCGGTAGCCCGTGAGAGCGAAAGCGAGGATGGAGTGGTGTCTGTGGGAGCGGGTCAGGCAAGCCGGCGTGTCAACCGGACCGGCGCCGCGTCCCGGGAGCGCATCCTCACGATCGCGGCGAAGCTGTTCGCCGAGAACGGCTACCACGGGACCGGCATCGAGCTCATCTCGAGCGAGGCCCAGCTCGGGCGCGGCGCGCTCTATCACCACATCGGCAACAAGGAGGCCCTCCTCTTCGAGATCTGCCACTCGACGATCAGTGATCTGCTGAGGGACTCCGAGGTCGTCCTCGCCCGTGGCGGCTCGGCGATCGATCGGTTCCGTGGACTCATGGAGGTCGGGATGACGAGCATCGCGAGTCGTCTTCCGGAGTGGCGCGTCTCGCTGCACGACTTCGGTGCCCTCACGGGTGAGCGGCGCGAGATCATCCGCGAAGGCCGCGATCGGTGGGAGAGGATGGTGGCCGACGTCCTCGTCCAAGGTGCCGAGGCCGGTGAGCTCCGCCGGCTGGACCCGATCGTCACCAAGGGCGTGATCGGCATGTTCAACTACTCGATCGTGTGGATCTCGCCCGAGGGGTCGATCAGCCCGTCGCGCATCGCGGAGAAGTTCTGCGACGCGATCCTGGGTGGGATCGCGCATCCAGAAGGCTGAGGGTCCAACGCCCACGTCGAAGGCCGGCACCGCCTCAGCGGGGCCGGCCTTCGACGTGGGCTGTCACCTGGCCCGGTGCTACCAGACCTTCTCGAGGAGCTCGTAGACGACCTGCTCGTCGACGGGTCGAGGCGACTCGCGGACCACGATGTCCTGCAGCGTGGCCTTGGCGACGGCCGACATCTTCTCGCGTCCGACCCCGAAGTCCGACACACGCCGTGGGACTCCGAGGTCGTCGAGGATCCGCTCGAGTCGGTCGGCTGCTGGCAGCTCCTCGGTGTCTCCTTGAACGCGGGCCATCGAGGCAGCCATCGCGCGCTGCTCGTCGTGTGTCACGGGCTCGAGGAACCTGACGACGTGGGGGAGCATGATGCAGGAGGTCACCCCGTGAGGGATCCCGACCGCTCCGAGCTGGTGGCCGATCGCATGGGAGAGGCCAAGCGAGACGTTGTGCACGCCGATGATCGACATCCACGCCGCTTCCTGGCAGCGCAACGCGGCGTCGTAGTCGAGCGGGTCCTTGACGGACTTGGGCAGATTCTCGGCGAGCATGGCGAGAGCCCCGTTGGCCAGCGCCGTGGTGAAGGGGTGCGCATTCTTCGCATACGAGGTCTCCACTGCATGGTCGAGGGCGCGGACGCCGGTGGTCGCCCAGAGGTCGCGTGGCGTGTGCGCGCAGATCTCTGGATCCAGGAAGACCACCTTCGGAGTGAGCTCGAGGTAGCAGGTGATGTCCTTCGTGTCCCGCTCGTGATCGACCGTGCCGGCGAAGCCGTCCCACTCGGCGGCTGACAGCGTCGTCGGCACCGCGAGAACGGGAAGGGGAGACGTGGTCAGGGGCCGGACGCGGACCGTGCTGGGATACTCGAAGCGGAGATAGTTCCTCGAGATCTCCTCGACCGTCGCATTCCCCTCCGTCAAGGAGATGGCGGCCACCTTCGCAGCATCGATGGGCGAGCCGCCGCCGACGCCGACGAACGAGTCCGCCTCGGCCTTCGAGCTGTACTCGATCAGGTCGACGATGGTCTCGACCGGGTTGTGCGCCTGGATCTCCTTGTAGACGCCGGCCACCCTGTCACCGAGCTCGGCGACGAGGTCCGCGAACCACTCACTGGACCCGACCGACCTCCCCGTCACCACCACGGTTCGTGACAGTCCGCGGCGGTCCAGCTCGGCCGCGATCTGGTGGACCGAACCGGCGCCCTGGATCACGGTCTCGACCCGCGGCATCTCGAACGTGCGTACTTCGCTCATGCCCTTCAACTTTCCTGTCAGGTGTGCTCTGGTGCAGAGCTCGTTCGCCAAAAACGTACCGTTCGGTCAGTACGGAGTCTAGGCCTCGCGGGAATTACTTGTGACCGTTGACACATGACAGAACGGCATGTAACAGTACTGACCGATCGGTACAGAAACGAACGATTGCACCCTTGAATGGAGCCCGTCATGAAGCGGAAGAAGTGGTCGGTCCTCATCAGTGCGGCCGCCGTGGTGGTCGCGTTCGCCGGATGCGACGCCAGCGGCACCACTGCCTCAGGCTCCGCGGGGACGAGTGCAAGCGCCAAGGCCTTCGCGGAGAAGGCGCGCGCTCTCGTGGCGGCGGCGTCGGGTGAGATCCCGACTCACGGTCCGACCACCGCCCCGGCGATCGAGCCACACAAGAAGATCGTCACCATTCCCTGCTCTGCCGGTGCGCAGGGATGCAAGTTCGCCGTCGACCGGTTCGCAGCGGCTGCGAAGGCGGTCGGCTGGACGACCACCATGATCGACCCGGCCGGTGACCCGGCGAAGATGGCGGCCGCGGTCAACCAGGCCGTCTCCGAAGGCGCCGACGGGATCTACTCCGTCGCCATCGACTCCGCCAACCTCAAGGCGCCGTTCGGGGCAGCGAAGGCGGCGGGCGTCCACACGGTCTGCTTCTCCTGTGTCGACGACCCGAAGCTGCTGCTCGCCACCCTCCCTGACGAGGCCCAGCTCCAGCAGGACGGCTACGTCCTGGCGGCCAAGGCCTTCCTCGACTCGGGGGAGAATCTCAAGGCCGTCCTCATGAGGGACAGCGAGTTCGGCAACACGATTCGTCGTGAGCAGGGCGTCCTGCGCTTCATCGACGACTGCCGGGCCGCCGGAGCGAGCTGCACGCTGGTGGCGCAGCAGAACTTTCTCGTCGGCAACATCAGCACCAGCGTGCCGCAGCAGGTGGCGGCGTTGCTGCGGAACAAGCCGGACTGGAACGCACTGATCGCGCCGTACGACGCAACGCTCCTCTATGTGCTCCCGGAGCTCCGCAACAGCGGCCTGGTCAAGGACGGGCAGCGCGCCTACGGCTTCGACCCGCTCGACCAGAACATCTCCTGGATCCGCGACAACGACGTCGAGGCGGCGACCGTTGCCTCCCCGTACGACTGGATCGCGAACGCTGCCATCGATGAGCTGAACCGGGCCTTCTCCGGGCAGCCGGCGGTCGACGAGGGCGTCACTGACAAGCTCGTCTCGTCGCACAACGCCCCCGCCGAAGGCAAGACCTACGTCGGCGACGGCGACCCTGCCGCCACCTACGCGAAGCTCTGGGGCCTGTCGTGACGAGTCCGTCGAGGGCGGCGACCGCTGACATCGCCATCGAGATCGACGGCCTGTCGAAGACCTTCGGAGGGCATCGAGCGCTGTGCGACTTCACACTCCGGCTTGCGCCGGGTGAGATCCACGCCTTGGTCGGCGAGAACGGCTGCGGCAAGTCAACCCTGATCAAGTGCCTGTCCGGCTACCAGGCCCCGGACGCGGGCGCCAGACTCACCGTGGACGGCGCGACCATGACATTCCCGTTCTCGGCAAGCCAGGCCGCTGAGCACGGACTGGTCTTCGTCCACCAGGACTTCGGCATCGTGCCGAGCCTGAGTGTCATGGAGAACATCGCGCTCGGGGGTGGCTTCGCGACGCACGGCGGACGCATCAGGTGGAGGGAGCAAGCGCGTCGAGCGACCGCCGCCCTTCGCCTCCTCGGACGCGACGACATCCCGCCCGAAGCAGCAGCCGGCGAGCTCCCCGCCAGCTCACAGGCGATCATCGCGATCGCGCGTGCACTCGCAAGCGCGCAGAGCGGGGCGAGCCTCGTCGTCCTCGACGAGCCGACCGCCGCACTGCCGCAGACCGAGACCGAGGCGCTGTTCGCCGCGGTTCGGGCGCTGGCCGCTGCCGGGAGCGCCGTCCTCTTCGTCTCGCACCGCCTCCAGGAGGTCTTCGACCTGGCGCACCGCGTCACCGTCCTGCGCGACGGCCGAGTGGTCGGCCACTACTCGACGCGCGACCTGGACCAGCGCACGCTGGTCAACAAGATCGTCGGCCGCGAGCTGAGCGCCCTCTACCCGGACTCGACCGCTGAGGTCCGCGAGGCGGTGGCGCTCGATGTCAGGGACCTGAGTGGGGCGAGCGTGCGGGAAGCGACGTTCGTCGCCCACCGCGGGGAGATCCTCGGCATCGCCGGGCTCCAGGGCTCCGGCCGGAGCGAGCTGCTGCGACTCTTGTTCGGGGCCCAGCATCGGACCAGCGGCGAGGTGGTCCTCCGCGACCGTCGCGTTCGGTTCACATCGCCCGCGCAGGGGATCGCCGCCGGCGTGGCTCTGGTGCCCGAGGACCGGATGCGCCAGGGGATCTTCGGCGCGATGTCAGTCAGCCACAACGTCACGCTGCCGACACTGCGGAAGTACTGGCGCAAGGGCCGCCTCCGCGGCCGGGCGGAGCACAGTCGCGTCGAGGAGCTGATCCGCCGCTTCGACATCCGCCCGGGCAACCCGTCCCAGGTCATGGCCCGTCTCTCCGGTGGAAATCAGCAGAAGGGCGTCCTGGCGAAGTGGCTGGAGACGGAGCCGACGCTCCTGCTCCTCGACGAGCCCGTCCAAGGTGTCGACGTCGGGTCCAAGAGCGAGATCTACCACCTGCTCGAGACCTGGGTGGAGGCGACGTCGGCAACCGTGGTCATGGTCAGCACCGACTTCGAGGACCTGCGCGCGGTCTGCCACCGAGTCCTCGTCATGAAGGAGGGCCGCATCGTCGCCGAGCTCGAGGGCGCCCAGAAGACGGTCGACCGCATGCTCGAGCTCGCCTACCTGCCGGGGGTGGCCTGATGTCGACGGCGAGCCGCGAGCAACCCCGGCAGATTCCTCCCGAAGCCACGACGACGAAGGACAAGGCGTTGGACAAGACAACCGCCACCACCATCACGGGCTCGGCGCAGCCCGCGACGGATGAACGCGACGCGCGCAGCGCCACCCCGACCGCTCAGCGCGCCGCGCAGTGGGCCCTTCCCCTCATCCTCGTGGCGCTGGTCATCGTGTTCTCCGTGCTCAAGCCTGCTGCGTTCGCGACCTCCGGGAACGCCAGCACGATCCTCGGATCGCAGGCGGTGCTCATCCTGGTCGCCTTGGGCGCGATGCTCCCGCTCATCGTCGGGCAGTTCGACCTCTCGGTCGGCGCCAACATGGCAACCGCATCTCTCACGCTCGCGAAGGCCGTGGGCGAGTGGGGCTGGTCGCCGGCCAGTGGCGTCGTCCTGGCGCTCGCCGTGTCGACGGCCCTCGGCGTGTTCAACGGCTTCGTCGTCGCCTGGGTGGGCGTCGACTCGTTCGTGGCGACCCTCGCCGTGAGCTCGCTGCTGTCCGGTGCCCTCGTCTGGACGACCGACGGGACGATCATCTCGGGCGGCATCCCCAGCTCGCTGGCTGCCTTCGGTCGCCACAGCGTGGGCCCGATCCCGACGCAGTTCCTGGCCGTGGTGATCCTCGCGGTGATCACTCAGTACGTCCTCCGGATGACGCCGACAGGTCGATACCTGTACGCGATCGGCGGCTCGGCCGAGGCGTCTCGCCTGTCCGGGATCAACGTGCGCCGACTCACGATGGCCGCCTTCGCTGCTGACGGGCTCCTCTGCGGCATCGGCGGGGTGTTCCTGGTCTCCAAGCTGGGGTCCGCCAGCCCGACGACGGGGCCCGAGTTCCTCCTGCCGGCCTTCGCGGCCTGCTTCCTCGGGGCCACCTCGATCAGGCCCGGATCGTTCAACGTCCTGGGCACGGTCCTGGCTGTCCTGGTCCTGGCGGTCGGCACGACGGGCCTGCAGATGTTGGGTGCCCCCTTCTACATTCAGCCGATCTTCGCTGGACTGGTGCTCCTAGCCGCTTCGCTGGCCACGCGCTACCTGAGGAACCAGCAGTCATGACGAACCCACCAGCCTTCCCGAGCCGCGAGGACGCCGTCCTGCGCTACGTCCTCGACCGGCGCGCGCAGGAGGAGCCGGACAAGCCGTTCGCCGTCTTCGACGGCGGCTCGACCTGGACCCGGGCAGAGCTCAGATCGCGCGTACGGCGTGCCGCCGCGTCGCTGGAGCAGCTCGGTGTGAGCCAGGGGGACCACGTCGTGGTCTGGCTGCCGAACGGACCCGATGTCCTCCTCTACTTCTTCGCGATCAACTACCTCGGAGCCGTGTTCGTGCCGATGAACACCGCCTATCGCGGGGGCGTCCTGGCGCATGCGCTGCGGACGTCCGACGCCGAGATCGCGATCATCGACGGCGGCCTGGCCACTCGCCTGGCTGAGCTCGAGGACCGCGGCCGGCTCAACCGTGTGGTGACGGTCGGTCCGGCTCCGGAGGCCCTCACCGGCCTGGACGTGATCGGCGCCGACGACCTTCCGGACGGCGGCGAGGGGCCGAGCGAGCTGGCCCGCCCCATCGAGCCGTGGGACACGCAGTCGATCATGTACACCTCCGGGACGACCGGGCCGTCCAAGGGCGTGCTCTGCTCCTACATGCAGGCATACGTCAGCTTCCACGAAGAGACGATGCCGTTCCTCACGGGCGCTGATCGGTTCCTCATCAACATGCCGTTCTTCCACATCGGCGGGGCGACGCTCACCTACACGATGCTCGTGAACGGCGGCTCGATCGCGATCGTCGATCGCTTCAGCGGGGAGCGCTTCTGGGCGCAGATCGAGGAGACCGGAAGCACCGTCGTCTTCCTCCTCGGCGTCATGGCGAGCTTCGTGCAGCAACGCGAGCCTTCGCCCGCCGACGCGGACAATCCCTTGACCAAGGTGTTCATGGTTCCGCTGGTCGACGACGTGCCTGCGTTCTCCAAGCGCTTCGGGCTCGACGTCTACACGATCTACAACATGACCGAGCTCAACGCGCCGTTGCTCTCAGACGCCAACCCCACGCTGCGCGCCACGTGCGGGCGCATGAAGCCGGGCGTCGAGGTGCGGCTCGTCGACCACGCCGACCGGGAGGTGCCGATCGGCGAGGTCGGCGAGATCGTGGTTCGGACCGAGCAGCCATGGGCGCTCAACCACGGCTACTACAAGATGCCCGAGGCGACGGCTGTCGCCTGGCGCAACGGCTGGTTCCACACCGGCGACAGCGCCCGCCGCGACGCGGACGGCAACTTCTTCTTCGCCGACCGGCTCAAGGACGCCATCCGTCGACGTGGGGAGAACATCTCGTCGATGGAGGTCGAGGTGGAGATCCTGGCCCACCCCGATGTTCGCGAGGCCGCGGTGGTCGCCGTGCCCAGCGAGGTCGCCGAGGACGAGGTCCTTGCCGTCGTGGCGCCCCGCACGGGTCACACGATCGACCCGGCTCAGCTCATCGAGTTCCTGGTGCCGCGGATGGCGTACTACATGGTCCCGCGCTATGTGCGCGTCGTCGATGAGCTGCCGAAGACCGAGACCGCCAAGATCCAGAAGGCGAGCCTGCGTGGCCTCGGGTTGACCCCGGACACGTGGGATCGCGAGCGGGCAGGGATCAGGGTGACCCGCTGAGTCGCGCTTGTCCTACCGCGTGATCGCCATCCACGCGTCGAGCCCGATCGGCCGCCTCCAGCGGCACACACGAAGGAGAGTTCCATGAAGGCTGCCTACGTGCAGGCGCCCGACCCCACCGATCCGCTGGCAGCTCTGGTGATCGGTGAGCGGCCCGAGCCCACGCCTCCGACCGGTTGGGCCAGGATCCGCGTGAGCGCCGCGTCCCTCAACCACCACGACATCTTCACCCTGCGAGGAGTCGGGGTGGCCCCAGGGGATCTGCCGATGACCCTCGGCTGCGACGCCGCCGGCATCGATGACGACGGCAACAGAGTCGTGGCCCACGCGGTGATCAATGCCCCCGACTGGAGCGGACCGTCCCTGCTCGACCCGACGATGTCGGTGCTCTCCGAGAAGGTGCAGGGCAGCTTCGCTGACTACGTGATCGTCCCGCGGCACAACCTCCTGCCTGTTCCCGACGGCGTCAGCCTCGACGAGGCATCGTGCCTGCCGACAGCGTGGCTGACGGCGTACCACATGCTGTTCTGCCAGGCCGGCCTCACTGCTGGTGAGTCGGTGCTCGTGCAGGGTGCGTCAGGCGGCCTCGCCGCCGCCACGGTCGTCCTCGCAGCGTCGGCGGGCATCAGGGTGTGGCTGACCTCCCGTGATGTCGCCGCTGCGGTCCACCTCATGGACCTGGGTGCCGACCAGGTCTTCGAGCACGGCTCTCGACTGCCCGGACGAGTCGATGCTGTCCTCGACGGAGTGGGATCGGCGGCGTGGCCGCACTCGCTGAAGGCGCTGCGTCCGGGAGGGATCCTCGTCGCAGTCGGGGGAGTCAGCGGCTTCGACGGGAGAGTCGACATCGGGCGCATGATCCGGAACAGACTGCGCATCGCCGGGTCGATGATGGGGTGCCGCGACGACCTCGAGGCCCTCCTGAGCTGGTGCGCGAGCGGTCGTGTGCGGCCGGTCATCGATGAGGTCATCGGGTTCGACGACCTTCCCGCAGGGCTCTCGCGGATGGTCGCGGGAGGGCTGGCGGGAAAGATCGTCGTGCGCCTCTGACCGACCTGCCGCACCGCCTCGCCGGTCCGGCACTGCCCGACGAACCAGATGAAAGCCACAGGAGGTAGCCGTGCTCGACAGCACGTTCTCATCGAGTGCCGAGGAAGCGCGCAAGGCCTGGACCGAAGCGGTGGACCGCCGGTATGGAGGCACGTCGTTCGACCACGTCAACCGGTCGGGTGTCACCGTCCGCCCGGTCTACGACGCCACCGATCTGCGGGCCGCCGGCCTCACCGCGGCCGAACCCGGCCAGTTCCCCTACGACCGCGGCATCTATCCGATCCACTACCAGCACCAGCCGTGGATGGACCTGCAGATCATCGGCTACGGCGTGGCCTCGCAGCTGCGTGAGCGGATGGACCTGCTCAAGGCCGCCGACGGAGCCAAGGGCTACTTCGGTGGAGAGGCCTACAACCTCATCTTCGACATGCCGACCTCCATGGGCTACGACCCGGACACTCCAGGTGTCGGTGGAGCCATCGGCGACTGCGGAGTCTCGATCGTCAAGGCCTCCGACTTCGAGACCCTCTTCGCTGGGAAGGACCTGGCCCGGACCCACGTGTCGATGGTCTGCAATGCGGGCTCACCCGCCATGCTCGCCCTCTACCTCGCTGCCGCCCGCCGCATGGGGGTGTCCGGCGACAGGCTGGCCGGCAACATCACCAACTACATCTGGGACTTCTTCGGTCATTGCGGAGGCGTGAACTTCTCGCCGCGCGGAAGCTACCGGCTGTGCGTCGATGTGGCGGCCTACTGCGCCGAGCACGCGCCACGGTTCAACACTGTGACCGTCAGCGAGCACAACATCTGCGAAGCGGGGGCGAACCACGTCCAGGCGCTCGCCTTCAGCATGGCGACGATCGTGGCGCTGAACGAGGAGGCGGTCTCCCTCGGGATCGACCCCGACACGCTGCTGCCTCGCTATGGGTTCCATGTCCGCTACGGAGAGGACTTCTTCGAGGACGTGGCCAAGACCCGTGCCCTCCGACGCATGTATGCCCGGATCAACTCCGAACGGTTCGGTGCCACCCGGACCGGCTCCCTCACGGCGCGCATCCACGCGCAGACCGCGGGATCGCTGCTGACCGTCCAGCAGCCGCTCAACAACCTGGTCCGCAATGCCTACGGCGCGCTGTCAGCCGTGATGGCGGGCGTGAACGGCATGACGATCAACGCCTACGACGAGGCGCTGGGCATTCCCACCGAGGAGGCCGTGACGCTGTCTCTGCGCACGAGCCAGATCCTCGCCGAGGAGACAGGCGCGGCCAAGGTGACCGACCCCCTCGCGGGGTCCTACTACGTGGAATCGCTGACCTCCGAGATCGAGGCAGCTGCTCAGGTCCTGCTCGACGAGATCGACCGGCAAGGTGGCCTCGTGGCCTGCATCGAGAGCGGCTGGGTCCAAGCGCAGGTGGCGGAGTCGGCGTACCGGTGGCGGCAGGAGGTCGAGTCCGGAGAGCGTGTCCTGGTCGGCGTCAACAAGCACACGACCGACGAGCCTGACCAGACTCGGGTGTTCCGGCCAGACCCCGCCACCGCCCAGCTGGCGCTGGAGGACCTGCGCCGGCACCGCGCGGAGCGCGACGAGGCGCGCACCCGCGCGGCCCTGGCCGACCTGCTCGCTGCGGCGACGGCCGTCAACGAGGGCCGGGAGATCGGATCATGCACGGCCGCCCTCGTCGCATCCGCCGATGCGGACGCGACCTTGGGCGAGATGCAGGCGGTCCTGTTCAGCGTCTTCGGTCGGAACAAGTGAGGAACCATGACAAAGCAACCACGCGTCCTGCTCACCAAGAGCTTCATCGACAGCCACGACCGCGCGATCAAGACGATTGCGACCGCCCTGCGCGATGACGGCATGGAGGTCGTCCTCGTCGACTACGAGACGCCCGAGGACATCGTCGCCATGGCGATCGACGAGGACGTCGACGTGATCGGCATCAGCTTCATGTCAGGAGGCCAGGTCGAGACCACGACCGACGTCCTGCGCATCCTCGCCGACCGTGGCTCGTCCGGGGTCCCGGTCGTCGTCGGCGGGACGATCCGGCCCTTCGACGTGCCGGCGCTCAGCGACGCCGGTGTCTCCGCGATCTTCCGAGGGGGTGAGATGCTGGCCAAGGTCTCCGCGCGCTTCCAGCAGCTCGCCGCCGACCGCCAGCGGACCCATGCCTGAGTCCCTGACGGCGCCCGCCGCGCCCACCGTCTCCGCCGTGCTCGATGGCCTCGCCGCCGGTGACCGGCGGTGGCTCGCCAAGGCGATCTCGGCGCTCGAAGACCAGACGCCGCTCGGCGCTGATCTCGCTGAGCGGCTTCGACGCCAGCAGCCCTCGGCGCTGGTCATCGGCCTGACCGGCCCACCAGGTGCCGGCAAGTCCACTCTGATGAGCGCCCTGACCGCGGCCTACGCCAGCCGCGGACGCCGGGTCGCGGTGCTCCTGGTCGACCCGTCGAGCCCGCTGACCGCGGGCGCCGTGCTGGGGGATCGGATCCGGTTCCGCCAACGCGATCTGTCCGACGACGTCTATGTCCGCTCCCTGGGCAACCGCGGGCACGCCGGCGGGCTGACGATGGCCACCTCGGACGTCATCCGGGCTCTGGAGGCGTTCGGGTTCGACACGGTCCTGATCGAGACCGTCGGCGCCGGACAGTCCGAGGTCGGCGTGACCGCGCTCGCCGACTGCACCGTGTGTGCGAGTCCGCCAGGGCTGGGTGACTCGGTGCAGGCGATCAAGGCCGGGATCATCGAGGTCGCCGACGTCTTCGTGGTCACCAAGAGCGACCTCCCGGGTGCGGCCCAGGTGGCCGCTGAGCTACGCCGCGTCGCGCTGCGACGAGGTGACGAAGGTCCTCGACCCATCGTCCGGGTCTCCAGCGTCTCAGGGGAAGGCGTCGACGAGCTCGTCCAGCTCCTCGATGGGCGCCGCGGCCTGCCGTCGGCACGAACGACCCCCGTCGAGCATCCCGGCGGCAGGGCTCTCGGCCCGCTCCATGGCCGCGTCGCTCTCGTCACCGGAGCGTCGAGCGGTCTGGGCCGTCACTTCGCCCGCGTGCTGCACGGCGCCGGAGCCCGTGTCTACATCGCGGCTCGTCGCAAGGAGGCATTGGACGAGCTCGCCGGTGAGCTCGGCGATCGCGTCGTGGCCGTGCCGTGTGACGTGACCAGCGAGGCAGACCTGGACCGGTTGATGGACATGATCGGCCCGCGGCTCGACGTCGTGGTCAACAACGCCGGCCTCGGCGATGTGATCGCCGCCGAGGTCGAACCGGTGGAGCAGTTCCGGGCGGTCGTCGAGGTCAACCTGGTCTCGGTGTTCGCGATCAGCCAGCGTGCCGCCCGGATCATGCTCGAGCAGGGTTCGGGCTCGATCATCAACGTCGCGTCCGCTCTCGGGCTCGGCGCCTCCCACCCGATCCCGCAAGCAGGCTACGCATCCTCGAAGGCGGGCGTCGTCAACCTGACCCGCGAGCTCGGAGCACAGTGGGCGCGCCGCGGAGTCCGGGTGAACGCCATCGCGCCCGGTTGGTTCCGCTCGGAGATGACCTCCGACATGTTCGACAGCGACCGGGGCGCCGACTTCATCAAGCGGAACACGCCCATCGGAAGAGCGGGCGAGGCGGACGAGCTCGACGGTGCGCTTCTCTTCCTGGCGGGCGACAGCTCTACGTACGTCGTGGGGCAGACGCTCGTCGTCGACGGCGGCTGGACCATCCACTGACCATCCACTGACCATCCACTGACCATCCACTGACACGGTCGAGGCGCCGGCGACACCCGTCGACCGTCGAGGGTATTTCGGGCCTCGAGCGTGCCTCTGCGAGACGGCGTGGGCATAGACTGCCGGGTGCCGTGCGCGCGACGGCGGAACGCTGGTGGAGGCGATGGTGACCACTCCGGAGGCGTGGCTGGCCCGGGTCGCGGAGCTGCTTCCCGGCACCGTCGGGGGCGACTCCGGGGACCTGCACGGCCGTTATGCGGACGCGTTCCCCCGCGGTTTCATCGACACGCACCGGGCTGACTCGGTGCCGGCGTACATCGCCGCACTCGAAGGCTATGCCAGGCGGCCGGTGCCGACACTGCAGCTGGTCGAGCCGACGCAACCGTCGGGCGACGGCGCGGCCGAGCGCCCGCACCTCGTGTTGCTGTGGTCCACCCCGGCACCGGCGCTGCTCGCCGACGTGTTCCCGGTGCTGGAGAACCTGGGGCTCCGGGTCGCGTCGCACGGGGCCTTCGAGGTGCTCCCGGCGGACCGCGCACCCGTCCGGGTCGAAGAGTTCAGCCTGCTGCCGCGCGACGCGCTGGCGCTGCTCGACGACGGCATCCGGGATCTGGTCACCGAGGCGTTCGATGCGGTCTGGTCGGGGACGGCCGAGGACGACGAGCTCAACCAGCTGGTCGCGCGGGCCGGGCTGTCGTGGCGTGAGGTGATGGTCCTGAGGGCGGTCTCCGCCTACCTGCGCCAGGCGGGGACCTTGTTCACGACGGCGTACGTCGCCCGCACCCTCCGCGCGCATCGCCCGATCACCCGGTTGCTCGTGGACCTGTTCAAGGCTCGGTTCGATCCGAGGCCCGGTGGCGAAGCGCGCGAGCACCAGGTGCGTGGGTTGCTGGAGGGGGAGCTGGCGGCGATCGACAACCTGACCGACGACCGGCTGCTGCGCTCGTTCCTGTCGGTCATCACCGGCACCATGAGGACGAGCTACTTCCAGGTGGACCAGCGCGGCGATCCGAAGCCCTACCTGGTGCTCAAGCTGGAGCCGTCGGGGTTCGAGTTCCTTCCGCGGCCGCGGCCTCTCGTCGAGACCTTCGTGTACTCGTCCCGGGTCGAGGGCCTTCATCTCCGCTCGGCCCGGGTCGCACGCGGCGGGATCCGCTGGTCCGACCGGCCCGAGGACTACCGCACCGAGGTCCTGGGCCTGATGAGGGCCCAGCTGGTGAAGAATGCCGTGATCGTGCCGCAAGGTGCCAAGGGCGCCTTCGTCGTGAAGCGCCCACCGGCCGTCACCCACATGCACGCACTGGCCGAGGAGGTGCGCCACGGCTACTCGACGTTCGTCCGCGGCCTGCTCGACGTCACGGACAACCTCGTCGACGGCGTGGTGGTGCACCCGGCAGCGACGGTCTGCCACGACGGCGCCGACCCCTATCTCGTGGTTGCGGCCGACAAGGGAACCGCGACGTTCTCGGACCTGGCCAACGGCATCGCCGCCGAACACGACTTCTGGCTGGGCGATGCGTTCGCCTCCGGCGGGGCGACCGGATACGACCACAAGGCTTTGGGAGTCACCGCCCGCGGGATGTGGGAGTCGCTGCGCCGCCACCTCGGCGAGCTGGGCATCGATCCCACCCATGATCGGTTCACGGTCGTCGGGATCGGAGACATGTCGGGGGACGTCTTCGGCAACGGCATGCTGCTCTCGGACCGGATCCGGCTGGTCGCCGCGTTCGACCACCGGCACATCTTCCTCGACCCCGACCCTGACTCCGCCTCGTCGTTCTCGGAGCGCCAGCGCCTGTTCGCCACCCCCGGATCATCCTGGGCGGACTACCGGCCGGAGCTGTTCTCCGAGGGCGGCGGGGTCTACCTCCGTACGGCGACCTCCGTGCCGCTCACGCCGCAGGTTCGGGGGCTGCTCGGCGTCGAGACCGACCGGATGTCGGCGGACGAGCTGGTCCGCGCCGTGCTGCGGGCACCAGTGGACGTGCTGTTCAACGGGGGGATCGGCACCTACGTCAAGGCCTCCGATGAGTCGCACGGCGTTGTCGGTGACCGACGCAACCAGAGCGTCCGCGTGGACGCGACCGAGCTCCGTGCCCGCATCGTGGCCGAGGGCGGCAACCTGGGGGTGACGCAGCGGGCCCGCGTCGAGTACGCCGTGGCGGGCGGCAAGATCAACGCCGACTTCATCGACAACTCGGCCGGTGTGGAGACCTCGGACCGGGAAGTGAACCTCAAGATCCTGCTGGATGCCGCGATCGCAGCTGGACGCCTCGATCGGGCACGCCGTGACGAGCTTCTCCATGAGGCCGCCCCCCAGGTCGTCGCCCACGTGCTCGCCAACAACGCCGCCCAGGCCCAGTCGCTGAGCGTCAGCGAGTGGCTGGGGCCGCTCCTGTTGGATCCGCTCGCCGACGTGATTCGCCTCCTCGAGCAGCGCGGCGTGCTCGACAGACGTGAGGAGAGCCTGCCCGACGAGGAGGCACTGGCCCGGCGTCGGGCCGACGGAATCGGCATGACGCGCCCTGAGATGGCGTTGCTGCTGGCCTCGGCGAAGAACACCTACTCGCAGACGCTGCTCGCCTCCGACGTCCCGGACGACCCGGGCGTGCGGGCCGACACGCTGAACAGATACCTGCCACCGTCGTTGGCCGAGTTCGGCGACCTGATGGCCGTGCACCCGCTGCGTCGCGAGATCGCGACCAGCGTGCTGGTCAACGAGATGATGAACCGGCTGGGCTCGGGTTTGGTGCGACGCGTCATCGAGCTCAGCGGTCAGCACGAGCCACAGGCGGCACTGGGTTATCTCGCAGGCCGCGACGTGCTGGGGCTGCCCGCTGTCTGGGCCGAGATCGACCACCTCGACATCGCCACCCACGGCGCGGTGCAGACCCGCATGCTGGTCGAGCTGCGCACCGTGGCGGAACGCTCGACCCGGTGGTTCCTGCGCCATCGGCATGTCGTGGATCCCGCGTTCGAGGTCACCCGCCTCCGTCCCGGGGTGGCGAAGCTGGTCAGCTGCCTGCCCGATGTCCTCCCGGCGACCGCGCACGCCCGGCTGCAGGCCCGGATCGACTCGCTCGTCGAGGCGGGCGCGCCTACCGACCTGGCGCGCGACGTCTGCGTGCTGCGGAGGCTCAGCGCCGCGCTGGACCTGGTGGAGGCCGCCCACGACGCGGATGCCGATCTGCCGTGGTTCGCCGAGGTCTACTACGGACTGGGGGAGCACCTCGAGCTGGACTGGTTGAGTCGGCGCGCGACCTACGAGCCCGACGACAGCCATTGGCTGATGCTCGCGAAGACGTCGGTCGCCGATGAGCTGTGGACCTTGCAACGCCAGCTGTCGATGGCCGTCCTGGCCAATGTCGGCGCGGAGCGTCCGCCTGTCGAGGCGATCGACATCTGGCTGACCGGCAACCACCAACGGCTCAGCCTCTATCAAGAGACTCTGCTCCGCCTGCATGAGGCGCCGGAGGTCGACCTGGCGATGCTGTCGGTGGCGCTCGAGGGGCTTCGGACCCTGCTCTACGCCGCCCACGAGCAAGGTCGGCCGGTCGGCCCGTCCCGCGGGTGACGGGCGGGTGCTGCCCTCGGCGACCTGGTGACGGTCGGGGGACGGGCGAGGGCTTGCCGAGGGCCGGGCGGAGGGCCGCCTCCCTGGCCGTGCCGACGACACCGCGAGTCGGGACTTGTAGGGCAATCCCGGGGCGAGGAGGTCCGGAAGTGCGTCCGGTGACTGTGGACCACACCGTGAGCCCTTGCAAGTGAATCGAATGTGTGTTCTAATTGATCAAGATCTTCGGTCGCCCGTTCACGGGCGGCTCCCTCCACGTTGATCTGCTGACTTGTCCGTCTGCTGTCCGTGGAGCCCTGATGACTTCTCCTTTTCCGGAGCCGCCTCGTCGGCCGGCTGTGACGCGGTCGCATCAGGTGCACCGGTTCCTGGGCCGGCTGGGTGAGGTGTTGGACGAGGTCAGTACTGACACCGTC
>NZ_BAAIGC010000008.1:0-184320 GCF_054653495.1 Nocardioides sp. AN3
AAGAGCATACCGGTCGGCATCTACATCGCCCCGCGGGTCTTGCGCGTGGCCCCGAGGAGCGACTACTGTCTCCAACAGACCAACCGGTCGGAATGAACAGCAGTGTCGGACAGAGTGGTGAAGTGAGGCAGGTATGCACACCGGATTGACGCTTACGTTCCAGAACCTCGATCGTGAGCGCACTGACGCGGACGTCTACCTCGAGGAGCTCCCGTTCGCCGTGCGGGCGGAGGAGCTCGGCTTCGACTCCCTGTGGTGGCCCGAGCATCACTTCACCAACTACGAGCTGACTCCGAGCGTGGGTCAGCTGCTTGCCTGGGTGGCTGCGAAGACGTCGCGGATCAAGCTGGGGACCATGGTGACGGTGCTTCCGTGGCAGGACCCGATCCGCACGGCCGAGAGCTTCGTCGTGCTTGATCACCTGTCAGGCGGCCGCGGCCTTCTGGGTATCGGGCGTGGTCTGGGCCGTGTCGAGTTCGAGGGGTTCCGAGTTCCGATGGGGCAGTCACGCCGTCTCTTCAGCGAGTACGCGGACGCGGTGCTCCAGGCACTGGAGACCGGGGTGCTCGAATACGACGGCGAGCTCTACAAGCAGCCCCGGGTCGAGATCCGGCCCGACCCGTATGCCTCCTACCAAGGTCGTGCGTTCGCCTCCGCCGTGTCTCCCGAGTCGATGGACCTCATGGCCAAGCTCGGAGTCGGCGTCATGGTGATCGCGCAGAAGCCCTGGCACACGGTCGAGGAGGAGCTCGAGGCCTACCGTCGCCGGTTCGTCGAGGTCAACGGTGGGCAACCACCAAAGCCGATCATCTGTGTCTTCACCGGGGTGGCGAAAGATGCCGCCGGCGCCCGCGTCATGCGCGAGGAGTACCTCCACCGCTATGCGCTCTCGACGGTGGAGCACTACGAGTTCGACAACGTCGGCTTCTCCAAGATCGAGGGGTACGAGTACTACGCCGGTCTGAGTCGCAACATCCAGAAGCACGGCGTCGACGGGTTTGCCGGGTTCCTCGCTGATCTCCAGGTGTGGGGCACCCCTGACGAGGTGACCGAGCGCCTCCTGGACTACGTCAAACGACTCGACGCCGGTGGCATCCTGCTCGTTCCTGCGTTCGGAGGGATGCCTCGCGATGTCGCGAGTGAGAACTTGGAGCTGATGGCGAGAGAGGTCCTTCCTCACCTGAAGGCGTACGACGCCGGCGGGGATCTCGGAGTCACGTATGAAGACGTCGTCACTGCCTGAACGCCCACCCCAAGAACCCGACCCACGCGACTCGCACTGCGCCAGCCTGCGCCTGCGCCTACGCCCCAGAGAAGTGAGATGAGGAACGACATGTCCGTCGAGATCGACAACGCAGCGCAGCTGCTCATCAACGGCGAGTGGCGAGACGGCACAGGTGAGAGCATCGCTGTGTTCGACCCGGCCACCGGGCGACAGATCAGCACCGTGAACGCTGCCACCGTGAGCGAGGCTGACGACGCCGTTGGCGCTGCGGCCGCTGCGTTCGAGGGCTGGAGCTCCCTATCGATCCAGCGTCGAGTGCAGTGCCTTCATCGCATGCGCCGCAACATCGAGGACCACAAGGAAGAGCTCGCTCGCACCATCACCCTCGATCAGGGAAAGACCCTCGAGGAGGCTCGGGGTGAGGTCCTTCGTGCCACCGAGTTCATCGAGACCGCGATCGCTGCTCCGATGCTCTACCACTCATCCTCAGGCAATGTCGCCGGTCCGATCGACGCTCGGCATGTCAGGGAGCCGCTCGGCGTGTGCGTCGCCATCACGCCGCTCAACTTTCCCGTCATGAATCCCAGCCAGTTCACCGCCTGGGCACTGGTCACCGGCAACACCCTCGTCCTCAAGGGATCCGAGCAGGATCCCATCGCCACCACCTCGGTGGTCCGTCTCCTGCAGGATTCCGGCCTTCCTGACGGCGTGCTCAATCTGGTCCACGGGCGGGCAGACGTGGCACAGCGGCTGATCGACCACCCTGCGGTCGCGGCCATCTCCTGCATCACGTCGTCGCCCGTCGCAAAGGCGATCTACGAGCGCGGTGTCTTGCAAGGCAAGCGCGTTCAGGCCAATGGTGGTGCGAAGAACTCGATCGTCGTGTGCGCCGACGCTGACATCGACCTGGCGGCAGAGGGCATCGTGACATCCGCCTTCGGCATGGCGGGGCAGCGATGCCTGGCCGGCACCCGGATCATCGCCGTCGGTGATGTTCACGACGAGCTCGTGGAGAAGGTGGCGCTCAGGGTCGACAAGCTGGCGCTCGGCAGTGGCTTCGACGGTGGCACGTCAATGGGACCGGTCGTCAGCCTGGCAAGCAAGCAGCGCCTCGTCGAGGCCATCACCCGCGCAGTTGCCGACGGCGCGAGCGCCGTCCGGGACGGTCGCGAGGTCGTCTTGCAGGGTGACTCGGCCACGAGCGACGGCTACTTCGTCGGTCCGACGATTCTCACGGGCCTGCCCCTCAACCACTCGATCGACGCGGCGGAGACCTTCGGCCCCATCATCCTGATCCACCGAGTGGAGTCTGTGGAAGCCGCCCTCGCGGCGGCCAACGCCACCGAGTTCGGCAACGCTGCGACGGTCTTCACCCGGTCCGGCAGCACCGCCCGCGTCTTCGAGCGCGGTTTCCGGTCCGGCAACATCGGCGTCAACACCTTCCCGGCCCCGCCCGCGAACTTCACGATGGGGGGCCTCGGGACGTCGTTCTACGGCGACATCCACGTGTGCGGTGACGCCCCTCTGCGGTTCTACACCGAGGAGAAGCTCGTGGTCTCGCGCTGGTGACACCGCGAACACGAGGACACACAGATGACGAACACGTTCCTGTACGAGCCGGGCGCCTGCGGCAGTCCTGCCGGGGCGGTGGCAGGAGATCTGGTCTTCGCCACCGCGAGGGCACTGGACAGCGAGACGATGCGACGCGAGCGTACCGCCATCAGCATCGCCGAGGAGCCCACCGTCTGCCTCGAACGGCTTGCGCAGATCCTCGGGCAAGCAGGCTGCGGTCTCGAGGACATCGTCAAGATCAACTGCTACCTATCCGCGGACTCCTACCGATCCGAGTTCTGGAAGACCTATGACACGGCCTTCGCGGATATCGACACTCGGGCGGTCCGGCTGACCCAGGTGGTCGGCATCGCCCGCGGGCGCCGCGTCGAGCTGGATGCTGTTGCCGTGCGCCGGGACCCGACCGAGGGCGGAGCTGACGGCTACCTCTTCGCGACTGGCTCGGCGGTCGACCCGAGGACCGGCCGACTTGCCACAGGCGTCGAGACGATCGAAGAAGAGGTTGCCAGGTCGTTCGACGTCCTTGACGAGGCCCTTGGGCGTGCTGACATGAGCCGTGCGGATCTGGTGAAGACGACGTGCTGGATCACTGATGAGTCCTTGAGGGCCGACGTTGTCGCCGCCTACCGGGATAGGTGCGAGCGGGGCGTCGATCCCGTGGGGGTCATGATGACCGCCACGCTCACCGGAGGTGCTCGCTTCGCCGTGGAGGCGGTGGCTTATGCCGCCAGGACAACCCAAAGGGACACCTGATGCCCACTCCCGCTGACCGCAGCCCCTTTGTCTACGCCTCTGCCCTCGCCATCGAGGTGGCATCGATGACGCTTGTCGAAGAGGCCGACACGGTCGCACATGAGACCGAAGTAGTGCTTGCTCGAATCGGCTCTGCCCTTGAGACCGCAGGCCTGACTCTCGGCGATGTCGTCAAGACGACGTGCTACCTGAGCGACGTGAGCCACCTCGAGGAGTTCAACGAGGCCTACGCGAACGCGTTCCCGGCAAGTGGCCGCCCGGTGAGCTGCACAGTCTTCCTTGGTCTTGCAGGGAACTGTCGGGTGCAGATCGACGCAGTTGCGATCCGCGGCGTCGCCGCATGTCGCGATCCTCGAAGCAGTGAAAGGAGACGAAGTGATGGACGGTAGCGGCACGCTCGCACCCGGTCCGCTGTGGTTCGACGAGGCTCGAGTCGGACTCTCTTTCGTGACCGCTGCCCAGACGATCACCGAGACCGATGTCGTCAACTTCGCCGGCCTGTCCGGAGATCACCACGAAGTGCACACCAACGCCGAGATGATGCGCGACAGCGCCTTCGGCGCCCGGCTCGTCCACGGCGCGTTGGTGCTGTCCCTCGTCACCGGTCTGCGGAGCCGCACCGGTCGGTTCGACGAGACCATCGTCGCGCTTGTCGAGATCCGAAGCTGGAAGTTCAAGGGCCCGGTCCTGATCGGCGACACGGTGAGGGTGCACAGCGAAGTCGTCGAGGTGTGCGAGGTGTCGACGCCCGGACGCGGGATCGTCATCGAACGGATCGAGGTGCGAAACCAGCGCGGCGAGACGGTCCAACACGGCGAGATGGTGACGATGCTGAGACGAAGGGGCAGTGAATGAGGATCCGGACGGCGTCGGCCGAGGATCGTGAGGACCTCAGCGTCCTGGGGTCGCCCGAGGCCGATGCCGCGCACGGCGTCGTGTTCGTGGCCTCCCGCGGCCTGCGCAGCTGGCAGGAGGCGGAGGACGAGCTGAGCGACGCGTTCACCTTGGCTCAGCAAGCATCGATGAACGATGCCGACATCGTGTTCGTCGTCGACAGCGATGCCATGCTCGGACGGGCCTCAGCGCTGGACTCGATGGTGGCGACCGGTCTGGTGTCAGGCGCGAGGTGCCTCGCTTTCGAAGGCCTCCGAAGGGGGCGCTACGTCGGCATCATCGCCACTGACAGGACTGACTCCGCCGGGGATCTGGCCTCGGCCGTGCAGTTCGCCGTCGAGACCCGCGCAGGGCTGGGCCAAGTCATCGCCCTCGGGACCGGTCATGCAGGAGGGATGTTCCCATGACGCAGTGTGTTGTCACAGGTGCCGCTCGGGGGATCGGTCGGCAGATCGCCGCTGATCTCATCGAGGGCGGACACCAGGTTGTCCTCGTCGACATGAGCGAGGCGGTCGTGGAGACGGCGAACGAGCTGGGCGCCATAGCCGTCCGCGCCGACATCACCGACGCCGGAGGCCGTGACGAGGTGAGAGCCGCAGTCGACCGTGTCGCCGAGCCACTCACCCTGCTCGTCAACAATGCGGGAATCACCCGCGACGCGCTCATCGGGAACATGTCGCCAGAGGACTTCCGCGCGGTGCTCCGGGTCAACCTCGGAGCGACGTACGAGCTGACCACCGCTCTGGCGAGCCTGATCGTCGACGGCGGGTCGGTCGTGAACATGAGCTCTCGGGCTCAGCTGGGCAACGTCGGGCAGTTCAACTACGCCATCTCCAAGGGAGGCGTGATCGGGTGCACCCGAGCCCTCGCCTTGGCTTACGCACCACGGATCCGGGTCAACGCCGTCGCGCCGGGCTTCATCGAGTCTGAGATGACGGCAGCCATGCCCGAGCAGGCGCGCGATCGGGTGCTGGCGGCCGTGCCGATGAGGCGGGCTGGCCGAGCGGCGGACATCGCGGAGGCCGTGCGCTGGCTCGCTTCACCGTCGGCTGCCTATGTCACCGGCCAGGTCATCTACGTGTGTGGCGGACGAAGTGTCGGCTGACAGGCCTGGCGGCTCGGGAGCGAGATTCAGCATTCCCGGCGATCTCCATCATCCGATCACCAGGCAGAGGAGCAGACGGCATGTCTGAGAGCAGAGTCCCCGAGGTCCGACTCGAGATCGACCGAGGCGTCGCGCTGATCAGCCTGGATGCGCCCGCTCGGTACAACGCCATCACTGTGCCGATGGCCCGTGAGTTGAGCGCGGCTCTGGAGGAGGTCGATCGGAGTCCATCAGTGGCCTGCCTCGTCTTGCGGGGGGAGGGCAAGGCGTTCTGTTCGGGCGGCGACATCGCGACATTGAGCGCTGTCGGTCAGGACCCCGCTTCCCCAGGTGCGTACGAGGACCTCGGCGCGATGTATGACTCGTTCGTGCGGCTCGGGCGCGTGAGCGTCCCGACGATCGCCGCTGTGCAGGGGGCGGTCGTCGGCGCCGGGATGAATCTGATGCTCGCGGCAGATCTCAGGATCATCGCCGAGGACGCGCGCATACTCTGCGGGTTCCTCACGAGAGGTCTGCACCCCGGTGGCGGTCACTTCATGTTGCTCGAGCGCTTGGTCGGCCGTGAGACCGCGGCTGCGATGGCGCTGTTCGGCGAAGAGATCGATGGGCGAACCGCGCAGCGCATCGGACTTGCATGGGACGTTGTCGCCGCAGCGGACATCAGTGACCGCGCTCTCGAGCTCGCTCACCGCATCGCAGGCGACCCTGAGCTCGCGCGAGCTTCGATCGCCACCTTCCGTCGCGAGCTCGGGCCGCCGAGCGTGCCCTGGGACGTCGCGGTCCAAGTGGAACGACCCATCCAGATGTGGTCCATGCGCCGAAGCGCTCTAGCTGCAGCCGACAAGGAGAAGTGATGCGCGAGGCCGTCATCGTCGACGCGGCGAGAACCCCGATCGGCCGGCGCGGAGGAGGACTTGCGGGGGTCCATCCCGTCGACCTGAGCTCGGAAGTGCTGCGCGGCCTCGTCGCGCGGACCGCGATCGACCCCCTGCTCGTCGAGGACGTCATCTGGGGATGCGTGACCACCATCGGCGAGCAGTCCTCGAACGTCGCACGCTGGGCTGCTCTCGCTGCTGGCTGGCCCGAGACCGTCCCCGGCACCACGGTCGATCGGGCCTGCGGCTCTTCGCAACAGGCGCTCGCCTTCGCGGTCGGGGGCGTCATGTCAGGGCAGTACGACGTCGTCGTCGCTGGAGGCGTGGAGTCCATGTCTCGCGTCCCTATGGGATCCACGCGGACGAGTGGGCACGGTCAGGCGCGCGGCCCGTTGGTCGCCCAGCGCTATCCCGGTGTGGAGTTCTCGCAGGGCGTCGCTGCCGAGCTGATCGCTCAGAGATGGGGGCTATCGAGGACCCAGCTCGACGAGCACAGCCTTCGCTCACACGAACTCGCCGCCCGCGCACAGAGCGAAGGTCGGTTCGACAGCCAGCTCATCGGCGTCGGTGACATGCGAGCCGATGAGGGCATCCGGATCGGTGGGAGCCTGGACTCACTGTCGAGCTTGAAGACGCCGTTCGACGAGAACGGTGTGGTGACAGCAGGCAACTCCTCGCAGATCTCGGACGGGGCGTCCGCGGTGTTGGTCATGAGTCGCGAACGCGCCGATGACCTCGGACTGCGGCCGCTCGCGCGGTTCCACAGCTTCGCCGTCACCGGCGTCGATCCTGTCATGATGCTGACCGGCCCGATCGGCGCGACGGAGAAGGTCCTCTCACGCGCTGGACTCCGGCTCGCCGACATCGGGACCTTCGAGGTCAACGAGGCGTTCGCATCCGTGACCATGGCCTGGCTTGCGGAGACACGCGCCGATCCAGCCCGGCTCAATCCGGACGGCGGAGCCATCGCGCTCGGGCATCCGCTCGGGTGCTCGGGGACCCGGCTGACGACCACGCTCGTTCACCGCATGCTGCAGAACGGCACACGCTATGGCCTCCAGGCCATCTGCGAGGCCGGTGGAATGGCGAATGCGATGGTGCTGGAGCTGTGTTGACGAACCGACCGTCTGCAGACGCGGGAAGGGGATGCCGGACATGAGCGACGATGCAGCGCGCCTGAGGGCCCTGCGGCACGAGGTTCGTCAGTTCGTGGACGAACAGATCATGGCGAGCTCGTTCGAGGTGACGGCGGACAGCTGGCTCAGCGGCTGGGACCCCAACTTCAGTCAGGCGCTCGCGGCTCGAGGCTGGGTCGGCATGACGATCCCCGAGGATCTGGGCGGGCGCGGTCGATCGTATGCAGAGCGCTTTGTCGTGACCGAGGAGTTGCTCGCGGTCGGCGCGCCCGTGGCGGCCCACTGGGTTGCGGATCGGCAGATAGCGCCGTCGCTTCTGCGACATGGCACTCGCGAACAGCAGGAGAGATTCCTTCCCGAGATCGCAAGCGGCAGGTGCTACTTCGCGATCGGCATGAGTGAGCCCGATGCAGGGTCGGACTTGGCGGCTGTGCGGACCAAGGCCGTGCGGGTCGACGGCGGCTGGCAGCTCGACGGCAGCAAGGTCTGGACGTCCAATGCACACCGAGCGCACGCCTTCATCGCGCTCGTGCGCACGACGCCGCGCGAGCAGTCCTCGCGTCACGACGGGCTCACCCAGTTCATCGTCCATCTGGACTCACCGGGTGTCGACGTACGCCCGATCCAGTCGCTCGATGGTGAGAGCCACTTCAACGAGGTTGTCTTCGACGGCGTCTTCGTGCCGGACGCCGACCTTCTCGGCGTCGTCGGCGCCGGCTGGAGCCAGGTCACTTCTGAGCTCGGCTTCGAGCGAAGCGGACCTGAGCGGTTCTTGTCCACATTCCCGGCACTCGCGCGCTTGGTCAACATGATCCGGGCGGGTGAGTCTGACCCTGATCCGAGGATCGGTCGGAGCCTCGCCCGTCTCGCAGGACTGCACCAGCTGTCCGCCCACGTTTCTCGCATGCTTCAGGATGGGCGACCGGCTGACGTGGAGGCGGGCATGGTCAAGGTCATGGGAACGCTCAACGAGGGCGATATCGCGGATCTCGTGGCTGAGCACGCGGCCTCAGGACCCGCGTCCTGCGACCCGGCGCTCCGAGAGTTGGCCGCGCTCAGCCTGCTGCGGCGGCCGGGCTTCACGCTACGTGGTGGCACCAACGAGATCCTGCGCGGGATAGTGGCGAGCAAGCTGGGAGCACGAGCATGATGATCGAGTTTCCTGTCGACCGCGACTACGTGGCGATGGTCGATGCGGTGCTGACTCGGTGGTCGACCGAGGTCGTGCCTGGTTCGGCCGCAGCATTCGATCCGAAGGCATGGCTGCACCTGGAAGAGCTGGGACTGACCAGGCTCACCGGTGCCGAAGACCGTGGTGGCAGCGGCGCGGGTTGGCTCGAGGCCGCCGTGCTCCAGCGACTCGCCGGCTACCACTGTGCGGCGCTTCCGCTGGCTGAGCACGACCTCCTGGGAGGCTGGCTGGCCGAGCGCTTCGATCTGCCGGCCGATGATCGGTTGACCTCCGTGGGACTGCGGCGTGCGACTGACGCCGACATCGTCGTCCCGTATGGCCGGAACGCCGATCGCCTCCTCCTCCTCATCGAGTCGGACCAGTGGTCGCTTCTCGACGTGCCCGCCGCGGATGTCGAGTGGCGTCGCGACCAGAATCTCGCTGGAGAGCCGCGCGATCGGCTCATCGACCTCCCCGACGCCGGTCGGCCGGTCGATGCTGGCGTCGCGGAGGAGGTCATGGCCTCCTTGCAGCTGCGCGGCGCTCTTGCCAGGTCGGCCCAGCTGTGCGGCGCGCTCGACCGTTGCATCGAGCTCGCCGTGGAGCATGCCGCGGTCCGAGAGCAGTTCGGGCGCCCGCTGGTCACGTTCCAGGCGGTGCAGGCCCTCCTCGCCGATGCCGCGGCCGAGACGGCGTTGGCGCAGGCCGCGACCCTGGGTGCCGTCGAGGCCATGGCGGCATCCGAGCAGGCTCGCGAGGCTCAACGGGCGGTCGCCGTCGCGAAGTCGTGCGCGTCCCATGCTGCAGGCGTCGTGTGCCGCAACACGCACCAGGTGCTGGGAGCCATCGGGTTCACCACCGAGCATGCGCTGCACCGTTCAACGGGCCGACTCCTTGCCTGGCGCGACGAGTTCGGCACTCGCGACACGTGGGACCGGGCTCTGCTCGATGACGTGATGCGGCCCGACGGAGACGCTTGGCTGTCCGTCGTCGGACACTGAGCGAGACCTGGGATGTGTGGGAAGTCCTATCAACCATCGAATACCGACTGATCGGTGACGCTATGAGTCCCGTAGGAGGCTGCCATGGAACGGCCCGCTCCGTCTGACGCGACATGGTTCCGAGAGGTGCTCGGGCAATATCCCACAGGAGTCTGCGTCATCACCGCCGCCGGCGACGACAGCACCCGAGCGGGCTTCGTTGTCGGTTCCTTCACGTCGGTCTCGCTCGACCCTCCCTTGGTCGCGTTCTACCCCGACAGATCGTCGAGCAGCTGGCCGCGCATCGAGCGCGTCGGCCGGTTCTGCGTCAACATCCTCAGCGCAGAGCAGGAGTGGGTGTGTCGCCAGTTCGCGTCGAAGGACGGCGACAGGTTCCAAGGCATCGAGACTCGCGCGACCGGCTCAGGCTCGCCCATCATCGACGGCGTCGTCGCCTGGATCGACTGCGAGATCGCCGACGTGCACGAGGCTGGCGATCACTTCGCCGTGTACGGCCGGGTGCTCGACCTGAACGTCGAGAACGGGTCGTTGCCGCTGCTGTTCTTCCAAGGCGGCTACGGGCGCTTCGCGCCACTGTCGATGGTGGCCCCCGAGGGGCGCTCCGTCTCAGCCGAGCGGCTGCGGGAGGTCGATGTGGTTCGAGCGGAGATGGAGCGGCTGGCAGAGGACCTTGCCGCTCGATGCATCGCGACGAGCGTGGAGGATGACAGGATCGTCGTCCTCGCCAGCGCCGACAGTCCGGCATCGACCGGGCTCCCGACACTGGTGGGTGTCGATCTCCCCTTCGTGCCGCCGAACGGCAATGCGTTGGCTGCCTGGCTCGACGGCGACGACATCGAGACGTGGCTGAGTGTCATTCCTGGCCGAGACATGCGTGGGGAGCAGCGGGAACGACTCGACGCAGTCCGCCGGCGCGGCTATTCGATCGGACTTCTGAACGACGCTCAGCGCGAGTTCGCTTCGGCGCTCGACCGGCTGGCTCGCGACCCACGGGCGGTGTCAACCGACAGGCTGACCCACCTTGCCACCCGACTGTGCTACGACCCGCCTGAGCTCACGGATCGCACGCGCCAGGATGTCCGCGTGATCGCTGCTCCCGTCTTCGACGCGACTGGTCGAGTTGCGCTGGCATTCACCGTGTCCGGCTTTGCTCGACCGGATGGACGTGGGGGGATCGATGCCTATATCGCGCGCGCCGTGGAGGCGTCCCAGCGCGCGACCGAGCTGCTCGGTGGCCGGCGACCGACGTCCGCGTTCGCCTAGCGCACTGCGGCGCGGATAGGCGCCACGGTGCTTCCGACTCATCACCCGGGCGTGCCGTTGGCGGTCTGAGGTATCAAACTGATAGGAATGTTAGGCCCCTCCCGGGTGTCCGGGCGGCCACCTTCGAGTCCGGCGTGGAGACAGCACTGATGGCGAAAGCAAGAGGCAAGCGCGGCGTCGTGTCGAAGTCTGGACCCGTGAAACGGGACCCCGACGCAACCAAGGCGGCACTCCTCAAGAGCGCGCTCACCCTCTTCGAGAGACATGGCTACGACGCGACGTCGGTCCAGCAGATCGTGGAGAATGCGGATCGCACCAAGGGTGCGTTCTACCACTATTACGAGAGCAAGGAAGACCTGCTCCATGAGCTCCACGACACCTTCATCGACGACCAGCTGGAGCGCGCTCGCGCCGTCCTCGCGCGCGACGAGCCGGCCGACGTGCTGCTGGCCGACATGGTGACCGAGGTGCTGATGGAGCCACTCGGCCGCTACAAGTCGGAGATCTCGGTCTATCTCCAGGAGCAGCGCTTCTTCTCGGAGGAGGCCTTCGAGGAGATCCGCGCCAAGCGCGACGAATTCGAGAGCCTCGTCGTGCAGGTGGTCGAGCGCGGGATCGAGGAAGGCGTCTTCAAGGACCTCGGCCCTGCCCGGCTGATAGCGTTCGGCGTCATCGGCATGTGCGCATGGAGCCACACCTGGCTCACGACCGGCGCCGGGAAGGCAACGCCCCATGAGATCGGGGAGATGTTCGGGCAGATCCTCGTCTCCGGCCTGAAGGCGACGTAAGCGCCTCCTGCCCAAGCTGTCGAGGGCACCGAGGGCAGTCAGCGGCTGAACAGCTGCTTGGCGACCCCCATGGCTGCCATCGCCTTCGGCCAGCCGGCATAGAACGCCAAGTGCGTGAGGGCCTCGACCAACTCGCCTTCGGTGTTGCCGTTCTTCTTGGCGAGGCCGAGGTGGAACGTGAGCTGGTCGAGGTTGCCCAAGGTCGCGATCGCGGCAACGGTGATCAGGCTCCGCTCCTTGGGGGAGAGGTCGGTCCGTCTCCATACCCGCTCGAACAGAACCTCGTCAGTGATGGCCACCAGCTCATCGGCAAAGCCGCCAAGGAGGAGCTCGGCACTGGACGGCTGACGGCTGGGAACATGGGCGTTGTTGCCGTGGTCCGATCTGGTGCTCACTGATGCGCCCTCCTTCGGTCTACGTTGGTTGTCGGGCGGTGGCTGTCGAGAGACGGAATACCGCGGACTTCTTGGAATGCGATGGTTACAAACCAACGGGTCGGTATGTTAATGTGGTGCGGGTCACGACGCAACCCTTCCGAGGCGTTCGGGGAGCGGCCGGCCGCGGCGCACCGGATGCGGTTGACGACTGACAGAAGAATCATCACCATACCGACTGGTCTGTTCGTTGGAGCAGGCGCTGGCAATCGAATGACTGGGAGTTGCTGAGATGAAGATCGACCTGCTGTACGCGCTCACTAACCGAACCGGCGAGATGTCGTGGAACGACGTCCTGCAGACGGCCCGGCATCACGCGCAACTGGCTGACGAGCTCGGCTTCGATCGCATCTGGCTGGGCGAGCACCACTTCGACGTGGACGGCACCGACGCGAGCCCGAACCCGATCCAGCTCGCGACGGACCTTGCCGCCCGCACGAAGAGCATTCGCTTCGGCATGGCCGCCGTCTCCATCACTCTGTGGCACCCGATCCGAGTGGCAGAGGACCTGGCCGTGCTCGACCACTGCGCAGACGGTCGGCTCGACGTTGCGTTCGGCCGCGGCATCCTCCCGATCGAGGTGATGAACCTCAACCCGGAGGCGGACCGTTGGGGCGGCGCAGACAACAGCATCGAGATCTTCGACGAAAAGTACGAGATCGTCCAGAAGCTCTGGACCGAGGAGGTCTTCAGCCACGAAGGAAAGCGCTATACGCTTCCCACGCCGGGGACGAAGTATCTCCACGCGCCCGGTGCGCCGGACCCCGAAGGCTGGCTCGACGACGACGGCAACCTGGTTGCGTTCTCACTCTACCCGAAGTGCTACCAGCAACCGCACCCGCCGCTCTTCGCCGTCACGGAGACTGAGCGTGGGTTCCGCGATGCAGCCCGCAAGGGCATCGGCGCCATCACGTGGTATCCGACAGGCAAGGTTCTGGCCGGTCTGAACCGGGCATATGTGGAGTCGTATGAGGAGGCGCACGGAGTCCGGCCTGCCCTCGGCGCCCATACGTCAGTCCTGCGGATCGCGTTCGTGGCGGCGACCGACGAGGAGGCTCGACAGGCGACGCAGACAGCAGTCGTCGACTTCTTCAAGTTCATCTGCATGGTGCGTGGCGTCGGCGTGTTCCTTGATGCTGATGAGGACCCGAAGGACCCGCGCTGGCAGGACCTTGACGGTGACGACGCCTACGACTTCCTGATGGAGCGCGGGCATCTCTTCATCGGCTCGCCTGAGACTGTCACCCGGCAGATGCTCGCCATGACCGAATCGCATCAGGTCCACAACTGGCTCCTGCAGATGGGCGTGCCGGGCATGTCGAGCATCGAGGCTATCGACCACTCCATGCGGCTGTTCGCTGAGAAGGTGATGCCGGCCGTGCGAGAGGCCGGCGCCAAGCTGCCGGCGAGCGACATCCACTGACGGTCACCACAGGAGGAATGTCTGATGCCTGAGTACCTCAACCCTTGGGGCCTTCCTTACCCGGAGTTCGGCATGAACCCGGGTGTGGCGACCCGCGACTTCGTCTTCGCGGGCGGAATGGCCCTCGACTTCGACACCATCACGCGTCGCCAGGACGCCGACACGATCGCCTCGGAGACGCGTATCTGCCTGGAGGAGATCCAGGCGATCCT
The DNA here is from genome assembly GCF_054653495.1 of Nocardioides sp. AN3. NCBI lineage: Bacteria > Bacillati > Actinomycetota > Actinomycetes > Propionibacteriales > Nocardioidaceae > Nocardioides > Nocardioides sp. AN3. The sequence continues at coordinate 13,853 of NZ_BAAIGC010000008.1, forward strand.
CGAAGCAGCGGGCTGCACCATGAAGGACATCGTGAAGATGACCTGCTATCTGAGCGACGACGCGTACCGCCAAGAGTTCTGGACCGCCTACACCGAGTTTCTCGGAACCGGCCCATACCCGGCCCGGGTGACCTTCTCGGTCGGGATCGCCGGCGGCTGTCGTGTTGAGCTCGACGCGATCGCCGCGCGACCGTCGGCGTCGTGACGGCGATGTCGAGCGGCGAGGGCACGCAACGGCGGAGCCTCCTCGACTGGCACACTCACATCTTCAAGCCAGAGCACTGCGGGCCGGTATGGACTGATCGCGGAACCGAGCTCGTGGGTCGTCCAGCGTTTGGCGAGGCGGACCTCGCCGAGCACGCCCGGGTCATGGCCGAGGCCGGTGTCGACAAGTTCGCGCTCATCGGGCTGCAGATCGCCAAGATGGGCATGTTCGTGCCCAACGACTACCTCGGTGCCTACCTCGAGCAGAACCGAGATCGAGCGATCGCGGTCGGAAGCGTCGATCCGACGCAGCCTGGCGCGGCCGTCGCCCTGCGTACGGCGGTCAAGGAGTTTGGTCTTCACGGCGTGAAGCTGTCACCGCCCTATCAGGGCTTTCACCCTCACGCGCCTGAGGCTTACGAGATCTACCGGGCCGCCGCCGACTGTGGCATCTTCTTGATGTTCCACCAGGCCAGCGTGTTCGCGCCCGACGGGTTCTTGGAGTATGCCTATCCCAGCCAACTCGACAAGGTCGCGCGCGATTTTCGTGGCACGAACATCCTGCTTGCCCACTTCGGGAAGCCCTGGATGAACGAGACGGTCGAGCTGATGATGAAGAACCGGAACGTCTTCGCCGATGTCTCCACGCTGCCCATCAAGCCCTGGCAGATGTACAACGGCCTGCGCCTCGCTATCGAGGGACACGTCACCGACCGGCTTGTCTTCGGCTCGGACTTTCCCTCGTTCGACCCCAGGGATGCGGCCAACGACTTCCTGGCGATCGCCGAGCTCGACATGCCGTTGCCCATCCCGCGGGAGGTGGTCGAGGACATCCTCTTCAACCGTCCCTTCGAGCTCCTCGTTGGTCGCTAGCCGCCCGTCCCCAGATGAGAAGGAGACAACCTCATGACCCGATACCTCAATCCCACAGACGTCGGCGACTACTCCGAGCTCGGGCTCTCGTCCGGCGTCGCCACGGACTCCCTGGTGTTCGCCCCTGGCATCGCGTTGGACCGAGTGACGTTGCGGCGACGTTCGGACGCGGTCACGATCGCCGACGAGGTGCGCATCGTCTTCGAGCACATCGATCTGATCCTGGCGGACGCGGGACTCTCTCGCAGGGACATCGTGAAGACGACCTGCTACCTGCGCAGTGACGATCTGCGCCCGGAGTTCATCGCTGCCTACAAGGAGGAGTTCGGTGCCGGTCCCTACCCGGCTCGGTGCACCTTCGTCGTCGGTCTCGCGGCGGACGTCCGTGTCCAGATCGATGCGATCGCGGTCCGACCCGAACGCGGGTGATCTGAGAGTCGACCACATCGCGGGGCCTTGAGGGTGTGGTTGCCGATCCACGCCGGCTGATCGGCAACCATGCTCCGCTTCGTCCCGTCTCCGTCGCGCTGCCGGAGGCGGCGAGACGTGTCTGCGCTCGGCGCCCTTCTGCGACGGGGCGTGGGCGGTGTCGTCGAAAAAGATCTCCCAACCCCTAGCCGTAGCCGCCGATCCGTGACTATGGTCATATCAAACCAACCGGTAGGTATCTAAGGAGCGAGTCGATGTCGAACCCGCGAAACGAGGTGCACGTGCCTCGCCCCGCAACCGCCGACCTCGCGGCAGACCGCGGCTCGATGGCGGTTGTCGGCGTCGCTGCTGGATACCGCCGAGGACCCGACGTCATTCACGATGTGTCCTTTGAGGTCGGGAGGAGCGAAGTCGTTGCCATCCTCGGACGCAATGGCGCGGGGAAGACCACGCTGCTACGGACTCTGTCGGGGTTGTTGAAGCCGCGGCGAGGCGAGATCACGCTCGACGGGAGGCCCCTGAGCCTGCAAGCCCCGCATGCGATCGCTCGAACGGGGCTCGGGCACGTCCCGGAGGGTCGTCGTGTGTTCCAGGGCATGACGGTCTTGGACAATCTCCGGCTCGGCGGACACACGGTGCGTCCGACTCGACGTGCTGCTGATCGTCTCGGGGAGATCTTCGAGATCCTGCCCGTGCTCGCCGGATGGCGGGCGCGCCTTGCCGGAACGCTCAGCGGTGGAGAACAGCAGTTGCTCGCCATCGGCCGGGCACTCATGGCCGATCCATCGCTGCTCATGCTCGACGAGCCCCTCACGGGTCTGTCGCCCTCCATGCGCGGCCACGTCCTCGAAGCACTCTCGAATGTGCGAGCGACGGGGCGATCGATGGTAATCGTCGAGCAGAACGTCGTCGAGACGTTGCCGCACGCTGACCGCGCTCTCATCCTCGACGCGGGCCGCATGGTGATGCAAGGAAGCGCCAAGGCCATGCGAGACGACCCGTCCGTGCAGGCCGCATTTCTCGGGAAGAAGTCCCATCCCCACCACACGAAGCACAACTGAAGGGAAAGAGATGCGACACCTGCGATACCGACGCCCCCTCTTCATGGCCGTCCTCACCGTCGCCATCGGTCTGTCCGCAACCGCATGTGGCTCGAGTGATGGCTCTGCGACTTCGGAGGCTCCGATCAAGGTCGCCGTCGCCGTGCCCTACTCAGGCGCAGCGGGAGCCTACGGTGAAGTCACCGACCAGGCCTTCGCTCTCGCGCTGAAGAAGTACGGCGCCGATGTCGATGGGCGTCCGATCAAGCTCATCAAGGTCGATACGCAGTGCACGCCGTCGGTCGCGGCGCAGGCGATCAACCGAGCGCTCGGGCAGAAGCCTCTCGCGGTCTACGCGGCCTGTGCTGGCGACACCCTGGCGATGAAGTCAACACTCGCGGCGCGCAGGATCCCTCTCGTCACGGCCACACTGACACCCAGCGTGATGTCGGACCAGCCCACGTACATCTGGGACGCCCAGCCGTCGCTCTCCCGGGTGACGGACGCCTTGGCCGGCTACATGCGCAGCAAGAAGGGCGCCAAGGTGGGTGTCATCACCGACACCACAGCTTACGGCGCGGCCTTCGGGGACTCGATGGTCACGAGCGTCAAGAGTGCCACTATGTCCGTCACAGCGCGGGCTACGTACGACCCGGCGGCCACCGACTACTCCGGCCAGATCCTGCGGATCAAGCGGGCGGACGTCGACTCGCTCTTCGTCGAGGGCTACTCCGAGTCCGTTGCGAAGTTGGTGAGCCAGGCTCGGAGTCTCGGCATCACGGCACCCATCTACGCGTCGCCCGACGTCTATGACAACACGGCGTTCAAGGCCGGCGGTGCCGCTCTCGATGGCGTTGTCTTTGCCTCGCCCTACGTCGCCAACGACAATGCCGAGTCGACGACCTTCCAGAGCTCGTGGGAGGCGGAGCACCACGCGGTCCCGACCTTCACCGAGGATGTCCTCTATGAAGGCGTCGCCGTCTTGGTGAGGGCCCTGCATTCTGCCGGCGCCAGCCCGACCGCCTCAACGATCGGGTCGGCTCTCGATGGGCTGCAGATGGACCTTCCGTCTGGCCACTTCGCCTTCAGTCCCGGGCACTCGCGCGCGGCCGCCCCCGTCTATGTCGGCAAGGTGGAGAACGGGGCCGCGACGCTCATCTCGACGGTCCACTAGGTCCTGTCCTGAGTCATAGGCGACGTTGCGGGCGCAAGGTCTCGAGCCTGCGCCCGCAACCGAGCCCCACTGCGGGCCATGAAGGGAAAGGCGTGATCGATGACAATCGTTGTTCAAACGATCATCAGCGGAGTGATCGCCGGGACTGTCTACGGGCTGCTCGGCCTCGGTCTCTCGCTGTGCTACAAGACGACTCGCGTCGTCAACTTCGCCCATGGATCCATTGCGATGCTCGGTGCCTACACCGCGTACTCACTTGACGAACACGGCGCTTCCATCTTGGCCGCGTCCGTGGCGGGCATCTTGACGGCCGCCTTCGCTTCGGCGGCGATGGAGTTGCTGGTGCTGTGGCCGCTCTACCGGCGTTCGCTGATCAGCGCCATTCTTGCCACCTTCGGCGTCGCCATCGTCGTGGAGAGCATCATCCAGATGACCTGGGGCAGCGTCGCGAAGGCACCGCCGGCCCTGCTGTCCACCCGCTCCCTTGATCTCGGTGTCACGCTCTCGGAGAACGACCTCGGGACATTCGGGCTGGCCGTCGCCATCAGCGCAGCGTTGATCGTTGGGCTGCAGTCGACGCGCATCGGACGCGCCATGCGTGGTGTCGCGCAGGACAGCCACGTCGTCGAGCTTCTCGGTGTGCCGTCACGCAGGCTGTATCTGCTGGCTCTCGCCCTTGTGGGGGCGACTGCCGGTGTCGCGGGACTCCTGATCGGACCTAGCATCGGGCTCGCCCCCGACAGCGGACTCGGGCTTACCGTGTACGGATTCGCCGCCGCGGTTCTCGGCGGCCTTGGAAGCCTGCACGGCGCGGTCGTGGGCGGCATCCTGATCGGGGTCACCCACAATGTCGCGGCCGTATACGTCACGGGCACCTACGCGGATGTCGTCCAATACGCGGCGATCGGTCTCGTGCTCCTCGTTCGCGTGCGCGGGCTCTTCGGCGATGAACTGGAGGCTGTTCGTGGTGTCTGATATCAGCAGCGTGGTGGAAGCCGCACGGTCCGATGGTCGCGCAGTCGCCCGTGATCTGGCAGCCAGGATGCGGTTGCGCCCGATGCCCGGCGATCGTCCGGCGCTCTCGCGATTCATCGCGCTGGCCCTCGTCGGCCAGGTAGCGGTGGGACTCCTCTCGGATTCGGCGGTGCTCACCTTCGACCTTGCCTGGGTCTACGCGGTCGCCGCCATCGGCCTGAATGTGATCTTCGGTCTCGCGGGCCTGGTCTCAATTGCGCAGGCGAGCGTGATGGCGCTGGGCGCCTACTCCTTCACGATCTCCCTCAGTCACGGGCTGAGCACCATGTCGGCCGTGGTGATGTCGGCGGCCATCGGCGCGCTGCTGTCGATGGGCATGGGGCTCCTCGGAAGTCGCTTGAAGACCCACTATTTCATCCTGGCCTCGCTCGTCTTTGCTGAGATCGTGCTCCTTGTCATCAACAACGCAGCCGGGCTCACCGGCGGCGCCAACGGGGCTCCGATGATCGGCGACGGCCTCGCGACGGCGCTCTCGACACCCTCGACCTTCTTCCGGGTGGGGTTCGTCATCGTGCTCCTCGTCGCCTACTGCGCGGACGCACTGAGATGCTCGCGGTTCGGCCTTGCGATGTCGGCGGTCACCATGAGCGAGGTCACGGGAGTGGCGTCCGGTGTGAGCCCTCGTTCCTGCCATCTCGTCGCCACAGCCGTAGGTGGCCTCTTCGGCTCGGTGGCGGGTGCCATGCTGGCCTTGCTGAACGGGTACGTCGGCCCAGGCGACTTCGGACTTGGCACCGCAGCGCTGCTGTTGGTGGTCGTCGTCGTGGGCGGCCGCGGTCGAAACGGCAGTGTCATCATCGCGGCGATCGCCTTGACCTACCTGTCCCACGGACTCGCCAACTTCCAGGGGCTCGGGCAGTTGACGTATGGCGTCGGCCTGATCTTGCTCCTGATCTTCGCGCCGGATGGCATCTTCGGGCTTGCCTCCCGGGTCCGGAGCAGACGCTTCAACAGTCCTGTGCCGGCGGAGGGAGAACACACGTGACTATCCACATGGAACCAGTGCTGCGCTTCGAGGACGTTCATGTCGACTTCGGGGGCGTGAAGGCGGTCGACGGAGTCTCGCTCTCGGTCGCCGCAGGCGCTCTGCACGCGATCATCGGTCCGAACGGGTCCGGAAAGACCACCCTCTTGAACGCGGTGTCTGGTTTTGTGCGCGCGACCGGGTCCATCTCGCTGCTGGGTCACGAGATCGCGCACGAAGCTGCGTATCGCCGCGTGCATCGCGGCCTGGGGCGGACCTTCCAGAATCCACACGGCGACCACACCCTGACCGTCCGGCAGCTGTTGCGGCTTGGCGCGCATCGCCGTAGCCCATCGCCGTGGTGGGTGGCGGCAGTGGCGCCTCGGCGACATGACCACCGACTCGTCGAGTTCGACGCGCGAGCCAGCGTCCAGCTGGAACGCGTCGGGTTGACGTCCGATGTGTTGGACGTGCGACTCGTCGACCTTTCCGCCGGCGTAGCCAAGCTCGTCGATCTCGTGAGGGCCCTTCTGGGCGAGCCGGGCGTCCTTCTTCTCGACGAGCCGACCTCCGGCATGAACGTCGAGGAGATCCACGCATTGCAGTCCCTCCTCAGTGAGATGCGAGCCAGTGACCTCACCGTTGTCCTCGTCGAGCACAACTTGGACTTCGTCGGGGCAGCCTGCGACAAGGTCACCGTTCTGGCGTCAGGTTCGGTCCTGGGGAGCGGCGCACTCGATGAAGTGCTCGCGCTTCCGCAGGTGGTCGAGGCCTACTTCGGCGCCCGTCAAGCGACGTCGCTCCCATCCGTGATCCCTCAGTCCTAGTCTCGCGGACACGATCCTTGCCGCCGGGCGGATCACGGCACGATCAAGGTGATGCTCTCCGCGATGCACACAGGGCGCGAGCCACCTTCACGTTCGATCTTCCAGTTGACGCCCACCTGGGTTCCCGCCTGGACGCGCCGCGTCCACGTGATCGTGGGTGTGCCGCGCAGCTGCGATCCAACCGGCATGGGGGCGGGGAAGCGGACCTTGTCGAGCCCGTAGTTGAGGCGCGCCGAGCCTGTCGCGAAGACGTAGATCTGCTGGGCGAGGGACGGCAGCATCGCCAGGGTGAGATAGCCGTGTGCAATGGTGCCCCTGAATGGCGAGAGGGCCGCTCGCTCAATGTCGACGTGGATCCACTGACGGTCGCCCGTCACATCTGCGAACTGGTCCACCTCCGCCTGGGTCACGTTCATCCAGGCGGTAGTGCCGAGCGCCTGTCCGACTGCTGACTCGACCTCATCGATCGACCTGAAGATGTGGGTGGGCATGGGGGGCACCTTTCCGCCTTGACATACCGACCGGTATGAATGATTCTTGGAGAGTCTACAGCAATCCAGGAGGGAGGCGGTTGCGATGGTTCGTGAGGCACGACGGGTCGGTGTGGCCGACCCGTTGCCGCGTGCCGAGCGGATGCCTGGGTTCCCGTCGCAGCTGGGGTCGTCGACGGGCTGCCCGCGGACCGCATGCGTCGTTGCCGTCGGCAAGTTCGACGGCGTGCACCTCGGTCATCAGGCTGTGATTCGCCGGGCGCGCCGCTTGGCCGACGACCGAGGACAGTCGGTCGTGGCGGTGGTCTTCGCCCCTCACCCGTCGGCCCTGCTGCCGGACCGCCGCGGGTCGGTGCTGACCCCGCTCCGCATGAGGGCTGAGCTCCTCCACGCGGCTGGTGCCGACGCAGTTCTCGTGGTTCCGTTGGATCGCGATGTCGTGACGTGGTCACCGGGCTGGTTCGCCGAGTTCATGGCGGTGGATGGGCTCCGCGCGTCCGCCGTCGTTGTCGGCGGCGACTTCAGCTTCGGTGAGCGTGCCGTGGGTGGCATGACGAGGCTGCATGATCTCGGCGCTCAACACGGCTTCGGTGTCGAGGTCGTGGCCCTCGAAGGCGACCCAGAGGTGTGGTCCTCCACGCTGGTGCGCACACGCCTTGCTCGCGGGGACATCCCCGGTGTGACGGAGGCTTTGGGGCGCTGGTTCGCAGTCCGCGGCGAGATCGTCGAAGGGGACCGGAGGGGTCGCCTGCTCGGCTACCCCACAGCCAACCTCAGCATTCCTCGCGATGTGGCGATACCCCCCGATGGCGTATACGCCGGGACGCTCACTGACTCTCGGACCGGTGAGGTGTGGCCCGCCGCGATCAGCGTTGGGAGCAATCCGACCTTCAGAGGTGAACGTGCGCGGCGCATCGAGAGCCATGCTCTCGATCGGGACGACCTTGATCTTTACGGCGCGGAGGTGGAGGTGCGGTTCGCAAAGCACCTCCGAGGCATGGTCGCGTTCGACTCTGTCAATGCTTTGGTCCGGCAGATGCGGCTGGACGTCGCGGAGGTAGGCGAGGTGGTCACGACGTCCGCCGAGCCGCCGGCGGTGGGGGATCGCTCCGGCGCGTGCGGGCAGATCGGGGCGTGACGTGTCGGGTCCGTGGTACCAATCCCGCCGGACGCGGCGGCCACGATCCAAGGATCGGGCGCAGTTGAGAGCTGCGCGAGACGAGCGTCGGCTCGCAGCGATCGGTGACGTACTCTCGGACCTGGGTGATCGTGCCAGTCACGCGGAGGTGGCACGCCGAACCGGGATCCCCATCGGCTTTCTCGAGTGGGCCTATCCGAAACTCGGCGAGTTGACGGTCGCGCCACATTCTCAGGAGGCGGCATGGCGGAAGTGAACTTGCCCTTGCGCGGTCGTCGCATACTAGACCTCACGCGCGCACTCTCCGGGCCTTTCTGTACGGCGTTGCTCGGGGATCTCGGCGCCGACGTCATCAAGGTCGAAAGTGCAGACGGTGGCGATGTCGTGCGGAGCTGGGGCCCTTTCGACGGCGAGGAGAGTCTCTACTTCGTCGCTGCCAACCGCAACAAGCGGTCCGTGGCTGTCGACCTGTGGACACCCGCCGGGCGAGCCCTGCTTCGCCGATTGGTGCAATCGTCCGACGTCCTGGTGGAGAACTTCCGTCCGGGCGTTCTGGCCGCGCTGGGACTCGACGACGAGTGGCTCGGTGCCGAGGCGCCGAATGTCGTGGTGGCGTCGATCAGCGGCTTCGGTCACGTCGGACCTCTCAGCGATGATGCCTGCTTCGACCAGGTCGCCCAGGGCATGAGCGGCTTCATGAGTCTGACCGGGACCGCGGAGTCCGGTCCAGTGCGTGCCGGAATCCCCATCGCGGACCTCGTTTCGGGGGTATTCGCGGCGCTCGGCATCTGTGCTGCGCTGGCGGGCGGCGAGGGGGGACGCCGCGTCCAGACATCGCTGCTCGAGAGCATGATGGCGTTGCTCGTCTTCCAGGGTCAGCGTCAGGTCAGCTTGGGTGAGACGCCCGGAGTGGCTGGCAATGATCACCCGGTCGTATCGCCGTACGGCGTCTTCCCGACTGCTGACCTTCCCATCAACGTGGCGGCGGCAACGCCCGGGCAGTGGGGCAAGCTCTGCGAGATCATCGAGCGCCCTCACCTCGTCGACGACCCGCGATTCCGAGACCCTGCGGGGCGTGACGCGAATCGCATGGCTCTGCGGCGCGAACTGGAAGGGGTCCTTCGCACGCGGACGGCCGCGGAGTGGCTCGCACGCTTCCGAGACGCTTCCGTTCCTGCCGGTCCTGTCCACGACCTGGCAGGCGCCTTCGACGATCCACAAGTAGTGGCGTTGCGGATGGTCGAGAACGCCCTGCATCCGACGCTTGGCGTGGTGCCGGTCGTGCGGGGACCGGTCTGGTTCGATGGGGAGCCGCTGCACGTGCGTCAGTCGTCGCCGATGCACGGCGAGCATTCGCGCCAGGTGCTGCTCGAGTGCGGGCTCACCGAGGCAGAAGTCGCGGTTCTCATCGAGACCGGTGCCGTTCGCGAATGGGAGGGCCTACAGCAACGCTGACCTTCATTTCCGACCACCAGCGTCTCGCGTCAGCGACGACCGGCATGATGGGCCCGGATCGCGACGTGTCGCGACGCGGGTCGACGAGAGGTGGTGTGGGATGCCCCTGCCGGTGGAGATCGGCTATGCGGCGGCGCTGGAGCGCATGAGCCCGGGCGAGGCGGTCGAGCTCGCGGCGTACGCGGAGGCCCATGGGTTCACGGGCACGCTGGCGACCGACCACTTCCAGCCGTGGTTGCCCCAGCATGGGGAGAGCCCGTTCGTGTGGAGCGTGTTGGCGGCGCTGGGCGAGCGGACGACGACGAGCTTCGGTCCCGGGATGTCGGTGCCGGGCTATCGCTACCACCCGGCCACGATGGCTCAGGCTGCGGCGACGCTGGGGGCGATGTATCCGGGGCGGCACTGGTTCGGCGTGGGCCATGGTGAGGCGCTGAACGAGCATGTCGTGGCGGGATACTGGCCCGAGGCGCCGGAGCGGATCAGCCGGATGTTCGAGGCGATCGAGCTGATCAAGAAGCTGTTCGCCGGCTCGATCGCCGGCCGAGAGGTGAGCTTCTCGGGCACTCACTATCGGATGGAGTCGACCCGGCTGTGGACGATGCCCGAGGTGGCCCCGCCGCTGCTCGTCGCCACCAGCGGTCCGGGGACCGCGCAGCGCGCGGGGAAGGTGGCCGATGGCATCGTCACGATCGGCACCTCGGTCGACCGGGCCGCGGTCGTGCTGGAGCGGTTCGACCGGGGTGCGAAGGCGGCGGGTCGTGACCTCGCCGCGACGTTGAAGGTGGTGCACCTGCACCTGTCCTGGGCGCAGACCGATGAGCTGGCGCTGGCGCACGCGGTCGAGCACTGGCCGATCGCGGCGATGTCGTTCACCAAGGGCGACATCCGCAGCCCGCGGGTCTTCGAGCAGATGGCCCGTCATCTGGACCCGGCCGCGTTCGAGCAGCGGCTCACGATCAGCGCCGACCCGGACGTCCATCGTGCCCGGATCCAGGAGTTCATCGATCTGGGGTTCGACCGGATCTACCTGGACAACGTCGGCCCGAACCAGCGGGAGTGGATCGAGCGGTTCGGCGCCGACGTGCTCCCAGCGCTCTCTAGACGATGACGGCACTCAGGCGGTAGTCTGCCCTTCCGTCGGCGCCTAGATTGACGCCGCGAGAGGCCCCACGATGCGGGTCTCGCCCTGATTGACGTCCGCAGAGTAGTCGGGCGGTTCATGGAGCATGCCGATGCCTCGGCGTGCTCCCGGCCTCTCACTCTGCTGGAGTCACCCGTGTCTGTCTCTCATGTCATCGCCGTCGTCGGCGGGACCGGCCCGCAGGGCCGCGGCCTTGCCTACCGCTTCGCCCTCGCGGGGCACCGCGTCATCATCGGATCGCGCACCGTCGAGCGTGCCTCGGCGACCGCCGAGGAGATCAACGCCAAGCTCGGCGTCGCCCCTGTGCCTGCTGTCGCAGCGGCGACCAACGCCGAGGCGGTGGCCGCTGCCGACCTGGTGCTGCTCGCCATCCCGTGGAACGGCCACACCGACCTGGTCACCGATCTGGCCGACGGATTGGACGGCAAGATCGTGATCAGCTGCGTGAACCCCCTGGGCTTCGACAGCGCCGGTCCATTCGGGCTGATGCTCGAGGAGAGTGCCGCCGAGGAGACCCAGCGCCTGATCCCCACCGCGCGTGTGGTGGGGGCCTTCCATCATGTGGCGGCGATGTCGTTGTGGGCCTCGCCGGAGCTGTTGAGCCATGAGGATGTCCTGGTCTGCGGTGAGGACAAGGACGCCAAGGCGGTGGTGATGGAGCTGGCCGCCGCGGTGACGGGGAAGATCGGCGTCGATGCCGGCAACCTGCGGATGACCCGCAAGCTCGAGCCCCTGACCGCGGTGCTGATCAGCCTCAACAAGATCTACAAGACCCGTTCCGGCATCGCCATCACCGGCGTCCCCGCGGTCGTCGCCGCGAGCGCGTGACCCCATGACCACCGAACCGGCCACCGACCGCATGGACACCTCGACGATCGGAGAGCGGGAGATCGCCCGGGCGGTACGCCGCGCTGAGGAGGCCAAGTCGCTCGACCTGGGCGAGGCCACCGCCCTGCTCGCGGCGCGTGGTGAGCTGCTGGACCGTCTCACGGCGGTGGCGGCTCGTGTGCGGGATGCGGGTCTGGCCGATGCCGGTCGTCCGGGGGTGGTGACCTACAGCCGCAAGGTGTTCATCCCGCTGACGCATCTGTGCCGGGATCGCTGTCACTACTGCACCTTCGTGACGACTCCGCGGCTGTTGGCCGCCGAGGGTCGGGCGCCGTTCCTGAGCCGTGACGAGGTGGTCGCGATCGCGCGGCAGGGCGCGGAGCTGGGCTGCAAGGAGGCGTTGTTCACCCTCGGCGACCGGCCCGAGGACCGGTGGCCGGAGGCGATGGCGTGGCTGGAGGAGGCGGGCTACGCCTCCACGCTGGAGTATCTGCGGGCGATGGCGATCGCGGTGCTGGAGGAGACAGGCCTGCTGCCGCACCTCAACCCAGGCGTGATGTCGTGGACCGAGCTGTCCCGGCTCAAGCCGGTCGCGCCGTCGATGGGCATGATGCTGGAGACCACCAGCCGTCGCCTGTTCGAGACCAAGGGCCAGCCGCACTACAAGTCGCCGGACAAGGACCCCGCGGTCCGGCTGCGGGTCCTCGAGGATGCCGGCCGGTTGAACGTCCCGTTCACCACCGGCGTGCTGGTCGGCATCGGAGAGACGCTCACCGAGCGGGCCGAGAGCCTGTTCGAGCTGCGCAGGATCGCGCGTCAGTACGGCGCCATCCAGGAGGTGATCGTCCAGAACTTCCGGGCCAAGTCCGACACCGGCATGCGGCACGCCGATGACCTCGACCTGGACGAGTACCGGGCTGCGATCGCGACAGCGCGCATCGTGCTGGGGCCTGGGGTGCGGATCCAGGCCCCGCCCAATCTGGTCGACCTGGCGGAGTGCCGGATGTTGATCGAGGCCGGGGTCGACGACTTCGGCGGCATCAGCCCGCTCACCCCTGACCACGTCAACCCCGAACGCCCCTGGCCGCAGATCGACCGGCTGACGGCGCTGTGTGAAAAGGCCGGGTTCGCGCTGCGTGAGCGACTGACCGCGCACCCGCCGTACCTCGACGTCCCCTGGGTCGACCCACGCCTGGACGCCCACATCGCGGCGTTGCGGGGGCCCGACGGGCTCGCCGACCCGGCGGCCCGACCGGTGGGGTTGCCGTGGCAGGAGCCTGATGGCGGGTTCGAGGTCACCTCTGGACGCGCCGACCTGCACGTCGAGATCGACACGACCGGACGCAGCACCGATCGTCGGTCCGACTTCGACGACGTCTACGGCGACTGGTCGATGCTGCGCGACCAGGTCCGATCCGCCCCGACGTCGATCGCGGCGCCGGGCGCAGCTGGGCGTCGCCTCGATGACGATGTTGCCGCGGCCCTGCGGCAGGCCGAACGTGAGCCCCGCGCCCTGACCCACGACCAGACCGTGGCGCTGTTGACCGCTCCCGAAGGGGCTGAGCTCGACGCGGTGACCGCGTTGGCCGACCAGATGCGGCGGGACGTGGTCGGCGACGTGGTCACCTATGTGGTGAACCGCAACATCAACTTCACCAACGTCTGCTACACCGGCTGCCGGTTCTGCGCGTTCGCTCAGCGCAAGACCGACGCGGACGCCTACACCCTGTCCCTCGACGAGATCGCCGCCCGTGTGCACGAGGCCGCGGCGGTGGGGGCGACCGAGATCTGCATGCAGGGCGGAATCGACCCGCAGATGCCGGGCACCGCCTACGTCGACCTTGCGCGAGCGGTGAAGGCCGCCGAGCCGGGTCTGCACCTGCACGCCTACTCACCGATGGAGATCATGAACGGCGTGGCCCGCACCGGACTCTCGGTGCGCGAGTTCCTCACCGCGGTCAAGGAGGCCGGTGTCGACTCGCTTCCCGGCACCGCCGCCGAGATCCTCGACGACGACGTCCGTTGGGTGCTGACCAAGGGCAAGCTGCCGACCAGTGCGTGGATCGAGGTCATCTCGACCGCCCACGAGGTGGGGCTGCCGACCACGGCCACGATGATGTACGGCCACGTCGACCACCCGGGCCACTGGGCCACCCACCTGCAGGTCATCGCCGGCGTGCAGGAGCGCACCGGCGGGTTCACCGAGTTCGTGCCGCTCCCGTTCGTGCACCAGTCCGCACCGATCTACCTGGCAGGTGTCGCCCGGCCCGGCCCGACCGTCCGTGACAACCGGGCCGTCCACGCCGTCGCCCGGATCCGGCTGCACGGACTCATCGACAACATCCAGTGCTCGTGGGTCAAGCTGGGCCCCGAGCAGTGCACGCAGGTGCTCAACGGCGGCGTCAACGACCTCGGCGGCACCTTGATGGAGGAGACCATCTCCCGGATGGCCGGCTCGACGAACGGCTCACGCAAGGAACGTGAGGAGCTCGAGCAGATGGCGGCCCTCGCAGGCCGCCCGGCTCACGAACGGACGACGTTGTACAGCCCGGTTCGGGGAGCTGCGGCATGAGCACGAACCAGAGCCCGAGCTCGGCCGCGACCTGGACTGCGGTGATCCCCGTCAAGGCCTGGGCCCAGGCGAAGTCGCGACTCGAGATGGCCGAGGATGATCGGACCGAGTTCGCACGGGCGGTCTCGTTGGACACCCTCGACGCCGTCGCCGCGAGCCGGCTGGTCGCGCGGATCCTGGTCGTGACCTCCGAGCCGCAACTCGCCGAGGCCACGGTCAGCCTTCCGTCGGCGGTGGTGCTGCATGAGTCCCCGGGCGAGTCGCTCGACCCGCTGAACGACGCGATCCGACTGGCGCGCGACTGGGCGATCACCCACGCGCCGACATCGCCGATCGTGGTCATTCCGGCCGACCTGCCTGCCCTCACCACGGCCAGCCTCGAGGCGGCCCTGGACCAGCTGGCCTGGTTCGACCGTACCCACGTCCCCGACCACCGAGGCACCGGCACCACCCTCTCGGCCGCCGTCGGGCCTGACCTCCTCACCCCCCGCTACGGCCCCGGTTCCGAGCGCGCTCACGCAGCCGCGGGATCGGTGCCCATCCTCGAGGTCGACGGTGGAGTGCGGCTCGACGTGGACGACCTCGAGGACCTCGCGAGTGCGACCTCGCTCGGGCTGGGGCCTCGCGCCCGCGGCGCCCTCTCACCGATCGGGTGAAACCGGCTGGCCCTCGTCGATGAGCAGCTGGACGGCGGGCGCATAGCTCGCGCGCACGGCCTCGAGGTCATCGGTGATGGCGGGGGAGTGGTAGACGCGCAGCATGCTGACCAGACCGCTCAGCGCCGCGACGACGAGCTCCGCCTGCCGCCGGGGGTCCGGACCCTTCAGGACCTCAGCGAGAGGGTCGACGTACCCGGCGAGGAAGCGGACTCTGATGGCCTCCGGCTCTGGCGACGTCAGGTGGAGCAGCAGCGCTCGGCCGAGGTGCTCGATCTCGCCGCGTCGGTGTCGGTCGATGATCTCGGAGACCAGCGCGGCCCCCAGACGAGATCGAGGGACGTCGGGGAGAGCGGGCGGGTCGATCGTCGCGGTCTGCTGGTAGAGGGCCTGCTTGCTGCCGGCCGTCTTCATCACGAGGGCTGGTGAGACCTTCGCCCGGGCGGCGATGTCGCGGATCGTGACCTCGTTGAACCCCCGTTCGGCGAAGAGCTCGCGGGCGGCCTGCTCGATGGCACGCCGTGAGCCCGCGGTCTCGACCGACGATGCCGGGTGTACGTCGCTGCTCACGCGAGCGGTGTCCCGAGGGTCAGGTCGACGCTGCGGGCCGCCTCCCAGATCGTGACCGGGCGTGCGCCGAGGGCTCCACTGGGGTCGACGACGGTGAGGACATAGCGGCCGTTGGCGGGGCGGGGGATCTCATAGCGCCCGTCGTGGTCGGTCCGGATCGAGTCGACCATCTCGCCGGTCTGCCGGGTGAGGACCACCAGGGCATCGCTGGCCGGGCGACCATGGTCGTCCGTGATCACCCCGCTGAGCGTCAGCCGGTGGCGCAGCACGATGGGCGGCAACGGCACGTCGCTGTCGAGGGCCATGATGCGGGAGCGCGGCTGCCAGCCTTCGGCGGCGGTGACGACCAGATAGTCGGCTGCGGCCGGGATCGCTGCGGTGAACCGGCCCTCGGAGTCGGCTTGGCCCCAGTCGACGGGTTCACCATCGGGGGTCAGCACGGTGACCACGGCCGTCCTGACGGGGTGCGCGGAGGGGTCGAGCACCTGGCCGCGGACGACCTTCGCCGGACGGGCGGTGGCGATGGATCCGGTGCGCGCGGGCTCGTCGCCGAACTCGCGGATGCGCAGCATGGGGATCCCGAGCAGGGCGGCCCCGAACGCCGTGGCGGCGGCTATCCAGAAGAGCACGGTCAGGCCGGTCAGGCTCGGATACTGCTCTCCGCCAACGGTGACGATCAGGGTCGTGGTGATGGCCGCGGTCGCGGCACTGGCCGTCGAGGTGCCCAGGGAGCGCAGCAGCACGTTGAGTCCGTTGGCTGAGGCCGTCTCGGTGACCGGCACAGCGCGCATGATCAGGGTCGGCATGGCGCCGTACGCCATCGCCGTCCCGATGCCGACGACGACGGAGCCGATCACGACCTGGGCGAGGCTGTCGCTGAGGAAGACCCGCGCGACGTAGGCGATGCTCATGACCGTCGCCCCGGCCAACATCGTGATCTGCGGGCTGAACCGTCGGGTCAGCCACGCCGAGACCGGCGCCATGAGACCGAAGGCGACGGCGTTGGGCACCATCCACAGGCCGGTCTGCAGGGGGTCGAGACCCAGGCCGTAGCCGGTCGAGGTCGGCATCTGGAGGAACTGGGTCGTGAGCAGCATGTTCGCGAACATCGCGAACCCGGCCAGCACCGAGGCGGAGTTGACCAGCAGCACGGGGCGCCGGCCCGCGACGCGCAGGTCGACCAGCGGGCCGGGCGTGCGCAGCTCGAGCGGTGCCCACACGGCGAGCAGGACGAGTCCCAGCGCGGCCACGGTGATGGTGGTGGGGGACGTCCATCCCCACTTCTCGCCTTTGGACAGGGTGAGCAGGATCGCGGTCAGCGCGACCGAGAGCAGGACCGCTCCGCGCAGGTCGAACGTGCCCTTGGTTCGCACCGGCGACTCCGGCAGCACTTTCATCGCGGCGACCAGCAGGAGGGACCCCACCACGGCGGTGAGCCAGAAGATGGCGTGCCAGTCGAGGTGCTCGGAGATCAACCCCGACAGGGGCGGGCCGACTCCCGCGCCGATCGCAAGGGTGGCGCTCATCAGCGCCACGCCCAGCGGGACCCGCTCGCGCGGCAGCTCGTCGCGCATGATCGCGATCCCCACGGGGATCAGCGACATCCCGACGCCCTGAAGGGCGCGGGCGCCGATGAGGAGAGGGACGGCGTGGCTCATGGCCCCGAGCAATGAGCCGAGGACGGAGACCCCGAGCGCGAGCACCATCATGCGGCGCTTGCCGTACATGTCCGCGAGCCGAGCGACCGAGGGCGTGGAGATCGCACCGGTCAGCAGCGTGGCGGTCACCAGCCACGACGCGCTGTCCGGTGTCGTGTCGAGGAGCTGCGGCAGATGCGGAAGCAGCGGCAGGAGGAGCGTCTGCTGGAGCGCGACCACGATGCCGCACAGCGAGAGCGTCGTGACGACGAGCGTGGAGTTGCCGCGTGGCTGGTCGCCGGCCACCTGGGTCTGCGTCGAGGAGGCAATGGTCGGCGCTGTCACAGGGGCCCTTCGCAGTCGTCAGGTCGGGGTGAACGTCTGTTCACCCTGGAGTAGTTGACCAGAGGAAGGGGGTCGGGGGCCAGCGAATGTCATCCGGCTCACGCGCGGGCGCGGTCGGCGATGCGCACACCCAAGTCGTCGAGCTCGGCCGCCAACGAGGCCGCGACCCAGATCTGGTTGCGTGTGCGCTGGGTCAGCGGCCGAATCACGCCTGCTTCGTGCAGACGGTTGATGGCGGCGTAGATGCTCGACTGCGCTCCACCGACCCGCTCCTCAGCCTCGTTGGCGGAGAAGACGGGTTCGATCAGGAGTTGGTCGAGGATCTTTCGAGCAGCGCTTCCAGTGCGCGGCTTGCCCGCCGCCGTCGTCCATTGCTCCCGCATGGCCGCCAGACGTGAGGCCGTCACCCGGGACTCCTCCGTCGCCACGGCGGACGCGGCGACGAACGAGCGACCGACCAAGTCGGAACAGTCCCGCCGCTATTCCGACTTAGGGGGACCGCCGCGGCCGCCTCGGTATGGTCCGGGGTCATCGGTGCCGCCGCGATGGCGACCAACTCGCTCGGTTGAACGTGAGGAACCCGATGCTCCACCGGATTCCCGCGGCAGTGTCCCATCGTGTGGTCGTCCTCTGCCCGAGCGCCACGCCACTGCTGGTCATCGACGGGGCCCGCGTGGGCGGTGAGCACATCGAGCGGGTTCACCTGATCGCGCGGCTGGGGTTCGGCCTGCGGCATCGCGATCTCGGTTCGGGCGGCCGGCCCGTATCGGCGCTCAGCCGGGGGCGCGCGTCATCTGAACTTAGGTTTGCGAAGGGGCCGCACGGCAGTTTGAAGTCAGACGCTCGACTTCGAGTTCGATGAGCTCGTCCAGCCTGTGGCGGTCGGTTCCCAGTCCCACAATTGTCCAGCGGTGGTCCTTGGCTTCGAACGATTCAACGTCTGCGGCTTGAATCCAAGAGTCGCCGTCGGTGGTGAAAAATGGTTCCTCCGTGGTGGCGTCGCGCCTGACGACTCCCTCGACGATATGCACCCGGCGCTCATAGACGACTCTGGCCTCACCGAACGAGTCCCGCACTGTCCGTTCCAGCACCGTTGCACCACGTTTGCATTGGGCATACCGCCGAGCTTCATCAGCAGTTGAGAAGATCTCGACCTCTGTGTCCGCGATGCGCACCACGTGAACCGTGCGAACGTCGTGATAAAGGTTCATCTGGTGTCTACCTGTCGGTGCTGAGGATGCCAATGTCGCCACGAGGGCTGATCCGCGGCGGTCACGTTGGTCGTCGCCGCTTCGGACGCCGACTGATCCCCCTCTACTTTCGACTGAACCATGTTGGTCGCTTCCATCTGGCACGCCGAGCGGCGACCGTTGAGCCTCCGCGTTACGAAGGGGCGGCTCTCAGGCGGCTCGCAGGGCCGAACTACTTCGCGAGAGACGGCAACGTGCCGTTCTGACGGCGCCGTGAACGGGCGAGTTGCAGAGGGAGGGTGGCCGGACCCAAGCCCCGGCGGTGCGGGAACATAGCAATTGCCGAGATCCAAGTGTCCCTGAACCTCGTGTACGACGTCAGGCAGGGTTGTGAACTTGGGCGAAACCATCATTCCTCCTGCCGTGACCGTTCATGAGCGAGGTTGTGACGCATGATGAAACCTAAGAAGGGCGTGTGGAACGCCCAACGACGGCATTCCGGTGAATGGAACGGGTCCTGACGCCCTCACTCGGGGCGGCGCGGAGTGCCAACCGCGCTGATGTCAAAGACAGTTCCGGTGACTGTGAGCGCGTCGCTTTGTGAGGCAAGCAACGCGTATGCACCGACGTAGTCGGCGGGCACGACCGCTCTCTTCAATGCGGTGTACTTCTCCAGGTAGTCCTGAATGGGAACGTCCCGGATCTGCCGCTCGGCGAGGCCGAGCGACTTGGGCCCGCTCAGGTTCGTCGCCATACCGCCGGGGGCCACTCCGTTGACCCGCACCTCGGGAGCCAGTTCGTAGGCCAGCTGCCTCACCACGCCAAGACCGGCATGCTTTGTCGCGGTGTAGAGGACACCACCGCCCTGTGGGTAGAAGGATGCATTGGAGAGCGTGAGGATCAAGGAACCGCGCGATTCCTTCAACGCGGCAGCTGAGGCTCTCGCTCCGAACAGATAGGCCAGCACGTTCACCGCGAAGAGGTCACGGAACCCTTCCTCGAGCTCAGTGGGTGACAGGTCCAGCAGGTTGCGGCTGAAGTCCCACATTCCGACGTTTCCAATGAACACGTCGAGGCGCCCGAATATGTCCACGGCGGCAGCCACGGCACGCTCGTTGTCGGCGTAGGACGTGACGTCTCCGGGCACCGCGAGCAAGTCGCGGCTGCCGATGGCCTCGAGGGAGGCGACTTTGTCGCGGTCTCGTTCGAGGACCACGATCCGTGCGCCCTCTTCGAGGAAGCGATCCACGATGGCCCGCCCCACGCCAGAGCCGCCGCCGGTGATCAGGACGACGCGATCTTTGAGTCCGTGCACGTTGCGAGTCCTTCTCCGCGTCTTCTCAGTGGTTCGTGACGAATTCGGTGACCAGCCGATTGAACTCGGCGGCATGCTCGAGTTGTGCCCAGTGACCGCAGCGATTGAGCAGAACCATCCGGGAGTTCTGGATCATGGACATTGCCCGGAGGCTTACCTCCCAGTGGACGGTCCGATCGTCGCGGCCGTGAATGATGAGGGCCGGCACGCTAGAGGTCGGCAGCGCCGCCGCCGCGGACATCAAGGCCTCTTGGCCGAGCCCGGCCTTCATGCGCTCCAGCCAGTCGTGGAGGTGTTCGGGGTGGGCCAGGGCAGCGCGGGAGCGCTCCTGGGCGAGTTCGTCGGTAGCGAAGGTCGGGTCGAAGCACATCACCTGAACCAGTCGCTTGAAGTTCGTCGGCGACGGGTCCTGGTACGCCTCGAAGAGGACCTTGAGGCCTTCAGTCAACCCGGCCGGCGTCAGGACGTTGACGCCCCAAACGCCGGACCCCATGGTGATCAGATGGGAGATGCGCTCCGGCCAGCGCGCCGTCATGATGATGCCGACTCCACCTCCCATCGAGTTGCCCACGATTGCGGCCCGCTCGATGTCGAGCGCGTCCATCAGCTGCTTAAGAGCCTCGCCCTGGTCGAAGCCTGACTCCACCGTCTGTCGGCTCGACTCGCCCCAACCCGGCATGGTGACTGCGACGACGCGGAAGCGCTCCGAGAGTGGACCAATGTTGGGTGCGAAGTTGGACCAACCAGTCGCGCCCGCACCGGTTCCGTGGATCAGGATGACTGGATGGCCTTCGCCCGTCTCGTTGACCTGGATCTCGTAGTCGGGGGTGCGAACGATCTTGCTCGTGTTCTCGAATGTGACTGCTGACGTCAGGTCTGTCTGGGTCATGGCGTGCGAACTCCTTGGGTCGGTAGTTGGCTCAGTCGGGGATGTCGACGAAGACGTCGTTGCCCTCGACCTTTACGGCGTAGGTCGCGACGGGGCAGGTGGCCGGAAGGCTGAGCACTTCGCCGGTCTTGATGCAGAACTTGGCGAAGTGCCATGCGCACTCCACGACGTCACCGTCGACGTACCCGTCAGCCAGGGATGAGTCGTCGTGTGTGCAGGTGTCATCGATCGCGAAGTACTCGTCATCGACGTTGAACAGGGCGATCGGGTTCTCCCGCGCGAGCTGGAAACCCTCGCCCTCCTCAATGTCGGACGTGCTGCACGCCCTACTCCAAGTCACTTGGTCCTCACACCTCTCTTCGGTTGCTCGCGGCTTCAGCCGCGCGTCATGGCCTTGGTCAGGCTCCGGACTTCGACGCGGTCATCGATAAGCGCGTCACGGTGCGTTCCAACGGGCAGCCCGACGAGGCGCCGCGCTGCACCGAGGTCACGCTGGCGGTCCAAGCCGCACACCGCGACAACGACCCCGTCGCGAATCCAGAAGCCCAGGTAAGACTTCGAAGTCGAGTCGCGCCGAAGAAGGAGGTCGTCGGTCAGCGTCGGCCGGCCAAACATCTGGAACGTCAGTCCGAACTGGTCCGACCAGACATAAGGCGTCTCCGTGAACGTGGTCGGGTGCCCGGCCATCGTCGCGCCGACTGCGGCGCCATGCTTCAGAGCGACGTCCCAGTGCTCGATCCTCCCCGGTCCGGCGACGAGGTGGGGATGAGGTTGACTGGCGACGTCTCCCGCCGCATAGATCCATGGCACGTTCGTGCGGCCGTAACTGTCGACGACGATGCCTTGCCTGTCGGTGTGCACTCCGGCGGCCTGGGCCAACTCGACTCGTGGCTCGACCCCTACGCCGACGATCACCGTGGACGCCGAGATCCGAGTGCCATCGTCGAGCACGAGTCGGTCGACGGCGCCGTCCCCTTCGAAGCGGTGCACGGTCCTCCCGAGGTGGAACCGGACGCCTCGGTCCTCGTGGAGTTCAAGCATCCGCAGGCCGATGGCGGCGTCGAGTGTTTGGAGCGGTCGTTGGCCCACTTCGATGACGGTGACGTCGAGCCCGCGCTCGCGAGCGAGTGCAGCGATCTCTAGGCCGATGAACCCTGCCCCGACGACTGCGATCGGGCCGCCGCGGGCGATTCGATCCGCCACGAGCTCGGCGTCGGAGGCGTCTCGCAGTACGTGAATGTGGGCGAGGTCGGCGCCGGGTACCTGCAGCCGTCGTGCGGCAACACCGGTGCTGAGCAAGAGTGCGTCGACCTGCTCGGAGTCGTGCCCCGCGAAGTAGAGGGTTCGCGTAGACGCCTCAATCGAGTGAACCTCACAGCCGAGCCGCAGGTCGATGTCGAGGTCCGCGAACTGGCTCGGCGGGACGATCGGCCGGAGTGTGCGGTCCGCCATCTTCGAGAGCGGGGGCCGCTCGTAGGGCGGGCGTGGGTCTCGGTCGACAAGAGTGATGCGTCCGCCATACCCGCGTGAACGCATCGCAACCGCGGCCGAGACGCCGGCGGCGCTGGCACCGATGATCACGCTGTGTTCCATCAAAGTCCTCGCGTTGCTCGAAGTGACGTTGCATATTCTGACGTCTGAGATACCGTATGTCACATCTCGTTCGTTTCCCAGAGTGGAACAACATCGGCAGCGGCGGCAGGACAGGAGCGGTCTGGTGGATCTCCAGCAGGCAAAGAATGTGGGCGCATCCAGCAGTCATGACACCTCGGCCGGCAAGGCTCTGGCTCTCTTAGACGCACTGGGCGGACCGCGCGCCATCATGGGCGTCTCAGAGCTTGCCCAAGCGGTCGGGCTTCCCAAGGCGACCGCTCATCGCCTGCTGGCAGTGCTCATCGAGAGCGGCTACGTTCGCAGGGCCGGTGACAAGTACGCACTGTCGACCCGTGCATTCGAACTCGGGAACCAGGTGGCGGTCGCCCGG
Source organism: Nocardioides sp. AN3 (assembly GCF_054653495.1). NCBI lineage: Bacteria > Bacillati > Actinomycetota > Actinomycetes > Propionibacteriales > Nocardioidaceae > Nocardioides > Nocardioides sp. AN3. The sequence goes on from NZ_BAAIGC010000008.1 coordinate 36,610, forward strand.
GCAAATGGCTTGCGGGACAGGTCGATGCCCGTGCTGGCCGAGCTGTATGCACAGACCCGTGAAGTGGTCCACCTAGCGGTGCCAGCCGGACCAAGCGTCCTGATCGTTGAGAAGTTGTTCGGGCCGGAGTCTGCCCGCGTCGGCACCGCGGTTGGTATGCGCCGTTCCCAGCACTCAACTGCCCTGGGCAAGTCCATACTTGCGCACGCCGAGTCGAGTCCTATCAACTCCATGCACGCGCGCTACTACCGATTCACGGCGTTCACGATTGCGTCCCCTGACCTCTTGGGGCAAGCGCTCGACCGGGTGCGCGAGGAGGGCTTTGCCACCGACTTCGAGGAGACGTTCATCGGGGTGTCATGCATCGCGGTCCCAGTCCTCGACCGTCGCACGCTCAAACCTGTGGCTGCCATCTCCGTGGCCACAGCATCCGTAGGCCGCTCCGTCCTTCGCTATAAGAACGTGATGCTCAAGGCAGCCGAACAGCTCTCGGGCAACGTCAGCACGCTGGTCGCCTGATGACTCAAACGCTCTGGTTCGGCCAGACGGAACAGCTTCATTGTCGGACGGCCCAACCCCTCGCAACATCGGTGCATCAGTTCGACGTGAACCAGATGGGACGGATCCACGCATGACCAGAATCGAAGCACTCGGATACTTGGGACTTCGAGTCAAGAGTCTCGACGACTGGGAGGTCTTCGCGACCGAGATCCTCGGCATGACCGCATCCCGCCAGGAGATCGACGGTGAGGAAGCCTTGGTCCTGCGCATGGATGAGCGTGCACACCGGGTCACCCTGCGTGCCGGCGACGACGAACTCGACTACGTCGGATGGCAGGTCTCCGGCCCAGACGCCCTCGACGACGTGGCGGCAGCACTCGACGAGGCTGGCGTCGCCTACAAGGACGATCCTGAACTCGCGCAAGTCCGCGGTGTACAGCGGCTGCTGACCTGCACCGACCCGGCCGGGTACGCGCTTGAATTCCATTACGGCGCGACCATGTCGCAGGTGCCGTTCGTGTCGCCGACCGGCGCGCGATTCGTCACCTCCGCTCCCAACGGCGCTGACACTGGGCTGGGCCACGTGGTGGTGACCTGCCGCAACGTCGACGAGTCAATCGCCTTCTACCGGCAGGTCCTCGGATTCAAGGTGAGCGACCACATCGTCCCCATCCCAGGCATGCTCCTCACCTTCCTGCACACCAACCCGCGACACCACTCTCTCGCCGTTGCCCCGATCCACGGTGAAGGCCCAGGAGGGATCAACCACTTCATGGTTGAGCTGGAGAACCTGGACGTGGTGGGTCGTGCCCTCGACAAGGTGCAGCAGCGCGGGATCCGGCAGCTCGCGACGCTGGGCCGGCATACGAACGACAAGATGCTCTCCTTCTACGTGCAGACCCCCTCCGGCTTCGGTGTCGAGTACGGCACCGATGGGCTGCTCATCGACGACGAGACCTGGTCGGTCGTGACCTATGACGCCTCGGCGTACTGGGGCCACGCCTTCGACCGCGACTGACTTGCTTTGGCAACGAGTGGAGACCTGATATGACCATCGCCGCGCCCGGAACCCCGGGATATCTCGAGTCGCTCGTCAACGTGGAAACCGGTGAGCTTGACCGCCGGATCTTCAGCGACGACGACATCTTCGAACTGGAGATGAAGCACATTTTCGGCCGAGCCTGGCTGTTCCTGTGCCATGAGACGCAGATCCCGAAGCGAGGCGACTTCTTTGAAGCGCCCATGGGCCGCGACAACGTCCTCGTGGTGCGTCAGCGCGACGGCAGCATCAAGGCCATGCTCAACACCTGCACACACCGCGGCAACGCTGTGTGCCGGGCTGAAGAGGGCAACGTCCGCAACTTCATGTGCACCTACCACGGTTGGACGTTCGGACTGGACGGCGAACTCGTCGGCGTGCCCGGAATGTCGGACTTCTACCACGACGACCTGGACAAGACGAAGTACCCGCTTCGGAAGGTCGCACAGCTGGACAGCTACAAGGGATTCGTCTTCGCGACCATGGACCCCGGCGCGCCGCCCCTCCAGGAGTTCCTCGGCCGAACCGGCAGGATCGCCATCGACCTGCTCGCAGAGCGCGGCGACATCGAGGCTCGCCCGGGCGTCCAGAAGTTCACGCTCAACTGCAACTGGAAGTTCGCCGCCGACAACTCCTTCGATTACTACCACCCGCAGATCACCCACATCTCCGCACAGGCCGTGGGAATGATCCCCAGCGCCGAAGCGACCGACACCGGAGGCGCCAAAACCGACGAAGGCAAGGCGCTCGGCGTCCAGCGGCTCCCTACTGACCTCGACACCCTCGTCGCAATCGGCGAGTACGGCCACGCCATCTCCGGACCGAGCGTCGACTCGATGCTGAGGACCTTGCCCCCGGAGATGCACGAGGTCGTCACTTGGCGCCAGGAGCCTGGCCCGCTTGCCGAACTAGGCCCGGTCGGCTCGCGTTTCGCCGGCCACCCGCACATCTTCCCGACCTCATGGTTCACCATGGACGCCCAGCTCAGCCTGAGGGTGCCGCGCAGCGCCACCGTCACAGAGGTGTGGTGGTTCAGCTTCAGGGACCGCAACGACTCGCCGGAGGAGCAGCGCGCGCAGCTCGGCCGTCAGATTCACGCCTTCGGGCCGGCGGGCTTCCTCGAGCAGGAGGACGGCGAGAACTGGTCCCAGAGCACGCTGCAGACGTTCGGCGGCACCAGCCGAGAGATTCCGCAGCTGCTCAAGATGGGCCTCGGCCGCGGGAAGATCCTCCACGAGGACGGTGTGGCCCGTATCGAGGCCCCCGTCAACGAGCACGCTCAGCTGTGGACCTATCTGTCCTGGCTCCAGTGGGTCAAGGGCACCAGTTGGGACGAGCTGCGTACGGCAACCACCCCCGGCGACTACATCTGAGGACGGAGGCAGCGATGGGAACCATGCATCTGGAGACAGCGATCGCTCCGGAGAAGATCGCGGCGATGTATCTGCAGTACGAGGTCGAGAAGTTCTACACGCACGAGGCCGCGCTGCTGGACCACCAGCGGTTCGAGGAGTGGGTGGAGCTCTTCACCGACGACACTTCGTACTTCATGCCGATCCGTCGAACCGTCCCGCGCCGCAACCTGGCCAAGGAGTTCACGCAGCCCGGCGAGATGGCCTTCTTCGATGACGACAAAGCCACCCTCGTCGGCCGCGTTCAGAAGCTCGGCACCGGGACAGCCTGGGCGGAAGACCCGCCTTCCCGGACCCGGCACACGGTGACCAACGTCCGCATCGTCGAGGACTCGGGCACCGAGCTCACCGTTGAGACCTGCTTCCACCTCTACCGCACCCGTTTGAAGTCGGAGATCGACGAGTGGATCGGCCGGCGAGAGGACGTGCTGCGCCGAACCGACGACGGGTTCAAGGTCGCACGGCGGCACATCTATCTCGACCAGACAATCCTGCTCTCCCAGAACCTCAGCAACTTCTTCTAAGAGACCGAATCAGCACGCCAGACGGCGGCCGTCGGCCGGCGTCCGGGCGGCTGCAACGATGAGGAGGCCCGGTGGGATCGACCCGCCACGACCTGCGTGCGGAGGTCACCCGGTCGGTCACCGCCAACGGGATAACGCTGCGCTGCGCGACGTACGGTAAGCCAACTGGCGAGCCGCTCCTGATGATCATGGGCATCGGCACCCAGCTGGACGGCTGGGACCTTGCGTTCTGCGACGGACTCGTCGACGCCGGATTCCTCGTGATCCGGTTCGACAACCGCGACGTTGGACTGTCGGATCGCATCCCCGGGCAGCCAGACATCGCTGCAATCCGAGGCGGCGACCTGCGTACGTTGCCGTACACCCTCGCCGACATGGCCGCGGACGCCGTCGGGGTCCTCGACGCACTCGGCATCGATCAGGCCCACATTCTCGGAGCGTCCATGGGCGGCGCGATCGCACAGCATCTGGCCATCGGGTGGCCAGACAGAGTCCTCTCTCTTTGCACGATCATGTCGAGCACCGGCGACCCGTCGGTCGGCCGCGCCGACCCGGTCGTCCTCGAACTAATGCGGCGACCTGCGCCGAGCGCACGCGAAGAAGTGATCGCAGCCGCCGTCGAGCGATCCAGGGCACTGGCCGGCAGCGGCTTCCCCTTCGACGAGAACGCCGCACGACGCCGAGCGGCCGCGGCCCATGATCGAGCCCACGAACCCGACGGCAGAATCCGCCAGCAGGCGGCAGTTATCGCCACCGTCGACAGGACACCTGCCCTGCGCGACCTGCAGGTGCCGACCCTGGTCATCCATGGCACCGACGATCGCCTGGTCGACATCAGCGGCGGCCGGGCAATTGCCGGCGCCGTGCCCGGCGCTCAGCTAGAGATCGTCGAGGGCATGGGCCACGGCATCGCGCCCGGTGCATGGACCCAAATCATCAAGGCGGTCCGCCGTAATGCGGACCGCGCCACAACCTTCCCAGGAGACGTCAGGTGACCGTGCAGATCGACAAGGAAGGGCTCGGGTTCGACCCGGACGCACTCCGCGAGAAGTACCGGATTGAGCGGGACAAGCGGCTGCGCGCCGACGGCTCGCGCCAGTACAAGACGGCAGTAGGGGAGCTCGCTCACTTCATTGACGACCCCCATACCCCCAGGATCGAGCGCGACTCGGTGCACGACCACGTCGAGGTCGCGATCATTGGGGGCGGCTTCGGAGGCTTGCTTCTCGGTGCGCGCCTGCGCGACCTCGGCTACGAGAACATTCGCCTGCTTGAACAGGGCGGCGACTTCGGCGGCACGTGGTACTGGAACCGCTACCCGGGCGCCGCGTGCGACACCGAGGCCTACATCTACCTCCCGCTGCTCGAGGAAACGGGCTACATGCCCTCTGAGAAGTACGTCAAGGGCCCCGAGATCCTCGAGCACTGCCACCGGATCGCACGCCACTACCGCCTCTACGACAAGGCGCTACTGCAGACCCGGGCCTCAGGGGTCACCTGGAGCGAGGACACCGGACTCTGGACGGTCGAGACTGACCGCGGCGACGTATTCACCGCCCGCTACGTCTGCATGACCGCCGGGGCGATGCAGAAGCCGAAACTTCCCGGTGTGCCCGGCATTGAGACCTTTGAGGGCCACACCTTCCACACGAGCCGGTGGGACTACGCCTACACCGGCGGCAACAGCACCGGCGGGCTCGACGGCCTCGCCGACAAGAAGGTCGCGATCGTGGGGACCGGAGCCACCGCTGTCCAGGCGGTGCCAGCTCTGGGCGCGAGCGCGGGTCATCTCTACGTCGTGCAGCGCACGCCGTCGGCGGTGAGCGCGCGAAACAACCGGCCGACCGACGAAGTCTGGGCGTCAACGCTCGTGCACGGGTGGCAGCGCGAGAGGATGGACAACTTCTCGACCTTCGTCGCGGGCGGTGATGCGGAGACCGACCTGGTCAACGACGGCTGGACCGCCATCTACCGGCTCCGCACTCTCAGCGGCGGCGTCCTCGACGAGATCGACGACTTCAAGAAGATGGACGAGATCCGCTCGCGTGTGGACGACATCGTGCGAGACCCGGCGACGGCAGAGGCGCTGAAGCCCTGGTTCCGTGCCCTCTGCAAGCGGCCATGCTTCAACGACGAGTACCTGCAGACGTTCAACCGCCCTAACGTCACCCTCCTCGACACCGACGGCCAGGGCATCGACCGTGTGACCCCGACCGGGATCGTGGTCCAGGGCACCGAGTACGACGTCGACTGCCTCATCTTTGCCAGCGGCTTCCAGGTTGCCGCGCCGTTCGTGACACGGCTCGGCTACGACGTCGTCGGCCGCGGCGGCCGGAAGCTCAGTGAGAAGTTCGCCTCCGGGATCTCGACCCTCTACGGCATGCAGACGAACGGCTTCCCGAACTTCTTCATCGTTGCTCTCAACCAGGTTGGCGTCAGCTCGAACTTCGCTCACGTCCTCGACGTCCAGAGCCGGCACATCAGTCAGGTCATTCGAGAGACCGACCAGAGGGACGCGCGGGTGGTCGACGTCGTCGTTGCTGACGAGGATGCTTGGGTGCAGACCGTTTACGAATCGTCTCGCGCCAACATGGAGTTCCTGGAGTCCTGCACTCCGGGCTACTACAACAACGAGGGCCACCCGAACGCGACGGCGGCACGGCGGAATGGGGCCTACGGTCCCGGGATCGTCGCCTTCGACCATCTCATCAGCGACTGGCGCGCTGACGGGCAGTGGCGCGGACTCGTCTTCGAGCCTGCAGAGGAGGCGGAGCAGAGTGCCTGAGTTTGGTGCCGGCGCACCACTGTCCCGCACGGTGAATGCACGCCCGTCCACGAAACCATGAGGATCGCACGAGTGCGGCTCGGACCTGGCGAGGAGGTCTGGGCTCGCATCGACCCGGATCGAGCAGTAGAACTCCTCACCATCACCGACCTTACGCAGCAGGGCCGCGATCTGGGTCCGGCTCACGCGTTGCAGTTCGTCAAGCCAGTTACGCCGACCAGCACAGTGATCTGCCTGCTCGGCAACTGGAAGGGACGCGACGGCCGCGACGGCCCGAGCTTCTTCGTCAAGCCGACAAGTTCGCTCATCAGTGACGGCGAAGAGATCGTCCTTCCCCGCGGTGTCCCTACTGTCGTCTATGAGCCCGAGGTCGCGGCGGTCATCAGCCGGACTTGTCGCGACATCACGCCCAGTGAAGCAAGAGCGCACGTCCTTGGTTGGACCTGCGTCAACGACATCACTGCCACCGACCTCGGTCTGGCTACCAACTTCCCGTTCCTCCCTGGCAAGTCCTACGACACTTTCGGCGTCCTCGGCCCAGTCATCGAGACGGAGTTGGACCCTGACGCCACGGTGCTCCGCGCCCGGATCAACGGCGAGCTCGTCACGGACACGGTCACCTCGCGGATGAACTGGTCGACGGACGAGGTGGTCAGCTGGGTCAGCCGCTTCACGACCTTGCGTCCCGGCGATCTGGTCTGCTTCGGCACCCCGCCGGAGATCGAACCCATCCAGGCGGGCGACGTTGTCGAGGTCGAGGTAGGGGGCATCGGCACCTTGCGGAACCCCGTTGTGGCTCAGCCGAACAACTGAGCCCGAAGGGAACGGGTCAGCCAGTCGCTGAACTCAGCCTTGGCCCAGCCTCGGCGCTTGTGCAGCGACTGCCACAGCAGGGGGTCGTTGTGCACCCACAGAACATCGGCAGCCCGTCCGATCGACAGATCAGGCCGTAGTTCTTCACCTAGAAGCAGCGCGGTCCGGGTAGCGGCCTCGTGCCGCTCGCGGTCCAGGCCGGCGAGCCGATCGCGTAGTTCCTCTGACTCCGAGGCAGCCTGGGCTAGCACCTCGTGAATCGGCCCGACCGACTCGAAGACGTCCGTGACCACCGCGACGTATCGCTCGAGGAGAGCGACCGCGCCCATCACCCCCGCCCAGCGCTGCGTCAACCCCGCCTCATGCGGCGGTCGTGGATCGTCAACTCCCACGATCGCCAGCCGATGGGCGGCGCAGAGCAGAGCTGCCTTGCCTCCGACGGCCTTGAAGACCGTTGCCCTCCCAACGCCCGCGCGTGCAGCGATCTGGTCGACCGTTGTGGGGCCGTAGCCAAGCTCGATGAAGAGTTCCGCGCCAGCAACGATCACCGCGAGCCGGGTCTCGCGTGCGCGCATCGTCCGTACCGCGGAGCGGTACGGACGGCTGGGCATGTCGCTGGTCGGCATTGATCATGAGCATATTCGAGAGACTCTCAGTATTGCGAAATGGAGACCCCATGACGATGACGCACGACCTGACTGAATCGACCCTCCTCCGAACCTTGGGTGACCTACTCGAAAGCGAGGAGTACACCGAGGGCGTTGTGGAATCGGATCGCGCCGGCCGAATGGCACTCAGCAACGTCAAGGCCCTGCAGGACCTCGGGGTGGTCGGTCTTCCGGCGTCGACAAGGTTTGGGGACGCTGGGCCGACGCTTGCCCTCTCCCTCGCCGTCATGGAGCTGATCGGGCGCCACGACGCATCCAGCGCGGTTGCGATCAACATGAACTGGTCCGGAGTGCGCGGACTGAAGCAGCTCCCGTCCTTTCCGCGTCGCGACGAGGCGCTCACGGCTCTCCGGGCGAATCGCGGTGCGGTTTGCGGAGCGTTTTCGATTCCGGCGGCCGAACTCGATTCGCGCAAAGCGAGGTTGTCGTGCCGCATTCGGGACGGAGAGGTTGTTCTGAACGGACGGGCCGGATTCGGGTCCATGAGCGACGCCGCCACGCACGCGATGCTGGGCGCCACAGTCGACGGAAGCGATCCGGCCGACCCGGCGTTTGTGCTCACCCTGGGACGGTTCGGCGAACCCGGCCTGATCAAGCACGACAACTGGAGCGCAATGGGAATGCGAGGAACGGGGAGCAACGACATTGAGTGCCGCGACCTGAGAATCCCGGTCGCAGAGTGCCTGGTCGCGCCGGTGAGCCAGTTCAAGCAGCGACGTACGGGGGATTCGGCTGCGACCGCCCTGGGCATCGCAGCCATCTGGATCGGACTTTCGCAAGCGGCGATGGACTTCACCGTCGAACACGTTCACCATCGGTACGGGTACATGGCGGAAGGTGCATTCAACACGTCGACAACGCAGTACCGGGCTGATGAAGCATGGGCGCAAATTGGCATCGGCAACATGGATCACTGGCTCGGCACCGGGCGGGAACTCCTGGGCGCGGTCGCTGCTCGGCTGGACGCCGGTGAAGACGTGCCCGCCCGAGACCTGGTCCGCACACTGTTTCACCTGCGCCGAATGACTGAGGAGGTATCGATGGGCGCCATGAAGGTTTGCGGTGCTCACGGCTACTTGACCGCCCAGAAGCTCGAGCGGATCTTCCGTGATCTGGTCGGTGGCATCGTGATGGCCTGGAAGACCGACCAGCTCCAGCAGACACTTGGCGTTGGCGCCCTTGGTCGACCGGTCGTCTTCACGGGCCTGGCCGGTTCCTGAGCGGCTGTCTGACCGGCGTTCAGGAACCGACACGGCCGGTTCCTGAGCGCCGCTTAGACCGCCATCCCGCCGCCCATGTCAATCATGGCGCCGTTCATAGCACTGGCTGCGTCGCTAGCCAGGAAGGCGACCATGTTGGCCACCTCCTCAGGCAGCTCGTAGCGCTGAATCGCCGTGCGCGCCCGCGGGTAGAGAGTGGCCGGGTGGTCCTCGGTCAACGCCCGACCTGGGCCCCACATCGACCCGGCGTTGACGCCGAGGACCTGGATCCCCTGCGGCCCGAGCTCCTTGCCGAGAAAACGGGTGAACTGTCCCAGACCGGCCTTCAGGGCGCCGTAGACGGTGAGCCAGGGCATCGCCGAGCTTCCTGCTTCGGACCCGATGTTGATGATCCGGCCGCTTCCCTGAGGCAGCATGTAGTCGAGCACAGCGCGGGAGCAGTACATCGGTCCCATCAGGGTGCCCCGCACCGAGCGGTCGATCTCCTCCCGCCCGAAGGTGGCGAACTCGCCTACGACGACGTCGGCGGCATTGTTCACGAGGATGTCAATGCCGCCGAGCTTCGCGGCGGCATCTGCCATAACCGCCTGGACGCCGTCCCAGTCCATGACATCGCCATGGACCGGCACCACCTTGGTTCCCCACTTCTCTGCCGCGGCCGCTGCGATGCTTTCGGCGTCAGGTGCGTCGGGGTGCCGGGAGAAGCCCCGCTCGCGAACCTGCTCCGCACTCAGGTCCACGACGGCAACGTGGGCGCCCAGGCCGGCGAGCCGGTTCACGCACGCCTGACCCAGGTTGATGCCCGCGCCACCGGTGACGACCGCACGTCGACCGCGCAGGTCGAGCAGATCCGTGACTCGCTTGTCGATGCTGTCGAGCGGAATCCGGGTCTCGTCCCACCAGACAGTCTGCGACCCGCGGCCCGCGTCGATGTGGTCCTGAAGCAGTTGGTGCATGAAGTTCGTGGTCACGGGCGTTCCTCACTCGTTGTAGTGGTGACAGTTGTGACGTCGCGGCCGCGCACGAGCGGTCGGAACATCGAATAGGGGATGGTGTGTTGGTTCACGCCTAGCTCCTGGCTGCCGCGCCAGCGGTACATACACAAGCAGCGGTTGGGGCTCCGGTTCGTGATGTGCCCGGTGGTGGGAGTGGTCACGACAACGCCGATCGCCTCGAAGTAGCGGGTTGTACGCGCGAGGTCCGGCAGCGCTGCATCCATGGCGAGCAGTTCGATCGGGGTCGCGCCGCGCTCGTCTTCCGCAAGTTGCGCTCGAGCGTCGATCGAGCTGATGGGGCCGGGGAAGCGGTCCGCCCACGCGTTGAACCAGCCGAGGTAGGGCACGTCTGGGCTAGCCGCAGGGTCGATGTCAGCGAACGACAGACGCTGGGAGTGACTGGAGAGCCGTACGCCGAGGAGCCGTGCCTGCTCCTGCCATGGGATGCGGGGCTCAACTACCAGCGGCACCGTGAACCGGCTGACATAGGCAACCGGCTGGTCTGGAACGCGGGGGAGGGAGTCGATGTACGTGCCCGGGTCGATGCCGAGCCGGGCTGGAAAGCCGGCCTGCAGGTAGGTCGCGGTGGCTCGTGCCCAGAGGTCTTCCCACAGAGACCGCAGTCGCCGGGCTGCCGACCGTGTGCGAACTCCGAGCATCTCGCCGTTGTCGCTGGCCGTGAGGTCATAGGCGACCATCAGCGAACCGGGCGTCGCCGACTCTTCGCTTCGGCCTTCCTCGGGCTGGTCGCCGTCGAATCGGGCTGCGATCGTGCGCCCGTCGTATGACGTCGCCAGCCGCGACCAAGTGCGACGGTCATCGAGGTGGTGACCGGTGAGCACTTGTTGGTCCTGGCTGGCCACGATGTACTGGTCGAGTGTCAGCATGACCCGCTCGGCGCCGGCCAGTTCGGCCATCACGGCGGCCTCATCCAGGTCGAGGTGGGGGGCTTCGCGGCTCACCTCGTAGTCAAACCATCCCCAGTCATCGGTGGTGTTGACGAAGCCGTTCGCTGGGGCCTCAGCGTAGGAGTCCATGTCTGGAAAGATTGAGCGGAACCGGTCCCTCGTTAGATGTGAGGAGAGCTCGTGAGGGAGGAAGCTGACGGAGCGGCCCTCGCCACGCAGTTCCAATAGTTCGTTGTCGTCGTACGGGCAGCGGGGCACGGCGATGGGCAGGCCGAGCAGGCGGGCTCGTTCGGCCCAGATGGCACGATGCAGCCGCGTCTGCTGATCGGTCGACAGCGGTTCGGCGGCGACCGCCTCGACCGCGGTCGCGGTCAAGCGCGGCTCCGGTGCAGCACCTTCACTTCGGTGAAGGAGTGCAGACCCCATGGCCCGTTCTCGACGCCGATGCCGCTCCACTTCGCACCGCCGAACGGCTGATCGGGTCGGAGGGCCAGGTGGGTGTTCACCCAGGCCGTGCCGCAGTCGAGGGCGTCAGCAACGGCTGCGGCACGGTCGGCATCGGTGCCCCAGACTGAGCCCGAGAGGCCGAAGTGGGTGCCATTGGCGCGCTCGACTGCCGCGTCGATGGACTTGTAGGGGACGACTGGAAGCACCGGCCCGAACTGTTCTTCGTCGACGACGGCCATCCCGTCAGAGGTGCCTCGAAGGATGGTCGGCTGGTAGAAGAATCCAGGCCTGTCCAGAGCCGAGCCGCCGGTCACGGCCTGGGCGCCCCGGCTGACAGCGTCGTCGACCAAGCCTGCGACGCGGTCACGTTGTGGCGCGTTGTTGAGGGGGCCGAGCTGGCTGGCCGGGTCACTGCCGGCGCCGACAGAGACCGAGTTTGCGACTGCCGCAAGCGCCTCGACGACCTCGTCGTAGCGGCTTTGCGGCACATAGACTCGCTTGACCGCCGCGCAGTACTGGCCGTTGTTGCGGAACGCTGACCAGAAGAGCCGTTCCGCGACGGCGTCGATGTCAATGTCGTCGAGCAGGATTGCTGGGTCGTTCCCGCCGAGCTCCAAGGTGATTCGCTTGAGGTCGGGCGCGGCTGCGGCAGCGACGTGCTTGCCGGTCGCGACGGAGCCAGTGAAGGAGATCTTGCGCGGTACGGGGTGACTCGTCATGAGGGCGCCGAGCGGATCGGACCCACTGACGACGTTGAACACGCCCGCCGGAAGCACGTCTGCTAGGACGCGACCGAGGAGCAGCGTCGCAAGCGGGGTGTACGGCGACGGTTTGAGCACCATCGTGTTGCCCGCTCGCAGCGCCGGAGCAATCTTCCAGGCGGCGAGGCCAAGAGGGAAGTTCCACGGAGTGATCGCTGCCACCACGCCGACCGGTCGACGCTCGACACGGATGTAGGCCCGGTCGTCGTCCTGCAAGATCTCATCGTCGACCTGGAGGTCGGCGAAGTAGCGGAGCCACAAAGCGACAGACCGGACCTCCATCTGCGCGTCGGCCAGCGGTTTGCCCTGCTCACGGGTGAGCAGCGGCGCAAGCTCTTCGGTCGCCGCCAGGACGGCGTCAGCACTCGCGAGCAACAGCTCCTTGCGCGCCGTCTCATCCCGCCGCCAGCGATCGAATGCGTCCGCGGCTGACTGCATCGCAGCGTCGAGCTGCTCCTCCGTGCACTCCGGCGCAGCTGCGAACGGCGCTCCGGTGGCCGGGTCAGTGACATCGAACGAGCCGGTTGGAACCACGGCTTCGCTATTGATCGTCATCGCGACGAGACCCGTGGAGTGCTTCATCGGCTCACGCTTCCCGCGACAGCTGGAGCTGGCGACGCGCACCGTCGACGTTGGCGATGTCCAGGTCAAGATCGCGGGCAAGGGCGGCTGCACGCGCGACGAGAGGCGCGCTTCCATGCGCAAGCTCGCCCTTTCGGAGGTACAGCGTGTCCTCAAGACCAGCGCGGCAGTTCCCACCGAGTGCTAGCCCGATCGCAGTGAGGTCCAGGTTGGCCCGGCCGATAGCGATGACCTGCCAAATGGCATCCCGCGGGAGCCGCTGCACCATCATCATGAGGTTCTCAGCAGTCGCCGCCATGCCGCCGCGGACGCCGAGAACGATGCTGAATTGCAGCGGCCCTGCCAGTAGCCCTTCGTCGCGCAGCCGCAGGCACGCCTCGAGGTGGCCAGTGTCGTAGACCTCGAGCTCCGGCTTCACACCGAGTTCGAGCATGCGCCCCGCGAGGCGGCGGACGCCGGCCGGCGGGTTAAGGAACTCGCCCTCGCCGAAGCTCATGCTGCATGGGTTGAGTGTCGCCATCTCCGGTCGCAGTTCGACCAGGCGCTCCCGCTCTTCGAACGACACGCTCAGCCCGACGCCGGTGGAGAGCTGAATAAGGATGGGGCAGCGCTCTCGGATCAACTCGACGGTCCGGGCAGCGATGTCCAGGTCCGCGGTCGGCCGATCCTCACGGTCGCGCAGGTGCAGATGCGCGACGGCGGCACCGCCGGCGTACGCCTCGGCCACCTGGTCGGCGATCTCGTCTGGCTGCGTGGGCAGCCAGGCGTTGTCCTGCTTGGTCGCAATAGGGCCTGTCGGCGCCACGGTGATGATCACGCTCACGTCACAACAATATATGGCGTATGGTATCTCAGCAACAGGAGCAGGTAGACGATCCAGAGAGAGCAGGACAGCCGTGGTCGATCCCGTGACCGTGTCGGTCATCACCCACCGGTTCGAGGCGATTGTGCAGGAGATGGGCGAGGCCATGCTCCGCACGGCCTACTCCCAGATCCTCAACTCCAGCCGGGACTTCTCAACCGCGATCACGGACGCCGAAGCACGGCTGGTCGCCCAGGCAGAGCACGTGCCGATCCACGTCGGCTCGATGCCGTGGGCGGTCCGGGCGATCAACGAAGCCTTCGGCGATTCAATCAAGCCCGGCGACGTCTACCTCCTCAACGACCCGTACCACGGCGGCAACCATCTGCCGGACCTCACCACGTTCGTTCCCGTCTTCTTCGACGGCGAGCTCCGCTTCTGGTCGATCAACCGCTCACACCAGAGCGACATCGGCGGCTCGACACACGGCGCCTACAACCCGAACGCCACCGAGATCTGGCAGGAAGGTCTGCGCATCACCCCGCTCAAGCTCTATGACGCCGGCGCTGTCCGTGAGGACGTCATGCAGATGATCGCGGTCAATGTTCGCCACGCCGACGACTTCCTGGGCGACCTCCGCGCAATGATCGGCTCGTCGTGGGTGGGTGAGCGCCGTGTGCTGCAGCTGCTCGAGGAATACGGCTCCGGGACGGTCGTCGAAGCCGTCGACGCCATCCTCGACAGCGCCGAACGCCAGACGCGGGATTGCATCTCCACCTGGACCGATGGCGTCTACAAGGGCGAAGCGGTCCTTGACGACGACGGCCATGGCACCGAGGACGTCTACATCCGAGCGACGGTCACCGTGGCAGGCGACTCGCTTGACGTCGACCTGAGCGACTCCCATCCCCAGGTCACCGGGTTCATCAACTCCTCCTACCCGAACATGATGTCCGCGGTCTACATGGCCCTGTCATTCCTCATCGACCCGCGCACACCCAAGAACTCCGGCACCTTCCGGCCGCTCACCGTCACAGCCAAGGAAGGGACTGTCGTGTGGGCGAAGGCCCCTGCTCCGGTCACGCTCGCGACGAACCACTGCGCTCAGGAGATCGCGGAGTCGGTGATCAAGGCCCTTGTTGGCGCTTGCCCCGACCGAGTCATCGCCGGTTGGGGACGCCGCTTCCGCATCGCGATCAAGGGCGTCGACCCGCGCAACAATCGACAGTTCATCTGGCACCTCTTCCACGCCCGCCCCGGTGGGGGCGCCTCGCCGGCCGGCGATGGGTGGGAGACCGCCGGTGAGGGCCAGGCAATGGGCTCCTCGAAGTTCGGCTCGGTCGAGGTCGCCGAAGTCCGTTTCCCGCTCTTCTTCGAGCACCACGAGTTCCGGCCCGACTCCTTCGGTGACGGCCAGTACCGCGGAGGCGCGGGTTCCGTCCTGCGACTGAGGATGGAGACCGAGGCGACGTCCGTGGCCAACACGGCGGGCGACGGCGTACGGCACCCGTCCTTCGGGACCTGCGGGGGACAGGACGGCGTCCCGCACCGCTACCGACTCTTGACCGATAAATCCGCCCGCGAACTGAAGACCAAGGAAGTTGACATCGAAGTCCCGCCCGGCTCCGTCTTCCTCGTCGAATCCGCCGGCGGCGGCGGATACGGGCCGCCGGCCGACCGCGCCCCCGAGGCTCGGCGCCACGACATCGAAAACGGATTCGTCTCAGTCGACGCATCCACCGACGGCAGCTTCACCAAGGCAGGGGTCTGACATGTATCGCATTGGCATCGACATCGGCGGCACCTTCACCGACCTGGCCGCAGTCGACGAGAACGGCCGTGTGGTTATCGCCAAGTCGTCCTCGACCCCGCGCGATCCCTCCGACGGCCTCCTCGAGGGTCTGAACAAGCTGGCTGCCGCGCTCGGTACGACGCGGGAGCAGATGCTCGGCGCCACTGAGCGGATCGTGCACGGCACTACGGTCGCCACGAACGCTCTCCTGGAAGGCAAGGGCTCCAAGGTCACCTTGCTCACCACCGAGGGCCACCGTGACGTGATCGAAATGCGTGAAGGGATGAAGGAGGACCGCTACAACGTGCGGATGGCGCCGCCGCCGCCTCTGGTTCCTCGAGCCCGACGCATCGGGGTCGCCGAGCGAATGCGAGCCGATGGCACCGCATCGCAGCCTCTCGCAGTAGAGTCGCTCAAGGCCGCTGTGCAGGCGGCCGCCGAGTCGGGCGCCGAGGCCATCGCGGTCTGCTACCTCCACTCCTACCGCAACCCAGAGCACGAGCAGCAGACTGCGGCGGCACTCGCGGACGCGCTCCCCGACACCTACGTGTCAATCTCGAGCGAAGTACTCCCGCAGATCAAGGAGTACGAGCGGGTCTGGACCACCGTCGTGAACGCCTATGTAGGCCCAGTCCTTGCCGACTACCTCTCACGGCTTAGCGGCCGGCTCGCCGACGCTGGCTACGAGGGCGAGGTCATGATCATGCACTCGCACGGCGGCGTGGCAACGATCGCCGAGTCCAGTCGGCTGGCCGCCGGCGCCGTCCTCTCGGGACCCGCCGGAGGCATCGCGGCCACCAAGCAAGCCGCCAAGCTCGTGGGAACGGGCGAACTGATCACGTTCGACATGGGCGGCACGAGCACCGACATTGCACTCCTCCAAGACGGGGAGGCCCCCCTGACCGGCGAGAAGCAGGTCGGCATCGCCAAAGTTTCCCTCCCGACCCTCGACATTCACACCCTCGGCGCGGGAGGCGGCTCGATCGCGCGAGTGGACAGCGGGATCCTTCACGTCGGCCCCGAAAGCGCCGGCGCGCTTCCTGGACCAGCCTGCTACGGGCGCGGCGGCACCATGGCCACGGTGACCGACGCAAACGTCGTCCTCGGTCTGCTGGACCCGGCCAGTTTCGCCGGCGGCGACATGCCCCTCGATGCCGACGCCGCGCACAAGGCGGTCGGCGCCATCGCGAGCGAGTTGGGAATCAGCACCGTTGAAGCAGCGGCTGGAATCTCCAAGGTCGTCAACACCACCATGGCCGAAGGCATCCGGATCGTGTCCGTCCGACGCGGCGTCGACCCCCGCGGCTTCACCCTGATCTCGTTCGGCGGTGCCGCAGGCGTCCACGTGACTGAGGTCGCCCGCCTTCTCGACATCAAGCGCGTCGTCGTCCCGAACGTCGCCTCTGTGCTGTCTGCATGGGGCATGCTCGCCACGGACCTCCGCTACGAAATGGTCCGCTCCCACATTGGCGACGCCGCCTCGACGTCAGCCGAGGGAATGCGACAGGTTCTCCGCGACATGGAACGTGAGGGACGCTCCCGACTCGACGGGTTCGACGGGCAGATCGAGGTGCAGCGCGCCCTCGACATGCGATACGGCGAGCAGATCTACGAGATCACCGTGCCCATCACCGACGTCGACATCGACACGGCTGACTTCATCGGCGACGTCGTTGAGAGGTTCCACAAGCGGCACCGCGAGCTTTACGCCTACAACGCGCCGGGGCAGGAGGTCGTGATCGTTAATGCACGGACGACCGTCGTCGGCAAGCTCCCGGAGTTGCGTGCACAACCCCTCTCGACCGGTACTGAGCACAGCAAGCAGATCGGCGTTCGCCATGTCTACCTCGACGGCTGGATCGACGTCCCTGTGCACCGCATGGAGTCCGTCGCCCAGGGCGAGCGCGTGCAGGGGCCGGCGCTCTTCGAGTCGGCCACGACCACAGTGCTTCTCCGGGCCGGCGACTCCGCCGCCGTCAACGAGCACGGCTGGCTCGACATCCAGCTGTCCTAGCCCCTGCCCAATCTTCCGACCGCCCGCAGCCTTCACAGGAGGAGCGCATGACCAGCACCGACGTCGAGACCGAGCTCCGAGAGGTGCTCGCGGAGGCCGAGCAACGATATGTAGCCAGCAACCCGCGCAGTCACCGCCGGTTCCTGGACGCATGCACAGTGATGCCAGGAGGCAACACCCGCACGTCCCTATACTACTCACCCTTCCCAGTAACATTCGCGTCCGGCGAAGGCCAGTACCTCACCGACCTCGATGGGCACCGCTACACCGACATGCTGGGGGAGTACTCCGCCGGCATTTACGGGCACTCCGACCCGACGATCCTCGCTGCGGTACGGGAAGCGCTTGACGACGGCCTCTCGTTCGGCGGACCCAATCGCTACGAAGTAGAACTAGCCGGCGAAATCATCGAGCGGTTCCCATCGGTCGACCTGCTGCGGTTCACCAACTCCGGGACCGAGGCCAACCTCTTCGCCATCGGAGCTGCCCGCGCGGCGACTGGCCGGAGCACAGTGCTCGCCTTCGAGAGCGGCTACCACGGCGGCGTCCTCAGCTTCCGCGGCGAAGCCCCGCTCAATGCCCCCTACCCCTTCGTTGTATGTGATTACAACGACGTACCCGGCACCCTCGCGGCAATCGAGGAACACCGCGAGGACCTCGCAGCCGTCATCCTCGAACCAATGCTCGGCGGGGGCGGAGCGGTGCCCGCGTCCGCGGCATTCGCGCACGCCATCCGCGAGGCCACCTCCCGTCACGGCATCGTCCTCATCATCGATGAGGTGATGACTTCTCGGCTGGCACCAGGCGGGCTGCAGGAACGACTCGGAGTGGTCCCCGACATGACCACATTCGGCAAGTACCTCGGCGCTGGCTTCAGCTTCGGTGCGTTTGGTGGGACACGCCGACTGATGGAGCCGTTCGACCCCAGCGTGCCCGGAGGCCTCTCGCATCCCGGCACCTTCAACAACAACACGGTCACGATGGCGGCCGGCCTAGCGGGACTGCGCGACGTCCTCACGCCCGAACGCGTGCTCGAGCTGAACGCTAGGGGTGACTGGGTACGCGACCGTCTCAATGCGCTTTTCGTCGAGATCGGCGTGGCGGCACAGGCGACAGGAGTGGGCTCCATCCTCGGAGTTCACTTCCAACGAACGCCGATCGCCAGCGGTCGCGACATCGACCCAGCCCCCGACAAGCGAGCTCTGCTGCACCTCGAACTGATGCTCCGGGGCTTCTACATGGCCAGGCGCGGATACGTGGCCCTTCCGCTACCCATCACCGACGCCGACGCTGCAGCATTCGTCGACGCCGTGAGAGACGTCGTGGGCACCCACCACCACATCCTTCGCTAGCAACCCGCTGGCGAACAGGGCTGTACGCGTGCCTCGCTCGCAGACTTGCCCGCAGACAGGACCGGGGTGGGTTGGAAGAGGCGCGCGGCCAAGGTGCGTCGATTCGGCCCCGGGTCTTGAGGAACGTCGAGAGCGGTCGCTCCTCTCGAGCGACACGGGTGAACTGCCCGTCTGGTGATCACGAGTGAATCGTATGTGGATGGCGTGGGCGCTCTGCGCCTAGCAAGCCGTCGCCCGATTCGTGTCCGTCGGCTGCGTCGACGCCGGCGACTTTGTCGGCCGGACCTGTGTGGCGTTGGGCGATCGGATGGGTGTGCAGGCTGTGTGTGCTCCTCGGCAGGAGAACCATCGCCGCTCGGGCGGGAAGCGGGCGAGGCAACTCGAACGCCGCCGATCTATAGCCGGTCGGAAGCGGGACCAGGTTGGCAGGTGATGGCGATGGGGAGTGCGTCGAATTCGAAGGGTTCGCCTCGCCGGTTCTCGACCAGACGCGAGCATGGTCAAGATAGTCAACCGCCACGGCTCCGCCCCCAATGAGCGGCGGATCTCATGGGGCAAGGCAGAGCCGTGGCGGTGAGTTTGGTTCCCGCGTCAGGCGGGCTGGCGGTCCAGGTCGAGCTGGAATAGGTCGATGGCGTTGCCGCGCACGATCTTGTACGTCGTGTCCGCGTCAATCCCGGCGAACTGGGTCGCAAGGTGGTCGACCGTGTGCGGGTAGGGGCCGTCGGCGTGCGGGAAGTCGACCTCGAACATGAGGTTGTTGATGCCGATCTGGTGTGCGTTCGCGATGGCGTGCCGGTCGGCGAAGATGCAGCCGTACATGTTGCGCCGGATGTAGGTGGAAGGCAGCTCCTTCATCTTGACGTCGCCGTGTCCCCAGGTGTGCTCGCGGTAGGCGTGGTCCATCCGCTCCATGGCGTAGGGCATCCACCCGGCCTGTCCTTCAGAGTAGGCGAGCTTGAGGCCGGGGAATCGGTCGAGCACGCCGGAGAAGATGAAGTCGGCCATGGACGCGTACGAGTTGGAGAACTGGAGCGTCGTCGCGACAACGTCGGGGGCGTCGGGCGGCATCGGCATCATCTTCGACGACGAGCCGATGTGCATACAGACAACGGTGCCCGTCTCCTCGCAAGCCGCAAAGAACGGGTCCCAGTTGCCGTGGTGGATGGTCGGGAATCCGAGGTGTCCGACGATTTCGCTGAAGGTGACCGCGCGTGCACCTCGCGCGGCGTTGCGACGAACCTCGGCTGCTGCGAGTGCGGGGTTCCACAGGGGGACGACCGGGAGCGGGATGTGACGACCGCCGGAGTCTCCGCACCACTCCTCGACGATGAAGTTGTTGTACGCCTCGACACAGGCGAGGCCGAAGTCTCGGTCCTTGGTGGTCTGCTCGCTGAGGGCCTGGCCGCAGAAGCGCGGGAAGGTGGGGAAGGCAAGCGAGGCCTCGACGTGCTGGGAGGTCATGACTTCGAGGCGAGCCTTGGGGTCGTAGCACGCGGGGTGCATCTCGTCGTAGGTAGCCGGCTCGTTACCGCGCATGTCAGCGGTGGTCTCGACCCCGTCGAGGATGAGAATGGGGCGGCGGAGCACGTAGGCGGAGTCTCCGAAGAGCCAAACATCGCCGGGGTCGCCGTCGGGGTCCTCGACCAGGCCGTTGAACAGCTTGGACTCCTTGCTGATCATCCGCCGTTCCACCCGCGGTGCGCGGTCCTGGTACTTCTCGGGCAGCCACCGCTGGAACAGGGTCGGGGGCTCGATGATGTGGTCGTCGACGCTGATGATCATCGGCAGGTCGGTGCTCGTCATCTCAGGTCTCTCTCTCGCGGTGCGCTGTTGTTCAGATGAGAATATCTCAGATATCACGTCTCAGCGTTGGTCGTCCCGACCGAGAAGAACGACATCGCCGAGGGCGGCCACGAGCGCGATCTTGGGGTCGAGGACCTGGTTCGCGGCTGAGGTGCCGCGCAGCTGGCGCACCGCCTGGACGATTCGTTGGAAGCGCTGCGATTCCCCAGTGTGGGAGTGCGACATCGTGCCGCCGTCAGTCACGATTGGATAGCGTCCCGTGACCTCGATGGCGTCACCGGCGACGAAGTCGGCACCTTCGCCTACGTCGCAGTAGCCGAACGCCTCGAAGTATCGGATGATCTCCCAGCTGAAGTTGTCGTAGAGCTCGAAAAGGTCCACGTCGTCGCGGGCAATCCCGGCACGCGCGAAGGCGCGGTTGGCGGCGTCGCGGCCGAGCATCCCAACTCGGTCGTAGTTCGGCGGGTGCGTGTAGCTCGGGCCCCAACTTTCAGATCCGCCACCCAGCACGGCAACCGGGACGCATGGGAGATCCCTGGCGCGCTCTGCTGTGGTGAGCACGAGAGCGCTGCCTCCCTCGGCTGTGGTCGCACACTCGAGGAGATGGTAGGGATCTGCGACGATTCGCGAGGCCAGGATGTCCTCGGCTGTGAAAGGACCGCGACCGTAGTAGACGGCCTCGGGATTGCGTGCGCCGTTGTTGCGGATGACGGCGGCCACGTGCGCGACCTTCGCCGGGTCGACGGCGAAGCGATGCATGTACTCCTTCGCAGAGAGGGCGAACTCAGCTGGGGTCATCAGTCCCCAGCACTCGATGAACTCGTTCGAGGGACGCGTCCACGGGGCCGTGCTGGTCGTATCCTGGTGGATGCCCGCCTCGCCGGCCGCAAGAACGACCACATCGGTAACGCCGGCCTCAATCGCAGTGGCTGCCTCCAGGACCGCCGCGGCACCGGGCATCGCACGACCCGCCCAGAAATACTGGAGGCCCATGGCATAGCCGAACTTGCGCGTGCCGTTCTGGTAGTCCAGGCCAGGCAGGATGTTGACGCCGGTGACGTCGCGCACGCTGAGGCCGGCCTGTCCCAAGGCGCCGCGGATAGCTGCGATGGTCACCGTGTCGGACGTCTGACCCTCAAGTCGGCGGGCCTGGCGCGTGTTGAACGCGCCCACGATGACAGGCTGACGACCATTCATGCGTGATTCCCGTCGGGGAACGCCAACTCGAAGACCGGCAGCGTGATCTCGTCAGACTCGCGTTGAAAACGAACTCGCACTGGTGAGTCGATCAGGTCAGTTTCTGTATCGACGTCGACGATGTTTGTGAGCATCGTGTATTGCTCTTCAAGCCGTACGACCGCGACCACGTAGGGCGGGTCGAAGGCTGGGGTCGGCGGCCTCCAGATCACGGTGGTGGTGACGACGTGTCCTCGACCCGTTGACTCGATCCACTCGTAGTCCGTGCTGAGGCATTGAGGGCAGAAAGCGCTCGGAGTGAAGAAGCACCGTCCGCAGCTCGCGCAGCGTTGGACCAGGAGTCGGCCTTCACGGCAGCCGTCCCAAAATGGGCGTGATAGCACCGTGGGACGTGGGAGCGGGCGCATGACTTCCTTTCAGCCGGCGTAAGCCGTGGTGGCGGGCTGCGCCATTGCCTGCAGCAGTTGGTCCATGATTCGAAGCGCGTGTGTAGCCAGCAGAGCGCTTGCTGTCGGTCCGTTCCGGGCGCGCAGCGCTGCAGCGATCTCGAGGTGCTCGAGCGCGTCAGGCACGAAGTCGCGCACCAGGGACACGTCACGCTGGCGTAGGGCGACCGTCAGTACGAATGCGTCCTCGATCGCGGAGCGCATGAACTCGTTGCCCGAGGCGTCTGCCACTGTCACATGGAACTGGTGGTCGGTGTGCCGGAACCCTGGCTGGTCGCCGTTGCGGGCGCACCGCAGGGACTCTGCGGCCCAGTGCTCGATGGTCTCAAGCTGCTTGCCCGTGGCGTGTGCGGCGACGTAGGTCGCGGCGCCCGATTCGAGCACGGCGCGGTACTCGAATGCATGCCGCACGGAGTCGATCGAGGGAAGTGTCACTCGTAGGCCTCGCGTGGTCGGCTCGACGAGCCCGATCCGGCGCAGCCTCAACAGGGCCTCGCGGACCGGAGTCTTGCTGACGTCCAGTTCCTTGGCGAGTGTCGCTTCACTGACCGAGCTGCCCGGAGGCAAGGTCGCGTCAACAATCCAGTCGCGGACCGCCGCGAACACCAGGTCGGTGAGGTTGTCGGGCCTCTCGATCATCCGCTGTCCGCCTCTGCGCTATCGCGTTGGTGCCGGGGTGTTCTCGGTGAGACAACACCTGGCTGACTTGCTGTATGGCATATCGTATCTCAGTGAAGGGAGAGTGTCATGAACTACGCACTGCACGAGAGCATCGCTTGGCCCGGCGACTTGGAAGGGGCCGAGTCACCTAAGCACCTCGCGTTCCTGGGGCGAGTGCGAGTGCTTGAGGTCGGCGATGAGCTCGGGGAGTACTGCGCGAAGGTGCTGGCCGGGCTCGGAGCCGACGTGGTGCGTATCGAACCGCCGGGCGGAGCGCTGACTCGGACGTACGGTCCCTTTCTCGACGATGAGCCCCATCCGGATCGAAGTTTGTACTTCTGGCACCACAACCTGGGCAAGCGGTCGATGGTCCTTGACCTGGACTCTGCAACCGACCAGGAGCGGTTTCGTCAGCTTGCGGCGCACGCGGACGTCATCGTGGACAGCCGGCCCCGCGACTACCTCCGCGAGCGAGGCCTCGGGTACGACGACCTGCGCGAAATCAACCCGGGTCTGATCTACGCACGGATATCGCCGTTCGGCGACGTCGGACCCTGGCGCGATTACGCCGGCAGCGACCTCGTCCACCTCGCGCTGGGCGGGGTGATGATGAACTGCGGTTACGACCCGGACCCGGTCCTCGGCTACGACACGCCACCGATTGCTCCACAGATGTGGCAGGCGTACTACATCGCCGGCGAGATGGCGGCCATGTCGATTCTGGCGGCCCTGATTTATCGGCTTCACACTGGGCAGGGCCAGGCACTTTCGACGAGCGTCCATCAGGCCGTAAGCCAGAACACTGAGACAGACCTGCCTGACTGGGTCTACCTCAAGCAGGTACACCGGCGCGTTACATGTCGCCACTCGACGACATCTGCGCGCAGCCCTTCGATCGCCCTGACCAAGGACGGCCGCTACGTCCTGCCCTATCGCACTTACGTCCGTTCCCAGGGCGACGAGTGGGACGCGACTGTCGAGCTCCTCCGCAAGTACGGATTCCAAGCGAACCTGGACGACCCCAAGTACGCGACGGAGTACCGGGACACAGATGAGGCGCGTGACAGGCTGGCCCACCAAGTCGACCTGTTGCTGGGGCAGACCCTGTTCGAGCGAGACGTGTGGCGCGACGCCCAAGCGCTCAACCTTCCCTGGACGCCTGTGCGGCGCCCCGAGGAGAACGTCGATGACGAGCACTGGCTGCAGCGCGGTGCGTTCTTCGACGTCGAACACCCTGAGCTTGGCCGTACCTTCCGCTACACCGGCGGCAAGTGGCTCACTGAGGAGTTCGACTGGCCACGGGGGCCGCGGCCGCCGCTAGTGGGTGAGCACACCGATGAGGTCGAGGCTGAGTGGAGTCGCGAAAAGGTGGTCCACCACCCGGCGTATGCGTCGCCGCGGACTGCCGAGCCCGTCCTCAGCCCGCACGGTAAGCCATTCGCGCTTTCCGGAGTGCGCGTCGTTGACATGAGCTGGATGTTGGCGAGCGCGGGTGCTGGACGCTTCCTGGCCGCGATGGGCGCGGACGTGGTGAAGATCGAGCACATCAGTCGACCGGACCGGATGCGGTTCAGTCCTCTCGGTGCCTGCCCGCCGGGTGGACGCTCCGAGCGGGACGCCGCGGTGGAGGCTTTGCCTACGCCGGCCTATACGGGCGACGACGGCAGCCCGAACCGAAGTGGTTCGTTCATGGAGATCAACTCGGGAAAGCGGTCCCTTTCCCTCAATCTGAAGAACCCTGAGTCGCGGCAGATCCTGGAGGACTTGATCCGGGACGCCGATATGGTGATCGAGGGCTTCTCACCGGGCACCATGGCTCGGATGGGGCTGGGTTACGACAAGCTCCGAGAGCTGAACCCCCGCATCATCTATGTGCAGCAGAGTGGGCTGGGGGAGCGCGGCAGTTACGGTCAGGTGCGCACCTTCGGCCCGAGCGCGCAGGCGATCTCGGGAATGAGCGACATGTCGGGCCTTCCGAGTCCCTATCCGCCGGCGGGAATCGGCTACTCCTACCTGGACTGGTTCGGGGCGTACAACATGGCGACAGCGATCTTCGCGGCGCTGTACCGCCGCGACGTGACCGGCCGGGGTTGTCACATTGACGCCTCGCAGGGCGAAACCGGCCTGTATCTGACCGGCACCGCAATCCTGGACAAGACGGTCAACGGGCGCGACTGGGCCCGTTACGGGAACGCTTCGCCGTACAAGCTGGCCGCTCCGCATGGGGCATTCCCGACGCGGGGCGATGATCGCTGGCTTGCGCTGGCGGCGTTCACCGATGCGGACTGGTATGCCGTGACTGAGGTCCTGGGTATGCACGCGCTGCGTGAGGACACGCGGTTCACGCGGCTGGAGGACCGTGTGCAGCATGCCGTCGAGTTGGAGCGACTCCTGTCTGAGGCCACGCGCGAGCGGGACGGCTTCGAGCTCATGCACGAGCTTCAAGGGCATGGTGTGGCCGCTGGCGTGTGCCAGACGGCGGAGGATCGGATCGAGACAGACCCCCAGTTGAAGGCGCTCGGCTGGCTGGTGGAGCTCGAGCAGAGTGAGCTTGGCCGGTGGCCAGTCAAGGAGCATCCGACGTTGTTCTCGGAGACCCCGACCTACATTGGCGGCAGATACGACCGGTCCGGGCCCAGCTACGGCGAGGATACTGACCAGGTGCTCGAGGAACTCGCTGGGCTGGACGCAGAGCGGATCGCGGCGCTGCGCGCCGGAGGGGCGCTCTGAGGGTCATGTTCCACAGGACGTATCCGATTCAGCTCCGCGCCGGTGTCACCCGTGAGCGCATCGACGGCCTCCGAGCAGTGCTTGCAGCCGCTCCTGAGCACATCCCCGGATTCCTGGAGTCCGAGCTGGTGGGGGCTCCGCCCGGCAGTGGGCACGACCTCGTGTGGCGCAACGTCTTCGAGAACGAGGACGCGTTCTGGCTCTACGCCGGCCATCCGTACCACGCGAACCTCATCAACGACTACCTCGCTCCGGACGCTCCGGACTCGGTGAAGGCCTCCAGCTCGGCAGGAACGATTTGGAGCGACGACGGTCCCATCGACCCGGTGAGGATGGCCGATCTTCGCCACGCGGACGCTGCACTCGAGGCAGCGGGAATTGATGCGCGGGCGGTCCACCTGCTTGAACAGGTTGAGGTCTTGCCAGGGAAGATGAACGAGTATCTCGTTGCCGTTCGTGACATCTATCTTCCGGCCGCAACCCGAAACGGCATGCACCTAATGACGTCCTGGCAGACACCCTCGGGGACGGGCGAGAGTGAACTCACCTTTGTGTGGTCTGTCGAGGGCTGGGGAGGCGCGTTCCGGAGCTTCGTGGCGGTCAGTCAAGAGGTCGACATGATGGAGCAGTGGCTCGAAACGGTCCGTCCATTGAGGTCGGGAGGCCGCCGGCGCTACCTGGTTCCGACTGGACTCCCTGGAGAGTGGAGCAAGTAACGCCGTCGATCGCCGAAGGCTTCGCGGGGACGTCGTCCGTTCCGCCACGTCGTCCTCGGGTACGGCTCAATCAGCAGAGTCCAGCGGGACCGCACCGTCATCCGGGGACAGGTCCCCCGCAATCACCAGCGAGGGAACCTCCAGGGCATAGGAGTTCAGGACCCAGCGGCCCCACTGCTCCAAACCTTCCATAATCATCCGCCGTAGCATCCGCACAGCATGTTGGCGCCCTGCAAGGGCGTCGAGCGCGACGTTCCAGGTAGCGGACCACATGCGTCAGGACTGGATCAGGAGTCAAGCCGAACGGTTTCGATGACGGAAGTGCAGGTGCGCGCACCGATGGCTTCGGCACCGCCAAGGCAACTAAGCACGAAGAGGGTCTGGCCGTCATCGCCACCGACGGCACAGGCCAACGGCATCCGGTCGTCGAGGTCCACGACGTCAGCGACGGCCCCGCCATCTAGGACCAGTCGGCATTCGTACGTCAATGGCGACGCGCACCAGACTCCGCGGTTCGGATCCGCGGCGATCCCGTCGGCACCCCCAGGAGCTAGCTCGGCCCATGTGCGCCGGCCGCTGAGCATCCCGTCTGGGGCGCGGTCGTACGCCGTGAGCCGTTGGGCGGGAAACTCGGCGACGACATAGGTGCGCCCATCGTCGAGAAGGGCAGGGCCGTTAGGTGCGTCGAGCCGGTCGGCAACGACGCTGGCGGCGCCGTCCGGTTCGACAAGGATGATGACCCCGTCGGCGTCGACCGGGCGGGGTTCAGAACTCTTGTGCGTACCCATCGAGCCGACGTAGGCGCGGCCTTGTTCATCGACAAGCATGTCGTTGAGGCCGCCGACGGCCAGTGCAGACAGGTCGGCGTGCACGACGAGCTCGCCGGTGGGCTCGAGGCGGAGGATCTCCGGCTTGTTGAGATTGACGATCAGCAGGCGGCCATCGGGCAAGAACCCCAGGCCGCTTGGACGGCGCCCATCTGTGAGCTTGACGACGACTTCGGCGTGGCCTGACTCGTCGACGGCCATCACCTTGTCCGCGAAGATGTCGGAGAACCAGAGGCGGCCGTCATGCCAGCGAGGGCTCTCGGCGAAGTTCAGAGCATCGAGCAGAAGTCGGGGAGTCCGCGCGCTCACAGGCCGGCCATCTCTCGGACAGCGTCCAGAGCACGGAGAGTTTCCTCGGGGGTGGGCGGTGGCGCAGACAGGGTCGCAACGCCGACGGCTGCCCAGTCTTCCAGCGCGATTCGGGTGCCGGGATGGTTGTAAAGCAGGACCATGAGGCGTTCCGCGCCGGCCTCAGCGTAGGCGTCGCGGTACTCCGCGCTGGCGTCGCGCACGCCCACCGTGATGGTCACCTCTGCGGGATCTCGACCGATCTGCGTGCACTCGGCGTCGATCGCGGCCCGGAACGACGCGACCTGAGCTGGCGTCACGCCCGTGGCGAGCCATCCGTCCGCCCACTCGGCGATCCTGCGCGCAGCCACCGGTGTGGGCTGTGCCCCCACGATCACCGGAGGGTGCGGACGCTGTACGGGACGCGGGTCGCAGACCATCTCCGGAAACGAGACGAGGTCGCCGTCGTACTTAGCCGACTCGTGAGACCACAACTCCTTCATCGCCGCGACCGCCTCGATGGTGTAGCCCCAGGGCTTCGCTCCCGCGGCTGGGTTATGGAGTTCGGTGACCTCGCGGAGCCAGCCGGTGCCGAGGCCAAACATGAAACGTCCTCGGCTGAACGCGTCGAGTGTTGAGATGGTCTTCGCCAGGGTGAGGGGCGGGTGCTCTGGAACCAGGCAGACGCCTGTTGCGACCCGCAGCTCATTGGTGACTGCCGCCATCATGCTCAAGACGACAAAGGGGTCCGCCATCTGGTGGTAGACGTCGGGGATTTGACCCCCAGTCATGGGGAAAGGAATGGCCGGATGCTTCGGCACCACGGTGTGCTCTGGCGCCCAGTAGGACTCGAAGCCCCTTGCCTCCAGTTCGCGGCCCAAAGTTGCGGCGTCGATTGTGTGGGCAGTGACGGCTAGCTGGGCACCGATCTTCATGCCGCCGACAATCAAGGTGGAACGCTTCCTTGATCCAGTACTTCGTATCGCTGGACAGAACGTTTGCGTGGGATTCACGACTAGTTCTGCGAGCCGGAACGGACTCGTGGAGCCGTCCCGTGGGGCGGTGCTTAACTCCGGGCGACCCGCGCCCGTCGGGTCCACGAGCCGCGGGAACGGGCGCCCCCTCGACGATGCTGGAGGAAAGACCATGAAGGTCGGAGTTCACTTCAACTTTCAGAACTACCACGACTGGGACCGCTTCCTCGCGAAGGCACCCGGTCCTCCGAAGGTGAGCGATCAGCAGATCTACGACGAGGAGATGGCGCTCGCCGAGCTCGTCGAGCCGCTCGGCTTCGACTCGTACTGGGCAATCGACCACCACTTCACGCCGTACGTCATGACCGGAGGAGCGCTGCAGCACCTCACGTTCATGGCCGGACGGACAAGCAAGATCGACTTTGGCACGATGATCGTGGTGCTGCCCTGGTACGACCCGCTCATCGTTGCCGACCAGATCTCCGCGCTCGACAACTTGCTCAAGGGCCGCCAGCTCACGCTGGGCATGGGCCGCGGGGCCGCGATCCGCGAGTTCGACGCGTTCCGTGTGCCCATGGCCGAGGCGCGCGGCCGCTTCAACGAGACACTCGACATCCTCCGCAAGGCGATGTCCAACGAGTGGTTCTCCCATGAGGGCGAGCACTTCACCATCCCCGAGACCACGATTCGTCCTTCCTTCCGCAATCCGCAGCGCCTGATGGACCGCATGCGAATCGCCTGGACCAGCCCCGAGACGCTTCCCATCGCCGCCAACGCCGGCGTCGGCATGCTGATGACCAACCAGAAGAGCTGGGACGACTACGCTGGCGACGTCGCCGCCTTCAACAGCATCCGGGCACGCAACGGCCTCGAGCCGACCCAGCCCACGGTCGTGATCCGGATGGTGTGCGCGGAGACCGAGGAGGAAGCATGGGAGGCCATGAAGGTGCACTCCCTGGAGGCCGGCGAGAGCAGCAAGCATCACTATCAGTTCGACGACCCGGAGCGCTTCAAGAACACCAAGGGCTACGAGCAGTACGCCAAGCTGAGCAACGCGATCACCGACCAGGAGACGCTTGCTCAGAAGAGCGCACGCCCGCAGGCGTACGGCACGCCGGACCAGGTATTCGAGAAGCTCAAGGAGGTCCAGGCCAAGACCAGCGCCGAGGAGTTCGTCCTGAACGTCAGGTTCGGTGCGATGCCGATCGAGCAGGCTGAGCGCTCGATGCGACTCTTCGCCAAGGAGGTGCTCCCGCGTCTGCACGAGCTGGACACGCCGCTCGCGGACAGCATGCGGGGCGGGGCCGAGGGCGCGGGCCACGTCGCGTTTGGTGGCGCCGAAGAGCCGACTCGCCTGGGTCTGTGAGCAAGCCCCCTGTGGTGAGGAGATCGGCACGCTGATGAGTGAATACTTCAAGACCCTCTACGGTCGCGCCCTCGAGGCGGGTGACAACCTCGAGATGCTCTGGGACGAAAATCGGATGCCGTTCGACTCGATTGAGAGTCGAGTCACCGACCTGCTCGACATGCGCGGCCGCAAGGTCGTGATCACCGGTGGCGGCGGCAAAGGCCTCGGACAGGCCTGCGCGAACCGCTTCGCCGGGCTCGGCGCCGACGTCGCGTTGGTCGACATCAAGGTGGACTCGGCAGATTCCACAGGCAGCATGCCGAACTACGCCGGTCCAGATCCGCACGGTGTCGCCAAGAGCGTGTCCGAGAAGTGGGGAACCCGTGCCTTCGGTGTCTTCGGAAACGCCACAGACTGGGATGACATCCAGCGGTGGATGGCTGAATGCAACGACCGGCTGGGTGGCATTGACGTGCTCGTCAACAGCGCGGTCGACGTCGCAGTCGTCGACTTCAGCACCGCCAGTCGCGACGACATCGACAGGTCACTGCGCGGCACAATGGCCGGGCCCATGTACGCGAGCCGAGCCGCGCTCGACTACATGATTCCGCAAGGGCGCGGCCACATCATCAACATCGGCAGTGCCTCCGCAAACACCCCGACTGCGCCTCGCAACCTCCTCTACGGCACAGGCAAGAGCTGGCTCGCATCGTTCACCAAGTTCCTCGCCGCGGAGACGATCCAGCACGGCATCCGGGTGAATGGGGTCAACCCTGGCTCGATGGTGCGGACCAAGGCGAAGATCCCTGCTTTCAACGACATGTGGTTCTACGCCATGATCCGCAACCAGCTCGGCAGGTACCTCCTGCATGAAGAGACGGCAAATGTCGTGGCATTCCTGGCGTCGGATGCAGCGAGCGCCATGGTTGGGGAGGTCGTCGGCAGCGACGGTGGCGCATCACTGTGAACACCCCCAGGCCTATCGAAGCCACGGAGCTGTACGCCTGAAGCGATCTCGCAGACGCTGGCGACCCTTGGACTGCACGCGGTCGGCCAGTTGGAGATGTACCGGGGATCCTCGGCAGCGAGAGGGATGCTCGACCGAAAGCAACCAATGCCCGAAGGCGGGGCCAGTGCGATGCACTGGCCCCGCCTTCGTGGTCTCACGGACGGACGTCTGCATCTCCGCGGAGATCACCGGCTAGGACAGGCAACTACCTCCGAGAGAGCTCCGCGGTTACGGACCCAGCAGGTTCGCGCGAAGGTGCTGAGCGATGAGGCGTTCGGTCTCCGGCCAGTTCTCCGGCAGTAGAGCGCCGTGGGTCTGCGGCAAGCGGCGCGTAGTGACCGTCACTCCATCGGTGACGAGCCTCTGCCCGAACGCGTTTCCTTCGTCGCGCAGGACGTCGTAGTCGCCCAGGACCAGCAACGTTGGGGGGAGTCCTCGAAGACTTGAAGCATGCATGGGGGACGCGTAGGGGTTATGCACGTCGGCCGGCGTGGCCAAGTACATGTCCCACATCTCCAGGGCATGCTTGCGGGTCATCGTGTACCCCTCAGCAAACTGATGCATGGAGCCGGTGTTGCAGCCGCTGTCGGTCACCGGGATGTGCAGCGCCAGAGCGGACAGGCTCGGACCGGCGAGGTCGCGACTCATCAGCGCAACGGCAGCGGCGAGAGCTCCGCCGGCGCTGCTGCCGCCGACGGCAAGCCTGCTCGCATCCACCCCGATCTGTCCGGCGTTGGTCGCGACCCAGCACAGAGCTGCGTAGGAATCCTCAACAGGAAGCGGGAACTTGTGCGTCGGAGTCATCCGGTAGTCGACGTCGACGACGACTACGCCGAGCTCGAGTGCTCGAGCTCCGAGCACCGGGGCGCTGAGCCGCATGACGTCAAGTCCGCCGCCGATCCAGAAACCGCCGCCGTGAAAGTTCAGGTAGGCGGGCGCGTCGTCGACACCGATCGGTCGGTAGACGATGGCGTCGATCGCCCCGGCCGTGCAGGGAACGCAGCCCGACCAGCCACAGGATCCCGTCACGGGGATGCGGATCTCGCTGACCTCGACGCCCTCGGGGGAAGGCGCGCCGCCGCCACTCATCTGAACGGTCTGTGTCTGCTGCCGCTCACGCTCCGCCGTCACATCGGCGAACCATGCGGCGCGCTCGGTGGCATCGCTCGGCGGCTGTCGCACGGCTGGTGCGGGGTTGGCCTCGACGTGAGGCTGAATCTGCTCGATGATCTCGCGAAGTCGCGGATCGGTCACCAACTCCATGACGGGCGATCATAAGCCTGGCGGCCAATATAGTCCATATCAGATCTCATATGTCATGCGACGTGTTGCTCTGCCACTCGGTCCCGAACTTGCCGCGGAACATGGTCGGCACGACTGGGTTGCGAGTCAGCGGACCATAGCGTCCAATCGGGTAACCGACCGGGATGGTCGCGCCGATTTCGAAGTTCGACGGGATGCCGAAGTGCTCGCGGACGGCAGGTTCGTTCTCCAGGTGGTTCGTCGTCATCGCTGCGCCGAGACCGAGGCCGCGTGCCGCGAGAAGCAGGTTCTGTGTGGCGGCGTAGATCGAGGACCATGCGAAGTGAGCGTCGGGCTTCTCGGCGTTCGGGAACGCGTTCTCGATCAGCGGGAGGATCAGCATTGGAAGGCGGTCGAACTCGAAGATGAACTCCCTGTAGCGGCGCGCGCCATGCGCCGTGGGTGAGTCGTCGTCCGAGGCAGGCTCCGGGAAGCGATGTCCGATGGCCTCGACCAGCATGTCGCGAAACCAGCGACGATCTTCGGGGGCCGTGACGACGAGGAACTTCCACAGCTGGCGGTTGCCCGCGCTCGGTGCACGCGTCGCGTAGTGGATGAGCCGCTCGATAAGGGCATCGGGGAGCGGGTCCGACTTGAGTCGGCGGATCGACCTGCACGTCTCCATCGCCTCAAAGAGGTCGAACTGCTCGTTCATGGGTGAGT
Organism: Nocardioides sp. AN3; assembly: GCF_054653495.1. NCBI lineage: Bacteria > Bacillati > Actinomycetota > Actinomycetes > Propionibacteriales > Nocardioidaceae > Nocardioides > Nocardioides sp. AN3. Next base: position 69,191 of record NZ_BAAIGC010000008.1, read on the forward strand.
CCTTCCGGTGTTTGCGTCCCCGCTCCAGTGGTGGTCGCGAGGAAGTCTCAGTGCCGCGAACCGGGTTTCCCCGTGCGTTGCGCTCTTGTGTCCCTGGCCCTCGAAGTCCTCGACGAGGCAGGTGTCGCCGGGCCTTAGCGTCCGGCGCCCTCCGTTGCCGCCCACCTCGACCTCAAAGCCGCCGGCTAGGACGACAAGCAGCGTCACCCCCTCCTCCGTGTGCCAGTCGGAAGTCATCGAAGGCGAAAGGCAGATGAATGTCAGCGCCGATACGTCTTGAGGTCGTGCGGGCCACTCAGTGAAGAGTGCGTCAAACGGAGTCAGGTGCGCGCGTTCGCCGTCGGATGCCATCCGCACCACACGCAGTGCGGACGGGTCCGACCTCGGCTCCTCGTCGAGGGCGGGCGGCACGATGCCGACGGGCAACCACCCTGCTCCGACCTGTACCTCGAGATAGGAACAGCCCATAGCTGCGGTCAGCTCCGCCGCGGCAGCGAGCCGCTCGGGAACGTCCACGAAGAGGACGTCGCCCTCGTGCAACGTTGCCCGCATGTGAGGGACCGTCACCTCGAGTGAACCGGAGACCAGGAGGAAGAGCCGGCGGGAACACGCTCCGTTGACCACCTCCAGCAGTCCGGCGGGCACGCTGACAGCCCGCACATGCCGAACCGACGTCATCGTGCTTGGTTCGGGCGCCGCTTCAACATCGGCAGTCGTTGCGGTCGGGCCCTGTGTCAGAAACGGCAGCGCCAGTGTCTCGAGCCGAGGAAACCCCCGACCGTCACGTGCAATTCGAAGCGTCTTCACGGTTCCTCCGACAAGGGTCTGTTGCGGCGTACGATATCTCATGTACCGTACGGTGCCCAACGGGACTGTGACGTGAATCGCACGCTCAGCCCGAGCCAGGCGGGCGACCGTCTACCGATCCGAAAGGTGACACAGTGAGGACATCCAAGTTCGCGACGGGAGTCATTCTCGCCGTCCTGCTCGCTGTGAGTTCTGCTTGTGGAAGCGACAACTCGGCGGCCAAGCCTGCGACGAGCGCGGGGTCGAAGTCCCCGTCCGGGGCACCGGACGGTACTGCGGCAGACCAGTCGAAGGACCCCGTCACGGTCGGCTTCCACAATCTCGAGGGCGGCTCAATCTCGCTCCCCGACGTCCGTATCGGCTTCGAGGCCGGCGTCAAGTACGTCAACGAGCACCTGGGCGGCATCAACGGCCACCCGCTGAAGGCCATCAACTGCAAGACCGATGGCACTCCCGAGGCATCGGTCAGCTGCGCCAACCAGTTCGTCGAGCAGAAGGTCGTGGCGGCCGTTCAGGGCGCCGACTTCGGCGCTGACGCCATGCTCCCCGTGCTCAAGTCGGCCGGTCTCGCCGAGATCGGCAGCTTCCCGCTGACCCCTGGAATGAACTCCGCCGTCGGTGACGCGTTCTTCTTCGAGTACTCGGCCGAGGAGGGCTACGCCGCCAACCTCGTCCAGCTGCACGAGCTCAAGGCCGACAAGATCGCGGTCCTGATGGTCGACAACCCGGCTAGCCACGAGACCTACAGCAAGGTCATCGAGCCGGCCGGCAAGCAGCTGGGCGTCGACACCAAGGTGTTTTATGTGCCCGCCCAGTCTGACTGGACGGTTCAGGCTGCCACGGTGCTCGCATGGAAGCCGGACGCCATTGCCGGCTACATCGCTGGGGACGCGCTGGCTGCGCTGCCGGCGTTCCGGACCGCTGGGTTCGACGGCTACTTCACGGCAGGCTCGAACGTCGAGATCATCCCGCAGCTCGACCCGTCCGTGCTCAAGAAGGTCATCTTCAACTCCCCCTACTGGGTCCCGGACTTCACGAACATCCCGTCCGAGGTGCGGCCCGACATCGACGCCTTCAATGCGTACGGCAAGTCGGACATGGGCAAGACCAGCAGCATTACCCAGCGCCAGAACGGGTTCTACGACGCCCTCATCACCGCTCAGGTGCTCACCAGCCTGGACAAGACGACGGACCCGCTGACCCCTCAGGCAGTCCGCACCGGGCTGGCCACCTCGAAGGGTGACCGCGAGCCCTTCCGCACGAACGGCTGGGACTGCTCTATGCCTTCCTGGCCCAAGACGACCGCCTGCGGCACCGGTGGCATCAACTCTTCTCCCAACGAGAAGGGCGTCCTCGTGCCGCTGCCCGGCCAGCCCGTGGACATCTCCGCGCTCCTGCCGTAGCAGGGCCAACACCCGAGAAACAAGCTGAGAGGCGCGTTGTGGACCAGGTCTTCTTGTTCCTCGTGCTCGGCCTGGGGGTCGGGGCGGTTTACGCCGCCCTGACCCTCGGGATCGTTCTGACCTATCAGGGCACGGGCATGATCAACTTCGCTGCGGCTGCAACGGCTGCAGTCCCCATGTATGTCTTCGAAGAGCTACGCCAAGGGAGATTGACACTACCGATCCCGTGGCTGCCGAGCTTCGAGGTAGGGGATGTGCCCACCTGGCTAGCGGTGGCCATCGCGGTGGCCACCGCCGGCGTCTTGGGGGCTCTGATCGAGTTGGCCGTCTCGAGGCCTCTGCGGACGGCGCCGCCGCTTGCGAAGGTCGTCGCGGCGGTCGGGATCTTGCTGACGCTTCAGGCGGCGGTAGGGCTCAAGTACGACACAGAGCCCCGGCTGCGAGCTGTGAATCTCCCACAGGGAGTAGTGCACTTCGCAGGAGTTCCTCTCGCGGTGGACCGCCTGTGGCTCATCGGTATCACGTTGGTGCTCTCGGTCGCGCTGACCGTGTGGTTCCAGAAGTCACGCATGGGCCTCGCGATCCAGGCTTCGGCCGAGAACGAACGGGCGGCCGGATTCGCCCGCCTATCGCCCTCGGTGACCGGGCTGGTCACGTGGACCGTCGCGTCGATGTTCACTGCTTTCATCTTGGTGCTCGCCGGCCCTGCCACCAACACGCTGTCGCCGCAGACCATGCCGCTTCTGGTAGTTCCGGCACTGGCCGGCGCGCTGATCGCGCGGATGAGTTCGCTCGCCATCGGCCTCGTTGGTGCCCTGTCGCTCGGTGTGGTCCAGTCCGAGCTCCTTTACCTTTCCAATAACATGTCCTGGTGGCCGGCTTGGGCGAAGCAGGGTCTCACCAACGTTGTGCCGTTCGTAGTAATCGTCGTGGCGCTCTTCGTACTGGGCCGCGCGATCCCTACCCGCGGCGACGACGTACGCACCCCGCTGCCGGCCGTGATGCTTCCGCGCAACCGACCCTGGACGGTAGCGCTCTGGTCCGGCCTTGGCCTCGTCGGCCTTCTGATGACGTCCGGCACCTACCGGTTCGGCCTGATCACAAGCCTGGCCGTATCGCTGATCATTCTTTCCCTTGTGCTGCTCACTGGCATGCTCGGTCAGATCTCACTTGCTCAAGCGGCCTTTGCGGGTGTTGCCGGCATTGTCTTGTCCAAGCTAGGCGACTCGGTGCCATTCCCGCTGTCCCTGCTTATTGCGGCGACGCTTGCGGCTGTGGCGGGCGTCCTTGTCGGGATCCCGGCACTGCGAATCCGGGGTGCTCAGCTTGCCGTGGTCACCCTGGCAGCGGCGCTCACGCTCCAAGACTTCGTCATCAACAACCCCCAGCTCGTCTCTGCAACCGGAAACTTCATTCCCGACCCGTCCCTGTTCGGCTGGAATCTTTCGGTGCGCGGGGGCGAGAACATCGCGCGGCTGCCCTTCGGCATCATGGTTCTCGTCATCGTCGTCGTGGCCTTTGTGTGCGTTGGCAACCTGATGCGTGCTGGGACGGGCCGCACAATGCTCGCAATCCGGTCGAACGAGCGCGCCGCCGCCGCCATCGGCATCAATGTCCCGCGTGTCAAACTCGCCGCGTTCGCAGCCTCGTCGTTCCTCGCCGGTATCGCAGGCGGGCTCATCGGTTACAGCCGCGGCCAACTCTCGGCAGAGTCGTTTGGAGTATTCGTCGGTCTGGGCTTCCTGGCAGTTGCCTACCTGACCGGCATCACCAGCGTCGCGGGTGCTGTCCTCGGCGGACTCGGGACCACACTCGGCATCATCTACGAGTTCGCCAACCGGAACTTGCACCTCGGCTCGTACTACCTGCTCATCACTGGTCTGTCCCTGCTCTTGACGGTCCTGTTCAACCCGATCGGCGTGGCGGGCAAGACCCGCGAGGACTACGAGAAGATGCGCGCTCGCTTCTGGCCGCGCAAGACTCCCGCCAAGGTCGCCGTCGAGTCGAACGTCCCGGTCGGCGTGCCCGAGTCCGCAGGCCCACGGCAGATCGGCGATGTCGCCCTGACCACGCGAGGTGTCACGGTCCGTTACGGCGGGATCGTGGCCGTTTCCGGCGTCGACATCGAGGTACGTGCGGGAGAGATCGTCGGCCTCATAGGCCCGAACGGCGCTGGCAAGACCAGCTTTGTCGACGCTCTGACTGGGTTTACCCGAAGCGCCGGCGAGGTGACCCTTGCGGGACACCGCCTGGACGGCCGTCCGGCGCACGAGCGTGCCCGACGGGGCCTGGTCAGAACATGGCAGGCCGGCGAGCTCTTCGACGACCTGTCCGTTGCCGACAACGTCCGCGTCGCTCAGGAGACCGGGAATGAGGCCTGGGGCATGCTGCGCGACACCGTGCGCCCCACCTCGCCTCCGGCGGAAGAGGTCAACCGAGCGCTGGCGCTCATGTCGTTGGCCGACGTTGCGGACCGCAAGCCCTCGGAGCTTTCGCTCGGCCGACAGAAGGCCGTCGGCATGGCTCGTGCGCTAGCGATGAACCCCCAAGTGCTGCTGCTCGATGAGCCAGCTGCCGGACTCGACAGTGAGGAGAGTCGAGGCTTTGGCGAACAGCTGCGGGAGATAGCCGCTACAGGCGTTGCTTGCCTGCTCATCGACCACGACATGCACCTGGTCATGGGTGTTTGCGACCGCGTCTACGTCATCGAGTTCGGCATGCAGATCGCTGACGGAACTCCCGACGAAGTGCGCAATGACCCTCGCGTACTCGAGTCGTATCTCGGCAGCCAGTCATTCGAAGACACAGAGCTCGTGCCCGAGGTCGGAGCCGACAAGGAGGAGGTGGGACGGTGACCGCTCTGATCGAAACCAGGGGCCTCACCTGTGGCTACGGCAAGCTGCCCGTCGTCCGTGACCTCGACCTGAAGGTCGAGGCCGGCGAGGTCGTGTGCCTGTTGGGGGCCAACGGAGCCGGCAAGACGACCAGCCTGCTCACGATCGCTGGTGCCCTCCCGAAGTTGGGCGGCACGGTCCATGTCGGTGGGACGGTCGCTCCCGCAGCGTCGCACGTCGTGGCGCGTCGCGGGCTCGCTCTCGTGCCCGAGGGCCGGGGGCTCTTCTATCGGCTCACGGTTGCGGAGAATCTCCGTCTGCGTCGACACCGCCGCTCGACGGTCACACTGGACGACGTTCTGGGCCACTTTCCAGTGCTCGCGAGCCTGATGGGTAGACGTGCGGCGTTGCTGTCGGGCGGTGAGCAACAGATGTTGGCGCTCGCCGGGGCGCTGATCGCTGACCCGCGGGTCATCCTCCTTGACGAGATGAGCCTGGGTCTGGCCCCGATCATCGTCGAGCGGTTGCTCCCGATCGTGCGAAGCATCGCTGACGAGAAGGGTATGGGGGTGCTCCTCGTTGAGCAGCACATCCTTGCGGCGCTATCCGTCGCGGACCGCGGCTACGTGATGGCGCACGGTTCGGTGGTCGCGGAGGGCACGGCGGACGAACTCCGCCGTGACGCGGAACTGCTCGAGGCGAGCTACCTGGGCGAGAAGTCGAGTATCGACTCGGCGGTCGCCGAGGGACTGGTCTGAGGAGCCCCTGAGATGACTCGGAACACGCCGTACTACAACGACACCCACCCGACGCCGGAGGTGCTGAGGCGGCACTTCGGCGCCTTCCCGAGCGGTGTCGTGGCGCTCTGCGGCACGACGCCGGACGGGGAAACCGTCGGCATGGCCATCAGCGCGTTCATACCGGTTTCACTCGATCCACCGCTCATCGGCGTCGCTGTCCAGAACAGCTCGCGAACTTGGGCGGTGTTGCGGGACCTCTCGTCGCTGGGTGTCAGCGTGCTTGCGGCTGACCAGCAGCTTGAGGCGCGTCAACTGGCGGCACGCGACGGCAATCGCTTCACGGGGATCGACTTGGGAAACGTCACCGAGGGAGGTGCCGTCTTCCTCGCGAATTCGGTATCGCGGTTCGACTGTGTTCCCGAGAGTGAGATCCCTGCCGGTGACCACAGCTTCGTGCTCCTTCGTATCCGGGCGGTCAGCTTGTCGCACGATGTGGCGCCGCTCGTGTTCCATCAGAGCGCGTTCGTCACGTTGAGTCCGCTCGGCGAGGCCGACATCACCTGAGGCGGCCATGTCCGTCACCGATGCCACCCGTCGGAACCGGGGCGCGCCCCTCCCCCAACGGCCCTGGTTCCGGCGGTGTGCTTGGACTGGCATCTCGTGGCGACCTGGATGCTCGAGCCGAACATCGTCGCCGCCGTTGGATTCAGGTTCGAGCAATTGCGTCCCTGGAGCGACAGGCCGCCATTGACCCGGCCGAGAATCGCAGGATCGGGCGGTTCGATTCGTCTGAAGAACACGAAGAGCATGAGCTAGATGGACAAGGTCGTTCGTTCGGCGGCTGACGCGGTCGCCGACATTCCAGACGGCGCCACCCTGGAGTGGGCGGCTTTGGGTTGTGTGGCATCCCGTCGGCGTGATCGCGGCTGTGTTGGGGGCCGCAGCGACGGATTTCGAGGTCGTGGCGAACAATTGCGGGGTCGATGACTGGCGCCTGGGGCTGCTCCTAGCCGCGAAGCGCATTCGGCGGATGGTGTCGTCGTATGGGAGAGAACAAGAGTTCGCTCGCCAATACTCGGCGGGCGAGTTCGAATTCGAGTTGACGCCGAGGGGACTCTTGCAGAGCGCATGCGTGCTGGCGGATCCGCTATCCCGGCGTTCTTCACTGCAACCGGCGTCGGAACTCAGGTTGCCGGTGGCGGGCTCCCGTGGCGCCACGAACAGTGAAGGCAACGTGCTTCGTTCGTCGCCTAGGAAGCACACGCAGGTAATCGATACCGCCGACGGCCTCAGGGAGTTCGTTCTTGAGCACGCGGTCATCGCCGACTTTGCCCTTATCCGGGCCTGGAAGGGCGATCGGCACGGAAACCTCGGGTTTCGCGATTCGGCGCGCAACTTCAACCCGCTCGCAGCGATGTGTGGCCACCTCACCATCGCGGAGGTCGAGGAGTTAGTCGACGCGGGTAGTCGAACTCGCGCCGGGCGTAACGGAGGACGAGGTGCGGGAGAAGACCGAGCCCGACGTGACCGTTTGCTGAGGAACCCGGCGGAGCAAATTCGGGACAGACCGGAACGGACAACATCGACGCGCTGGCAGATTCGATGTACGGTATCTGAGATATCGTTACGTCCACTTAACCTACGGAGAGGTGCGGGCATGGATGATGCGGACCTGCGCGCCAGCATCGTGGAGCGGCTCACGGGACCTGACGGCCCCTTCCCGGTGAGAACGGAGCGGATTCGCGGCGTTGACCTCCGCATCTATTCGGCGATGCCGGACAGCATCCGAGACGTGCTCATCGCTGGCCGTCAGTGGGGAGATCGCCTCGCGTTGACCTACGAAAACGAGCACTACACGTGGTCCGAGTACCTGCAGTTGGTTGGCCGCTTTGCAAGTGCACTCGTGGAGCGTTTCGGCGTTCAGCCTGGTGACCGGGTGGCCGTCGCCGCGCGCAACTACCCGGAGTGGGTGATTGCCTTCAGCGCGTCTGTCAGCGTGGGTGCTGTCTGTGTTCCCCTGAACTCTTGGTGGACCGCCACCGAACTTGCCAACGCCCTCGCCGATTGCGGGGCTGTCGTTGTGGTAGCAGACGCCGAGCGGAGCGCGTTGATCCAGCGGGAACGGCATCGCCTGCCTGCGCTGGACCGGGTGGTTGAGGTCCGGCCGAACGCCGATCCGACCGGCGACGACACATGGGACGCGATCATCCAGGAGCACCCGTTCGCGTTCGATCTAACCGCTGTCCCCATCGCCGCCGACGACGACGCGACGATCATGTACACCTCCGGCACCACCGGAACGCCGAAGGGTGCGGTCGCCACTCATCGAGCTCATCTCAGCACGACGATCAACATGCGGTTCTACAGCCACCTCGAGTCCCAGCTGGCACAGCTGCGTGGTGACCCTGTTCGACTCCCATCGGCGGTTCCCACAGCTCTCATCGTGGGGCCGCTCTTCCATGTCGCTTCCCTGCCTCGAGCTATATCGGCCGCAGTAGCCGGAGCCCACCTTGTTCTCATGCACAAGTGGGACGCCCGGCGCGCAGTGGAACTGATCGAGCGCGAACAGGTCGACACCTTCCCAGGTGGCGTTCCGACCGTCATCTCCAGATTCCTCGATGAGGTGGAGCGAACCGGAGCGCAGTTGCCCTCGCTGCGCTCACTGACCTCCGGCGGAGCGCCCACCACGTCTGCGTTGGTTGCCCGCACGGCGGCAGTATTCAACCGCCGAGTCACCGGCGGCTCGGGATATGGCCTGACGGAGACCTGCGGCCCCATGGTCATGATCGGATCGCACGACTTCTTCGAACGACCCACGTCCGTCGGACGGACCTTCCCGACGACTGAGATCAGAGTCGTGGGCGATGACGGGAACGACGTCCTGCCCGGACAGGTGGGCGAGGCCTGGCTGCGCGGTCCGAACTCTGCGTACCGGTACTGGAACCAAGAGAGCAACGCCTTTGATGCCGAAGGATGGTTCCACTCGGGAGACCTCGTACGCATGGACGAGGACGGATTCGTGTACGTCGTGGACCGCATCAAGGATGTTGTGATCAGGTCCGGCGAGAACGTCTACTGCGCGGAAGTCGAGGACGTGCTCGGTGGCCACCCTGACGTGGAAGACTGCGCCGTCCTCGGTCGTCCCCATGACATCCTCGGTGAGGAAGTCGTTGCGGTCGTCCGGACCCGTTCGGGGTCAATGACGACAGAAGCTGACCTTCGGCTGCACGTTAGCCAACGTCTCGCGTCCTTCAAGGTTCCCGCCGAGATCTACCTGCAGTCCGACGATCTTCCGCGTAACGCCGTCGGCAAGATTCTGAAGAGGGATCTCCGCGAGCAGGTTGCGCGGGCGGATGCGAGTGCCCTTTCCAAGCCGGTACAGGTGAGGTGACGACGTGGACTTTGACATGAGCCCCCGGGCAACAGAGCTCTACGACCGACTTCAAGTCTTCATGGCTGAACATGTCTACCCAGCTGAACTCCCATACGAGGAGCAGTTGGCCGCTGGAGGACCGCACTCGCAGCCGCCCGTCATGGAAGAGCTCAAGCGCGCTGCACGCGAGGCCGGCCTATGGAACCTTTTTCTTCCCCACGCAACAGAGTGGGGTGGCGGGCTCAGCAACCTCGACTACGCGCCGCTGGCCGAATTGAGCGGTCGAAGCATGATCGGGCCCGAGGCCCTCAACTGCTCACCTCCCGACACCGGGAACATGGAACTGCTCGCAATGTTCGGGACCGACGACCAGAAGGAACGCTGGCTTGCCCCGCTGCTGGACGGCACTACTCGTTCGGCGTTCCTGATGACCGAGCCCGATGTTGCCGGGTCGGATGCCACCAACATCCGTTGCAGCATCGTCCGCGACGGAGACGACTACGTCATCAACGGCAGAAAGACCTGGATCTCAGGAGCGGCCGACCCTCGATGCAGCCTCGGCATCGTCATGGGGAAGACAGATCCGACCGCTCCGACGTTTCGCCAGCAGAGCATGATCTTGGTGCCGTTTGACTCTCCAGGCCTCAAGGTTGTTCGAGACCTGCTCGTGCTCGGCTACAACCACAAGGCGGGGCACTGCGAGGTGACTCTCGAGGATGTCCGCGTCCCCGCCTCGCACATTCTGGGGAGCGAGGGCGGCGGGTTCGAGATCGCACAAGCTCGACTCGGGCCCGGGCGGATCCATCACTGCATGCGCTCGATCGGCGCCGCGGAACGAGCCCTCGAACTGATGTGCGTGCGAGCGAAGAACCGGATCGCCTTTGGCGGCCCGCTCAGCGACCAAGGGCTTGTTCAAAAGTACATCGCGGACAGCCGCATCGAGATTGACCAGGCGCGCTTGCTCACGTTCCACGCGGCGTGGCTGATGGACAAGGCGGGGAACAAGGTGGCCCGCTCTGCGATCTCTGCCATCAAGGTTGCGGTGCCCGCGATGGCTCTCCGAGTGCTCGATCGATCAATGCAGGTTCATGGCGGAGCGGGACTGTCGCAGGACTTCCCCATGGCGGAGGCCTTTGCACGGCAGCGGGCGCTACGACTCCTGGACGGGCCCGACGAGGTGCACCTGCGGACGATCGCTCGCATCGAACTCGGGCGGTACGCCGATGCATGACGCGGAGGTGCTCCGGGCGAGTGACTGGATGTTGGAGCATGGGATCAAGTTCGACGAGCCGGGCAAAGTCGCGCTGATCGCGGGTGGTCGATCGAACCTCACGTACCGCATTGAAGACGCCAATGGGCGGACGTACGTGCTTCGCCGGCCCCCGGCGGGTTCCGCGCATCCGGGCGCACATAACGTCGAGCGTGAGTTCTCGATCTTGTCGAGTCTTCAAGGCAGCGACGTTCCGGTGCCCGAGCTGTTCGGTCTCTGCGTCGACCCCGAAGTGATTGGCGCACCGTTCTTCGTGATGGAGCACGTCGACGGGGTGGTCCTTGCAACCGATGACGACGGCGCTGCTTACCCGGTCACGTCACGTGCAGCCGCTGCGGCAAGTCTGGTCGATGCCCTCGCCGCTATCCACGAACTCGACGTCGACGCGATCGGGCTCGGCCAACTGGGGAAGCGCGAAGACTATCTACCGCGCCAACTTGCGCGATGGCATCGCCAGTTCCATTCGGTGAGCGACCGGTCCTTGCCAATCATCGATGAGGTGTGGACGCGGTTGAGCGCGACGGCCCCGCCCCAGCGGTACACGGGTTTGGTTCATGGTGACTTCCGGTTCGGCAACCTGCTGGTCGGGCAGGACGGGCGAGCTCGCGCGGTCTTGGATTGGGAGTTGTGCGCTCTGGGCGACACTCTCGCCGACCTTGGATGGATGACAGCGCTCTGGCGCGACCCAGGCGAGCCTGAGGTTTCGCCGTCACCGACAGGTCATCGGGGCTATCCAACTCGCGACGCTGTGGTCGCCCACTACAGCGCACGCACGGGGCGGGACGTCTCGGACATTGGGTGGTACCAGGCGTTTGCGTTGTGGCGTCTGGCCTGCATCGGCGAAGGAATCTATGTCCGTTATCGCGATGGAGCGATGGGAGATGCCGACTTCGACGTTGCGGCACAGCGTGAGCACGTTGTCGAACTCGCGGAGGCGGCGGCGGTCGCACTGTCGTAGCGGTCCCATACGCCCGGCGAGCTTGCCTGTGTCCCCTCTCTGAACGGCTGGAGGCCGCCGGCATACCCGCTCCCTAGGCAGTCTCGGGAGTAGGGGTCAAGGCGACCGTCGTGGCGATCCGGAGCAGGTTGGTCGCATCTGTGGTGGCTCGCGCCCGGACACCGCCGACGATCGCTTGGTTGATCGCGCCGAAGGCCGCGCCGGCCCGCAACCTACTCGCGGCCTGTCCATTCTCCGGCTGGGTCAGATCGACAACGCGCGCCAACTCGTCGATGTACACCCGATGCCGCTTGCGACGTTCAGAACGGAACTGCTCCGACAGGGCATAGGGCTCGATGTTCTGCACGACGACGAGCTCGGGGAAGTCCACGGCCAGCGACACGTAGCTTGCAAGCATGGCTTGCGCTGCCTCGCTTGCCGACGCCGATCGTCGTAGTGCGAGCGCGACCCCCGCGGAGATTTGCTCGCTACCGCGCAGGATGGCCGTGGCGAGCAGGTCCTCCTTGCTTCCGAACTGGCGCGCGACCGCCGAGCCGGTGATTCCCAGCGGCGATCCGATATCGCTCAACGAAACAGCTGCGTAACCACGGTCGCAGAACAGGGGGACAGCAACGGCGAGGATTGCCTCGCGGCGGCTGACGTGGGTCAAGGCCGACGTCGCTGCGGGCGCCCGAGTGAGATCTAGCGGCTGCAGCGTCATCGAGCTCAAGTCGCCGATGATCTGGCGGGCTAAGGCAGCGCGCTGGGTGCGCGAGCCTGCGCGCGCGAGCGATAGGTGCATGAGGGTGCCGGCAACGGCATGGGTCTTCAGTTGCTCCTGCGACCAGGCGCCGGTGTCGCCGATCGGTGGCATGAGGCAATCCCACTCGGCATCGAATTGCTCGCGGCGCTGACGCACGCGCGCCAGGGGTTCTCCGGCGAGTAGGCCTGAGTACATGACCGTCACGAACATGGCGTTGGGCTCTCGCATCGCGGCATCTACGAGCGCACGGATCAAGCCGGCGTTCGCGCGGGGCTCGCGGGATCGCGCAGGATCGGTTGCGGAACGTGAACGACGGTTAACGCGACGGCGTGAAGCTTGCACTTCTTCGATTCGGTCCAGGTGGTCGACCACGATCTGGGCCAGCAGCGTTTGCTTGCTGTCGAAGTAGCGGTAGAGGGCGGGACCGCTGAGACCGATTGCCGCGCCGATGTCGTCGATGCCTACCTGCGCAAAGCCGCGTTGACGTATGAGGCTTGCCGCAGCCGCCAAGATCTCCGCTCGGCGATCACTCGGGCGGTCGCGAGCCGACTGTGTCCGAGGCGACATCACTTCTCCATCATTCTTGGGTTAACGCTCATTGCGTTCGGACATTGAGCGAGGCTATCGTGCGAGACATACCGACCGATGGTCGGCTCCAGGCTTTCAGCAGCCTATCGCGCCGTCTTGCGGCGACGTGTCCACTCGAGAATCGATCAGCGGAGATAACGAATGTCAACCTTTTCAGGTCGGACGGTGCTCGTCACTGGGGGCGGCAGAGGACTCGGGCGCGAGCACGCGCTCCTGTTCGCCCGGCTGGGTGCCAATGTGGTCGTCAATGACAACGGCGCGGGATCTGACGGATCGGCGGCGGAGCAGACGCCAGCTGACGAAGTGGTTGCTGAGATCGAGGCGCTCGGCGGTCGCGCTGTCGCGCACGCGGGCAGTGTTTCGAACTGGGACAGCGCCGCGGAGATGATTGATCTCGCCGTCGAGACGTTTGGCGGCCTAGACGTCCTCGTCAACAACGCAGGCATTCTGCGTGACCGGTTCACTGTCAACATGTCCGAGGCTGAGTGGGACTCGGTCATGGATGTCCACCTCAAGGGGCACTTCTGCCCGCTGCGCCACGCGTCGGCGTACTGGCGCGAGCAGGCGAAGGCCGGCAAGACGGTGAACGCAGCGGTAGTGAACACGTCGTCGCCGTCGGGCCTGCGAGGGAATCCGGGTCAGCTCAACTACGCGGCGGCAAAGGCCGGGATCGCGGCCATGACCCAGGTCGCCTCGCGAGAGCTCGAGCGCTACGGCGTCCGAGTCAACGCGATCGCGCCCGTCGCGCGCACGCGACTGACGATGGCTTCCCCCGAGTTCGCCTCCAAGCTGGCAGCCGACGAAGGCGGGTTTGACGAGTGGGACCCGGCCAACATCTCGCCGCTGGTGGCGTGGCTGGCCGCGCCGGACTGCCAGGTCTCGGGGCAGGTGTTCGTCGTCGTCGGCGGGCACATCGGCTGGCAGCAGAGCTGGACCGAGATCCAGTCCTTCGACAAGGACAGCCGCTGGACTGTCGATGAGATTGACGCAGCTCTGAAGGACCTACCTGCCGGCGCCCCGGAGTTCGTCTCGTCTCTGAAGGCGAAGGAACAGCGAGACGCGGCGAACCGATGACCCTGCGGGATGAGCTTGTCGCCACTGAACTGACTTCGTTCTCCATTGTGGTCGAACGTAGCCAGCTCCAGTTCTTCGCCGCCGCGATCGGTGAGCAGCGCGGCGCTTACGTAGACGTGGCCAGTGCGCGCGCACTGAACTATCCGGACCTGCTGGTGCCTCCGACGTTCTTCTTCAGCCTTGAATTGAAGCGACCTGATCCGTATGCCGCGCTGCGGGCGGCTGGTGCCCAGCTCTCCCAGATCCTTCACGCCGAACAGAGCTTCACGTATCACCAACTGGCCTTCGCTGGGGACGAGCTACACCTCGCTCCGCGAATCACCGACTACTACGAGAAGAAGGGTGGCGCGTTGTCGTTCCTCACCCGGACCACGACCGTGTCGCGAAACGGTGAACTGGTGGCGGAACTGGTCAACCTGGCGGCGATCCGGCGGACGGTGAAATGAGCGCCGTTGACATGCCGGAGGTCGGTTCGCAGATCGGTCCCCTTTCGTTTCCCCCGATCAGCCGAACAACGCTCGCGCTGTTCGCCGGTGCGTCTCACGACCACAATGCGATCCACATCGACATCGATGCGGCGCGGCTCTCCGGTTTCGACGACGTCATTGCCCACGGGATGCTCTCGATGGCGTACCTGAGCCGCCTGCTCACCAACTGGTACCCGCAGGCACAGCTGCTGAGTTGGCGTGTTCGCTTCACGGCGATGACGCCGGTCATGGCTGCCCCTACTTGCGAGGGCGTGCTGACCGCGGTCTCTGACGGCGTTGCCGAGCTCGACCTCGTTGTGCGGTTGGAGGACGGGAGCGTGACACTCTCCGGAACTGCCCGGGTTCAAGTCGCATGAACGCCGCAGATGCAGGCTCCGGCTCGGTGCCCATGAAACTCGGCCTCGGCCTCGGCTACTGGGGCGCAGCTCAGCCTCCGGGCCAGCCGCGCCTCGTTGAGCTGGCCGAGGACCTGGGTTACGACTCCCTGTGGACCGGTGAGGCGTGGGGCTCCGACGCCTTGACGCCGCTGGCCTGGCTCGGGAGCCGGACGCATCGGCTCCGTCTCGGCACGGCCATTCTCCAGATGGCTGCACGAACCCCCACGGCGACTGCGATGGCAGCCATGACGCTGGACCATCTGACTGATGGCCGATTCGTGTTGGGAATCGGAGCCTCAGGCCCGCAGGTCGTAGAAGGCTGGTATGGCCAGCCCTACCCGCGCCCTCTCGAGCGCACCAGGGAGTACGTGGCCATCCTCCGCCAAGCGCTCGCCCGCGACGTCGTCCAGTTTGACGGAAAGCACTACCAACTGCCCACGCCGACGGGCGCTGGGTTGGGGAAGTCCCTGCGTTCGACGATGCACCCTCGCCGGTCCGACCTGCCGATTCTGCTGGCCGCAGAGGGGCCGAAGAACGTCGCGCTCGCGGCCGAGATCGCTGACGGCTGGCTGCCACTCTTCTACTCGCCTTACAACGATGAGCAGCAGCGCGCGAGCCTTGCCAGCGGGTTCGCCCGACCCGGTGCGCACGCAACGGCCGAGACCTTCGAGGTCGTCTGCCCGGTCGACGTCGTTGTCGACGACGACGTCGAGCGGGCCGCCGACTCGGTTCGACCTCGACTAGCGCTCTACATCGGTGGGATGGGCCCCAGGGAGCAGAACTTCCACTACAACGTTTTCGCACGGCTCGGATTCGAGGCTGACTGCGAACGAATCCAGACGCTGTACCTGAGTGGCCGCAAGGACGAGGCGGCCTCGGCCGTTCCGCTTGCGCTCGTCGAACAGGTCGCCCTGGTCGGTCCGCCTGGGAAGTTGCGGGACGAAGCGCAGGCTTGGCGGGACTCCCTCATCACCACGGTTGTTGTACGCGGCGACGAGCGCGCTATCAGTGTTGCGGCGGAAGCCTTCCTGTAGAGAGAACGCGCGCAATCCTCGTTAACTCGAAGACGCGCGCCTAATCGTCCGAGGAACGCTCAGACTCGGCCTCGTGCAGCCAGGCGGAACGGTCCGGTTGAAGGCCACCATGAAGTTGATCTACGTTAACCAACGGGTCTCTGGCTCGATTCATCCCAATCCTTATCGGAGGTTCCATGACCGGCTCGATCGGAGTATCCGAATACGGCGTCTACGTCCCGTACTGGCGGCTCGAGCACGCGTCCATCGGCTCCGCTGTCGGCACGCGTGCAGGTAAGGGCATGCGAGCTGTCGCCGCGTATGACGAAGACACCACCACCCTTGCCGTCGAGGCCAGCCGGCAGGCGCTCTCAACCACGCGACGCTCGACGCCCATCAGCAACGTCGTGTTGGCGACGTCAGCACCGGTCTACGCCGACAAGACCAACGCGAGCGCTGTGCACGCGGCGCTCGGGCTCGACCAGTCCGCTCGCGTCGCAGACTCATGCGGAGGCGTTCGGTCTGGGGTCGCGGCGCTACTGGCGGCAATGTACCAGCCCGGCGCAACGCTCGTTGCGCTGTCCGACGTACGCACCGGACCGACGGGCAGCTCTGACGAGGCCGCGGGTGGCGATGCCGCTGCGGCGTTCGTCCTCGGCGGATCCGACCTGCCCCTCGTTGCCGAGCTCCTCGGTTCCGGGTCCGCAAGTCGTGAGTTCCTTGATCGCTGGCGCGAGCCCGGTGCCCCGTGGAGTGCCACGTGGGAGGAGCGCTTCGGTGAGGACATCTACCTCGAGCTCGGAGCCGCTGCCTTCGACGACGCTCTCAAGAATGCTGGCGTCGTAGTCGACGAGATCGCGCACTTCGCCACGGCCGGACTCTCCGCCCGGGCATCGAGCAAGCTCCCTTCCCGGCTCGGTATCGGCGCCGACAAACGGCACGACGACCTAGTCTCCGTTATTGGCAACACCGGCGCGGCACACTGCGGCGTCCTCCTCGCGGCGTTGTTCGACGCCGCCAAGCCCGGTGACATCGTGGCGCTTACCGTCCTCGCAGACGGCGCAGACACCCTGGTGTTCCGGATGACGGACGCACATCAGCCGTCCGGCGCAGTTGCCAACGAGATCGCACGCGGTACCGGGCGCGTCAGCTACGTCGACTTCCTCAGCTGGCGCGGATTGATCGAACGGCAACAGCCCCGCCGCCCTGACCCCGACCGAGCCGCGCCGCCCGCGACGAACCGTCAGCTCGAGTGGAAGTTCTCGTTCAGTGGCAGCGAGTGTCAGTCCTGCGGGACACGGCACCTGCCACCACAGCGAGTTTGCCTGCGCTGCGGCACACAGGACCACATGCAGTTGCGTCCGCTGGCCGATACCAACGCGACGATCGCCACGTTCACCGTCGATCACTTGGCCTTCTCCCTCGCACCGCCGCTTGTCGCTGCCGCGCTCGACTTCGACGGCGGCGGCAGGTACCTGTGCGAGCTCACCGACATTGACGCATCGACAGTTGCTGTCGGCCAGCGCGTCGAGATGACGTTCCGTCGCATGTCAACCACCTCGGGAATTCACAACTACTTCTGGAAAGCCCGCCCGATCTCTGAAGGAGCCGTCTCGTGACCTCGCATGGCATCAAGGATCGCGTCGCGATCGTCGGCATGGGTTGTACCCGATTCGGCGAGCGATGGGAGTCATCGACCGCGGACCTCGTGGTAGAGGCGGCGGCTGAGGCGTTCAGCACCTCAGGCGTTCCCAAGGACGCAGTGGACGCCTACTGGCTCGGGACCATGAACGGCGGCTTCTCGGGCATGATCCTGTCGAGCGCGCTGAAGACTGACTACAAGCCGGTCACCAGGGTGGAGAACTTCTGCGCAACTGGGTCTGAGGCCTTCCGAAACGCCTGCTACGCCGTTGCCTCAGGTGCGTACGACGTCGTGATGGCGCTCGGCGTGGAGAAGCTGAAGGACTCCGGCTACTCAGGACTTACGCGAGCAAATCCACCCTCGGACGGTACGAGCACGACTGTTACGGCGCCGGCGCGCTTCTCGCTTCTCGCGCCCGCGTACTCGGCGAAGTACGGCGTCAGTCCCAGCGACTTCAAGGCCGCCATGACACATGTCGCGTGGAAGAACCACCTGAACGGGTCCCGTAACCCGCGCGCACAGTTCCAGGCTGAGGTTCCTGAGGCGAAGATTGCCTCCGCTCCTCCGATTGCCGGCGACCTCGGGGTCTTCGACTGCTCGGGTGTGAGTGACGGTGCCGCCGCTGCCTTGATCGTGCGAGCCGAGGATGCACACAAGTACACCGACAAGCCGCTTTATGTGAAGGCGCTGTCGTTCGTGGCCGGCCCAGGCACGGGACCGATCGACCCCAGCTACGACTACACGACCTTCGAGGAGGTCGTCCGGTCGGCCACTGACGCATACTCGCAGGCCGGAGTGACCGACCCCGCGGCCGAGCTGATGATGGCTGAGGTGCACGACTGCTTCACCCCGACGGAACTGGTGCTGATGGAGGACCTTGGGTTCTCGCAGCGTGGCGAGTCGTGGAAGGACGCGATGGCTGACCGATTCGCGCTCGACGGGGAGCTTCCGGTCAATCCGGATGGCGGCTTGAAGAGTTTTGGTCACCCGATTGGCGCCTCGGGGCTTCGAATGCTCTTTGAGTGCTGGCTCCAGTTGCGCGAGGAGGCTCCGGCGGACCGGCAGATCAAGCCCAAGGGGCGTCGCTACGGCCTCACTCACAACCTTGGCGGCGCGCCGGGCGACTGCGTGTCGTTCGTCGCCATCGTCGGAAGTGAGCTCGGCTGACATGCGCCGTCTGATCTACGACGACAACCACGAGCAGTTCCGCTTGGTCGTCCGCCGGTTCATCGAAAGCGAGGTCGTTCCTCAGTACGCGGAGTGGGAGAGTGCCGGCGCCCCGCCGCGATCGTTCTACAAGCGCCTGGGCGAGCTGGGAATCCTTGGCATCCGAGTTCCCGAAGAGTATGGGGGCTCGGGGGTGCATGACCTCAAGTACAGCGCGGTGATCTCAGAGGAAGCTGGGCGCTTCGGCGTCACGCTTGGCGCTCTGCGGATCCACACTGATCTCGTGTTGCCGTACCTGCTGCAGCTGGCCACTGACGAGCAGAAGGAACGCTGGCTCCCGCCCTACACCACCGGCGAGTGCATGGCCGCTATCGCCATCACTGAGCCCGGTGCTGGCTCGGACGTGGCAGCCATCCGGACCACCGCACGTCTCGATGGCGACCACTATGTGCTCAATGGCGCGAAGACCTTCATCACGGGCGGCTTCAACGCCGGGCTGGTGTTGGTGGTCTGCCGTACGTCGCCGGCACCCGAAGACGACCGCCGCCGCGGGCTGTCCATCCTGCTCGTCGACGCCTCCTCGCCGGGTTTCAGCGTTGGACGCCAGATCCAGAAGATTGGCCTGCACGCACAGGACACTGTCGAGCTCAGTTTCACTGACGTCCGGGTCCCGCGCTCAGAGATCCTGGGCGAGGAGGGCGAAGCCTGGGCATACCTGACTCGCAACCTGGCCAAGGAACGTCTGTCGATCGCGATGGGGTGTTATGCGGCCGCGGCGGGCGCTGTGGAGATGACGAAGGCTTATGTGGGGGAGCGGGAAGTCTTCGGCAAGCGTCTGGATAGCTTCCAGAACACGAAGTTCGTCCTCGCCGAGTGCCACACCCAGGTCCTTGCCGCGCAGGCTCTCATCGACACATGCCTCACCCTCGACGAGACGGACGACCTCTCGCCGGCAGACGCTGCGGCCGCGAAGTTGTTCTGCTCGGAGGTCCAAGGATCGGTGATCGACAAGTGCCTGCAGCTGCACGGTGGGTACGGGTACACGAAGGAATATCCGATTTCGAGGCTCTACGCTGACGCGCGCGTGACCCGCATCTACGGCGGCACGAGCGAGGTCATGAAGTCAGTCATCAGCAAGGTGCTCTGACAGGCCGTCACTGGCCCAATGCCGCCACTGCGGCGACGTCGTCGGGCATTCGCACGTGCGGGGGGTGATTGGCGTGCGCTGACGTTGGAGGGAGCCAGAACGGACGACACGGCGCTGGTTGCATCCAGGCGACTGTAATTGTCCAGGTGGGCCCCTCGGTCACAAGATCGTGACGGTCGGCCCTTCGCCGTATGTGGGTATCTCGCGGGTGCTGGACAACGCATGCTGTGTTCCTCAGGCCCGATGCCGGTCCATGACGGCTGCGGATGGATGTCCGCCATTGCTGGCGGCGCCGTGGCCACGGAGGGCCGTGACGACGCTGACGCTCCTATCGGAGGGACGTGAGCACGAGCGACCTGGGTGTGGTGGCGGTCATCGACAAGAGTGTCACCGCCAGTCGACTCCATCCGGTAGTTGCAGGCGTCAACCATAGATGGAGCACGTCTCATACGTCAGATGCGCCGCCGACGGGGGACCTGCATCCCACGGTGCGGGCGACTTGTGCCGCGCGCGCATGGCGCCGCCCGCGAGGTGCCTTTCAAGCCACAAAAGGTGGTCTCATGTGACGGCTGGGGGATCGTCCCGCATGACGCGATGTGGCATGCTTCTTCGTGACGTCACTTGATTCCATCTATCGGAACGACCTGAGCGGCCTGCAGATCGCCGCCGAGCTCTACCGCTTCGTCGAGGAAGAGGCCCTGCCGGGCTCTGGGGTCGACTCAGA
The DNA here is from genome assembly GCF_054653495.1 of Nocardioides sp. AN3. NCBI lineage: Bacteria > Bacillati > Actinomycetota > Actinomycetes > Propionibacteriales > Nocardioidaceae > Nocardioides > Nocardioides sp. AN3. The sequence goes on from NZ_BAAIGC010000008.1 coordinate 89,538, forward strand.
CGCCTTTTGGTCGGGCGCGGCGCGGCTGTTTGAGAAGTACAAGCCGATGACGCGTGCCCTGCTCGTTCGCCGCGATGAGCTTCAATCCGAGATCGACAACTACTATCTGAGCGAGTCGAAAGAGCCTTATGAGGCCTTCCTGCGAAGGATCGGGTACGTCGTCGACCAGCCGGACGACTTCGAGATCACAACTGGCGGGGTCGACCCCGAGGTTGCCAGCATCGCAGGGCCGCAGCTCGTCGTCCCGATCTTGAATGCACGGTTTGCCACCAATGCCGCCAACGCGCGATGGGGCTCGTTGTATGACGCCCTGTACGGCAGCGATGCGATTCCGGACTCGATCGGTTCTCGGCGAGGCCCGTACAACCCTCAGCGCGGAGCCGAAGTCATCGCCACGGCCCGCACCTTCCTCGACGCCCACTTCCCGCTGGACGGATGCTCGCACAATGACGTCGACGACTACGCCGCCGACGAGAAGGGAATTGTCGCAATGCATGCGGGCGGCGCGGCGCGCCTCCTCGACGAAGACCAATTCGTGGGCCGTGCCGATGACGCGGTCCGGCGTACGTATTTGCTGCAACACCATGGCCTGCACGTCGAGCTCGTCATCGACCGAACCACCCCAGTCGGGTCTGAAGACCGGGCCGGGCTCGCCGATATCATCCTTGAGTCCGCGGTTACGACGATCATGGACTTCGAGGACTCCGTGGCGGCGGTAGACGCCCAGGACAAGGTCGGCGTCTATCGCAACTGGCTTCTTCTTATGCAGGGAACGCTGCAGGAGGAGGTGACCAAGGACGGTCGGACCTTCACGCGGTCGCTCGCTCCCGACCGCCGCTATCTCAAAGCGTCGGGGGAGACGTTCGTGCTGCCCGGCCGAGCCTTGATGTTCGTTCGCCACGTGGGTCACCTCATGACGACCGACGCCGTGCTCGACAGGGACGGCGACCCAGTCCTCGAAGGATTGCTCGACGCCCTGATTGGAACTCTGGGCAGCCTGCACGACCTGCGCGGAAACTCAGCCCTGAAGAACTCGCGCACAGGTTCGGTGTATGTGGTCAAGCCGAAGTTGCACGGCCCCGAGGAGGTGGCCCTTGCCTGTCAGCAGTTGGAAGACGTGGAGGAGTTGCTTGGCCTGGCTCCCGGGACCATCAAGATCGGCGTGATGGACGAGGAGCGTCGCACCTCGGTCAATCTCAAGGCTTGCATCCGCGCGGCGCGGGATCGCATAGCCTTCATCAACACCGGATTTCTAGACCGCACCGGCGACGAGATCCATACCTCGATGCTTGCCGGTCCAGTGGTGCGGAAGAACCAGATGAAGGCGCAGGCGTGGATTCGCGCCTACGAACGATCGAATGTCTCTATCGGCCTCAGGTGCGGCTTCTCGGGCCGGGCTCAGATCGGGAAGGGCATGTGGTCGAGGCCAGACAGCATGGCGAGGATGCTTGTGGAGAAGATAGAGCACCCGGAGGCTGGCGCCACGTGTGCCTGGGTCCCGTCTCCTACCGCTGCCACGCTGCACGCGCTCCACTATCACGAGGTCGACGTGTGGGCCCGCCACGCCGACCCGCAATTGGCCGCGCCCGTCCCGCTTGAGGACCTGCTGACGATCCCCTTGCTTGGCGATGTCGATTCGCTGACGGCCGAAGACATCGAACGCGAGCTTGAGAACAACCTGCAGAGTGCTCTCGGTTACGTCGTCCGCTGGGTAAACGCGGGGATTGGCTGCTCGAAGGTTCCGGCAATCACGGGGACCAATCTGATGGAGGACCGGGCCACGTGCCGCATCTCGACGCAGTACGTCGCCAACTGGCTTCTTCATGGCGTCGTCTCGACCGAGCAGGTCGAGGCGAGCATGCGCAAGGTTGCCCAGTTTGTGGATGAGCAGAACGCCGGAGACCCGGAGTACGTGCCGATGGCCCGGGATGCCTTCACTGGTCCGGCGTTCACAGCGGTCCACGAGCTCGTATTTTCGGGAGCGACGCAGCCCTCTGGCTACACCGAGCCTGTCCTTCACCGCTGGCGGCGGCTGGCAAAAGGTCGCGGACTAGACGGTGCGAACTGACCGGCTCGGGCGGAGTTGGTTGCGGGAAACCATCCGGCCGGTTCCTAGAGGAGCGAACGTACGCCCACGGGGCGCGGCACGGGTTGGTTCGCCACCTCCTGCGCGAAGGCTTCGAGCAGTTGATGCATGATTCGAAGGATGTGCCCGGAGAGTTGGTCGGCTGCCGACGCGCCGTCGCCAGACTTCAAGGCGCGTGCGATACTGATGTGCTCCTTCGCGTCCGGCTTGAAGTCGCGCTGGACGTGGACATCGCGCTGCCGCACCACCTGGGTGAGCACGATGACATTCTCCACCGCCTGGTGGAGCATTCTATTTCCGGTGGCCGCCGCAATCGCCAGGTGGAAGGCGGTGTCGGCCTCACGGAAGGCATCGTGGTCATCACCGGCCCGGGCAGACTCCTCGGCGAGCTCTACGAGCTCGGTCGTCTGCTCACGAGTCGCGCGGTCTGCCGTGTAGCGAGCGGCAGTAGCCTCAAGACCGGCGCGCATCTCGAACGCGTCGCGGACGATCTGAATGTTTGGCACGACCACCCGCAAGCCTCGGCCGGTCGTTTCGACGAGCCCGATCTGCCGCAACTGCAGGAGGGCTTCGCGCACCGGAGTCTTGCTGACCTGCAAGTCCTTGGAGAGCATCGCCTCGCTGACCGAGCTACCCGGCGGAAGGCTCGCGTCCACCAAGCGGCGACGGATCGCCGCGAAGACAAGGTCGGTCAAGTTCTCCGGTCGCTCGATCATCGACGCCTACTTCCTGCGGTGCACGAGTGGTACACGACACAGCATATGTCAGCGCGTTCCACAACGTGGTCAGCTCCGGTCGCGCGGGCTGCGGTCAGTCGCGGATCAGACGGAGACGGTCGGTCACCCAGGCCGCCACCTGTGCACGGCTGCCGAAGGCGAGCTTCTGGAGTATGTGAGCAACATGGGCATCGACGGTCCGCTGTGAGATCGCCAGACGGCTGGCGATTTGGCGGTTAGCAAGCCCATGGGCAACTTGCCGGGCAACCTGCCATTCTCGGCGTGTCAAAGGCCGAATGATCTCGTCCAGATCTTCGTCTGATGTAGCAGTGTCCGGCGAGCCCTTGGCAAACGCCAGCGCCTGGGCTGACGACAGCTTCGCGCCAGCCGCCAAGGCGCGGCTGAACTCGCTCTCGGTCAGGCTGTGTTGGAGTTTCTCAAGCGACTCATCGCGCAGCCGTCGCAAAGCATCAACGCTGACGATGGAGGTCCCGCTCCGCTGCCACGCAGTCGTGGCGCACCCGGCAAGAGTGGCCGCCCGCCGCGGGTTATCGGCGACGCTGAACCAGGCCAGTGCCTCTAGACATACCGCTTGGGAGACGTATTCCTCGTCGTGCACCTTGAGTTCGAGGCCTTCGAGGACCATGGCCTCGGCCGCCTCAGGCTCGCCGGCGTCCCACAGGACCATGCCGAGGTGCAGCAGCGCACTGGAGTGGAAAGTGCGCTCGGCGTGCTGGCCGGTGAGGACCAAGCACTGCTCTAGGAGCACCTGGGCCGACGCCAGCTCGCCGCACAGCCACTGCGTGAAACCGTAACTCAGGAGCACATGAGCCCTGCCGGCGACGTCATCACACATCTCGAACAGTCGAAGTGACTCGGCCAACGGCTCCTGCGCCATGTGCGCGTCGGTTTCGGCGAGCTTCGTCAGACCCTCCACGAGGAAGAGGTGGGCTAGGTCGGCTGGGTCCGGTTCCGGCCCTAACTCAGCGCGCGCGTCGGCGAGAAGTTGCGGGACGTCTCCGCGATCACCAAGGTAGAAGCAGAAGTAGGCGAGCCAGCGCAAGGCCGTTGCACGGCACTCGGTGCCCGGTTCGGACTCGTCAACGCCTCGCCTGAGCCAATGACGACCTTCTGATATCAGGCCGACCGCCGTCCAGTGCGAGTAGAGGTCCGAAACGATACGCATGGCGTGGTCAGGATGTCCATCCTCAAGCGCAAACCGCAGCGCTGTAGCGACGTTCTGGTGTTCGGCACGGAGTCGGAATAGCCACTCTCGTTGACCAGGCCCAAACCAGCTCTCGTGATAGTCGGCGGTGAGACGCGAGCACCATGCAACGAGCCGCTCACGGGCTGCGCCGACGCCGCCCGAGTCCAGGAGACGCTCGTAGCCGAATTCGCGAATGGCGCCAAGCATCCGATACCTGGCTTCGGACCCGCCGCCGTCATCACGGGACAGGATCGACTTCTCGACCAGTTCGGTCAGCACATCGACGACGTCGTCCACCGAAATGTCGACACCTGTGCAGACCGACTCTGCGGCGGAGACGGCGAAAGTGCTCGGGAACACAGAGAGTCGAGCCCAGAGCCGCTGCTCGGGCTCCGAGCACAGGTCGTAGCTCCACTTGATCGACGCGAGGAGGGTCTTGTGGCGTGCCAAGGCGCTTCGGTCGCCGGTTGTCAAGAACTGGAGTCGCGAATTTAGCCGGGCGCTGATCTGGGAGACCGGGAGAGCCCGCACCCGGTCTGCGGCGAGTTCAATCGCCAGCGGGATCCCTTCGAGCCGTTGAACGATCTCCGCGATGTGCGGCGCGTTCGACTCCGTGATCACGAATCCCGGGACTCGGGCGGCAGCACGGTCGAGGAACAGCGCAACGGCGTCGTACTGTGAAAGGTCGGCCGCTCGAGGCACCGCATCGCGCGCCGGGACGGGGAGCGGTGCGACGGGGTAGGTATGTTCGCCACCGACTTTCAACGCCTCACGACTCGTGGCTAACACGTGCACGTCTGGAGCGCGTGCGAGGATCCGGCTGACAAGGAGAGCACACGCCTCAATCAGGTGTTCGCAGCTGTCCAGCACCAGCAGCAGATGTTGGTCCGCGAGTTGCTCGGCCAAGGCGTTCTCGGTCCAGCCGGAGCGCTCGTCACGGAAACCCAGGGCCTGGGCAACGGCGTGCGGTACAAGCTCGGCGCTTTGGACCTCGGCCAGTTCGACAAGAACCACTCCGTCGGGGAATGCGCGGCGCGCCTGGTCGGCGATGCGCACCGCCAGCCGCGTCTTGCCCACCCCGCCCGGCCCGGTCAGAGTCACGAGCCGCGACGCCGAGAGAAGCTCCCTTGCCTGCGACAACTCACGCCGACGACCCACGAAGGTCGTGGCCTCCGCGGGCAAGGAGTCACCGTCGATGCGGTGGGCGGATCGACCCATCGCTCGGATCGTAGCGCGACCTGCCTAGGTAGGGGAGTCGGTAGATCTGCGCATGGCAGGAGGATCCGGGCTGGTGATGCTGGGCCAAGCCGAGTGTGACGCACGCCATGGATGTCAGGGGTTTCGAATATGACCGAGTTGAGCCAGGAGCCGCCGGGGCGTCCCATTGCCGCACCCCGGCGACGATCGAGTACAGGCGCAGACCGCTGCTACGTGCGCTTCGCTGTCGTTGGCGACCGTGCCGGCCAACGAGCGTTTTCGCCTCGGCGCAGCGGGTGGACGCAGCACTTGGCTGGCATGGTGGCCGTACACCACGACATCTCGTGGTGTGACGCTTCGACAGCACGCGCCACCGCCTACGACGTCCGACGCGTACAGCTCCGGGTGGCGCTTGCGCACCGCCCGCATCTGGTGGCTCTAGATGTCGGGTTCGGGTGGTCGGCACTGCAGAATCATGACGTCGACGAACTGCGCACCCACTTGACGCACTGCGCTCGGGTGCTGAGCGCGCGTGGCGCCGTCCTGATCACGGCTCGTTCCAGCCGGGTGTCCCGGCGACACGGGCGCGTGCTGCACGTCAACGCCGTGTACGACGAACTGGCCCAGCAGTTCGGGGCCATCCATCTAGACCGTGCTGCGGGGGCCTCTGGGCTCATGGCCCAGTTCGCCGAGGCCGCTAGTGCTCGCGGCCTCGATCTCACGCCCAGAATGTTCTCGCGGTGACGCGCGCCGCATTGGACATTGACCGTGGCGGCGCACCGGCCGCTGTCTGGCCCGGCGCAGGCGAGTGACCGAGTCGTGCGTCGGCGGTCGGTCATAACCGGTTGGGCATTCGGCAGCCACGTGCAGATTGCGGACAGTCGCGCCTCTGCAGTGCGAGCGAAGACGCCGACGCTTAGCAGGGCATGGGGTCCGACCGCCCGACCGCCCGAATTCACCCGTTGCCGATTGCCCGTGCCCACGTCTCAAGGGTCATCGGCTCGACGCCAAAGGCCCTGAGGTGATCAGGCTTGGCTGCGTATCCCACGTCGCGGATCCACTCGAAGGCCTGGACGATCGGCGCCACCTGACCCTTGGCCAGGGCCTGCGTTGCCGTCATCGGAAGCTCGGGCGGGAGGATCCGAGTACTCCAAGCTCGCGACAGCACCTCGGCAATCTCCTCCAGAGTGAGGACGTCGCCAGCAAGGTGGAGCTCCACACCGTTGAATCGGTCGGGATCTGCGATCGCAGCGGCTGCTGCGCGGCCGATGTCATCGACCGCAATCAGGGAGCAAGTCGTGTCTGGGTTCACCGGTGCAACGAGCTGATCGCTTGTCCGATCCTCGTAGTAGACCGACGGTCGGACGAACATCTCCATGAACATCGACGGAAGAAGGATCGTCCAGACTGGGAAGCCTGCCTGGCGCACGAGTTCGTTGACCTCGTCCTTGCTGATCCAGTAGTCGCTGATCGGCGGGACCGCATCGTGGTGGGAGCGGTGCCAGCGGCCCTCCGCCCACCCGGGAGCGTCGAGATGGCCGCCGACGCCGGAGGCCGAGGTCTGAACGAAGTGAGGAACTCCGGCACTGAGAGCAGCCGGAATCAAGTTGCGCGCATGGGTGCGCTCAGCATCGGCCCGTGGATTCGTCATATCCGGGCTCAGCGCCGAGAAGACCGCTCGCACCCCGGTGCACGGCTCCACCAGCGATTCGGCCTCGTAAAGATCACCCACCGCCAGCCTGGCTCCGAGGCCCATAAGCGCCTTCGCCGACTGAGAGTCCGCGTCTCGCACGAGGGCCCGGACCGGGATCCCGTCCTTGAGGAGAGCTCGCGCGGTGGCTCCACCCTGTTTTCCGGTCGCCCCGATCACCAGGACTGGGCGGTCATCGGCTAGCTCGTGTTGTTCGTCGGTCATCTGTTCCTCCACATGTCTGGCGTTGTCTTCAAGCTGTGCGGTCGGCGGCAATGAGATGAAGCTCGAGACTGCTGGGCGCCGATAGTCCGCGTGCGAGAGTGACATCGATGACGGCGCAGCTGTTGTCCGCTCTGTGGTGCTCCATAGCACTACGAGGTGTGCCGGCGGGGCGTCGAGCGTTCGCGTCATACATCACTCCGCATGACGGAGTCAGGCTGGCTCGCGCGCGGCTACGGTGGTGACGTGTCGCCCTAGCTCCAAAGGTCAGCATTGTGTAAGTGACCGAGTCGCGCGTCGTGCGGAGTCATGTCACGGAACGTTGTCAGTGACGGTGCGGGCTAGTCGAGTGAGGCGTTCAGCGGACCGGACCGACCATTCGGAGCCGGTGGCGACGAGGTTGGCCGACAACCAGTAGAGGGGCGTCGCCGCGATCACTGCCCTCAGGCCTGCTACGCCGGAGGACCTGGACGCTTCCGCTACCTGCTCTACAAGGACGTCAACCGACACCCGGCCCTCTCCGCACCGACGAGGGGGAGCGCTGGTCATCGCGACCCGTGATGCACGGTATCGCCAAACGACTATGGGCAGCATCGGCCGCGGTTCCTACGCTCGCGCCATGATCTCTGACCGGCTCATCGAGGAGGGGAGCCTCGTCGTCGACGGCGGGCGGACCTCCGTCGAGGTGCGCATCCCGTGGTATCGCGCCGTCCCGGCGTCCTGCATCGCCGACGTCTCGTTCAGTGTGGACGGGCAGGCCCCGCCGGCGACGTCCGTGCGTGTGGAGCTGAACGGCACGGCGCGGACCATCGAGGAGTTCCCGTCCTTGACCGACGAGCAGTGGTTCCCGACCGATTCGCTGACGGTCTCGGGCGATCTCGACGTCGAGCCGGGCACCGAGCACCAGGTCGCCGTCGAGCTCAAGCTCTTCATCCCTTACATCGTCACGGCGCACGGCGTGCTGATGATCGACGAGCGCAAGGAGCTGCGCATGACCGCCCACGCTGCTCGCGAGAAGGAGGCCGTGCGATGACGGCGTCGACGACGCTCGGACGTCCCATCCAGGGCGTCACGCTCTACAGCTTCACGCGGGCCTTCCACGGCCGGCAGTACGACCTCGAGCAGCTGATCCGCAAGGTCGCCGCGGACGGCATGGGACCCGGACTCGAGATCATCGGCTTCTCGAGCTTCCGCGGGTTCCCGCACCTCGACGACGAGTTCGTCGGATGGTTCCGCGACCTCGTCGACGAGACCGGCCTCGTCCTGACCTCGTGTGCCGTCAACACCGACGTCGGCATCCGGCGCGACCGGCTGATGACCGACGACGAGCTCATCGACTACATGGAGCTCCAGGTCACGGCGGCGGCGCGCCTCGGCTTCCCGCTCGCCCGCGTGCAGATCTCGCTGAGCCCCGACGCGATGGAGCGGATGCTGCCCATCGCAGAGCGCCTCGGCGTGACGCTGGCGATCGAGGTCCACGCCCACCACCACTCGCACCACGAGCTGGTCCAGGCCCTGGTCGAGCGCTACGAGAAGCTCGGATCGCCGCTCCTCGGCTTCGTCGCGGACTGGGGCACGACGACCTCCGGCCTCGCCCCGTCGATGGTCGAGGCCTATCGTCGGCGCGGTGCCAGCGATGACTTCCTCGCGGCCGCAGACCGGCTCTGGAGGGACTACTACGTCGCCGGTCCGCCCGCGTCGGACGCCGAGCACGGTGGTCGCTTCGGATCCTTCATCGAGCTCGCCGGGCGGCACGGCTCACCCGAGCTCGGCATCGACCTCGCCATCAACGCGACGGGTCTGTTCGGGCCGGCACGGGTGGAGTCGTGGCGCGAGGTCATGAGTTGGATCCGTCACGTGCACGGCAAGTTCTTCGGCATCGACGCCACGGGCGAGGAGCCCTCGGTGCCGGTGAGGGAGCTCATCGCCCTCCTCGTCGACGAGGGCTACCAGGGCGCCATCAGCAGCGAGTACGAGGGCTGGCACTGGAACTACTGGGACGACTCCTTCGAGATCGTCGCCGGCGAGCAGGCCCTCCAGCGCTCGGCTGCGGAGGCCGCCGGCTCCGCCATGGTGATCGACGCGGCAACCGCACGCGCCCAGCTGGCCGACCACCTCGGTCGGCCGGTGGCGCGCAGCGGCGCTGCCCGTCGTACGTAGGCCTCCGGGGTGTCCGCCGGTGACGACCTCCTGCGCGCACCGAAACAGGCACGCAGCCGTCAGTCGTTGGACCGCGCCTTGGACGCGACCCTGGCGCTCCTCGTCCAGCGGGGCTCCGGCGCGTTCGGGATCGCCGACGTCGCCCGCCTCGCCGGCGTCTCGACCGGCTCGATCTACGGCCGGGTCGCCAGCAAGGACGACCTGATCCGGGTCGCGCACGCCCGCGAGATGGACCGCATCGACCTCGAGACGGCCCGCGCGTTCGCCTCGGGCCGGGAGCCTGCGTGCGGCCTGGACGAGGCGGTACGGCGCGAGGTCGGTGCGCTGGCGGGTCTGCTGCGCCGCAACGCCCGCGTGCTGGCGCCGTTCATGCTGCTCGGGCGGGACGATCCTGTGATCGCTGCTCGCGGCACCGCGGCCCACGAGAGGATGCAGGCGGCCTTCATCGCCGCGCTCCGCGAGATGAAGGGCGGCCCCGCGGGCGCCGGCACCGATGACCCCCTGCGCTGGGCGTGCACCGTCGCGTGGAGCGTGCTCGCGCGACAGCTCGGGCTCGGCAACGACCGTGAGGCGGCGGCCGACTACGAGTACGACGAGGTCGTCGACCGGCTGTCGGCGATGCTGACCGCCTACCTCGCCGACGGCATGCGCTGAGCGCCACGGTCGACGGCAGGCGCATCGCATCTGCCGATGGGCACCATCACCAAACAGAACTGCCGTTCTGATTTCCGGGGCCGCAGACTACGTGACGAGCGCCACGTCGCAGAGGAGAGCACGTCATGACTGAGCTGGCCGATCACCGCCTGAGTGCGGGTGACCGAGCACCGGGCATCAAGCTTCCGGACACCACCGGGAGCGACGTCGAGGTCGCCTACGACGCGCAGACCGCCACCGTGGTCGTGTTCACGTCCAACGGCTGCCCGTATGCCTTGGCCTGGCACGACCGCATCCAGGACCTCGCCCGCGACTACGAGTCGCGCGGCGTGCAGGTCGTGCAGGTCGTCCCGAACGACGGCCAGCTCCAGCCTCTCGACTCGGTCGACGTCATGGCGGAGCGCGTCGCGGCCGGCGAGGTGGCCGGCCTCTTCCTGCGCGACGCCGACCAGAGCGTCACGCGCTCCTTCCAGGCGTGCGCCACGCCCGAGGTGTTTGTTGTCGACGCCACGGGCGTGGTGCGCTACCACGGCGCGCCGGACGCCGACTACGACGATCCGGCACAGCGCGCCTCGTGGGTGCGTGACGCCCTCGACGACGTGCTGGCCGGACGCCCGGTCGAGCGACCCGCGACGTCCGCGGCCGGCTGCTCGGTGAAGTGGCGGCTCGACCTGCGCTGGTGGGCGGGCTGCCCGAGCCACGAGCGCGCGGCCGGGATGGCGCACGAGGTCCTCGAGCGCATGGGCCGCCACGACGTGCGCGTCGACCTCGTCGAGGTCCGCACCCCTGAGCAGGCCGCCGAGCTCGGCTTCGTCGGATCGCCGTCCTTCGCCATCGGCGGTGCCGACCTGTTCCCCATCGACGGTGCGAGGCCTGCGCTGACCTGCAGGACCTACCGACGCGACGACGGGCGGATCTCTCCGCTCCCCTCCGTCGAGGACCTGGAGGCCCGCATGCGCGCCGCGCTCGTCCGCCCGTGGGAGCTGCCGGGGTGGACCGAGTTCCGCAAGGAGCAGGCCGCAGCCGGCAGCTGACGTCATCACCGCACGAGTCGAACGGAGTCCCATGCCCCGCACCATCCCCGAGAAGGTCGACGTCGCGATCGTCGGCAGCGGCCCGAGCGGCGCGGCGTACGCTCGCGTGTTGAGCGAGCTGCGACCCGACCTCGAGATCGCGACCTTCGAGGTCGGCCCCGTCGTGAGCGACCCGCCGGGCGCCCACGTCAAGAACATCGTCGACGAGGCGACGCGGACCGCTGCCCAGCACTCGTCGGAAGGCCCGTTGGCAGGCGAGCACCCGAACGACGGCCGGCTCCGACGCGCCGGCACCTTCCTCCTGGCCGACGGCTATCAGGCGAAGGGCGAGGACGGCATCCCCTCCGCCGCGATGTCCAGCAACGTCGGCGGCATGGCGGCCCACTGGACCTGCGCCTGCCCACGGCCGGGCGACAGCGAGCGCATCGGGTTCGTCGACGACCTCGACGAGCTGCTCACCGAGGCCGAGCGGCTGCTGCGCGTCTCCCAGCATGCCTTCGACGGCGCGCCCTTCTCCGACGAGGTACGTCGCAGGCTGGCCGCCGAGTTCGACGACGGCCGTGCCCCCGGCCGGCGTGTTGCGCCCATGCCGCTCGCGGTGCAGGTCCACGACGACGGACGTGTCACCTGGTCCGGGTCCGACGTCGTCTTCGGCGAGGAGACCCGAGCCAACCCGCGCTTCCGGCTCATCCCGGAGGCCCTCGTGAGGCGGGTCGTCGTCGAGGAGGGGCGGGCGACGGGCCTCGAGGTGGTCGACCTGACGGCTGACACCGTCCACGTGGTCAGCGCCCGCGAGGTCGTCGTGGCCGCCGACAGCCTGCGCACCCCGCAGCTGCTGTGGGCCTCGGGCATCCGCCCGACCGCCCTCGGCCGCTACCTCAACGACCAGCCGCAGGTCATCCACGCAGTACGGCTCCGGGACGTCGCCGACGTGCCTGTGGCCGAGGTGGACCCGCGCGGCAGGGCTGCGATCGTCAAGCAGAGCGGGGTCAGCTGGGTGCCGTTCACCGACGCCGAGCCGTTCCACGGGCAGGTGATGCAGCTCGACGCCTCTCCCGTCCCGCTTGCGCCCGGCGACGTCCCTGAGCCGGGCACGATCGTCGGCCTCGGCTGGTTCTGCGCGAAGGAGCTCAGCGCCGACGACCGGGTCGAGTTCGACGACGAGGCGACCGACGGCTACGGCCTGCCCGCCATGCGCCTGCACTACCGGCTCACCGACGCCGACCACGCCTCGCTCGACGCTGCCCGTGCCGCCGTCAAGCGCGCCGCCGCCTCGCTCGGCGACGCCCTCGACCCTGAGCCGCGGACCCTGCCCGGAGGAGCGTCCCTGCACTACCAGGGCACGGTCCGGATGGGTCAGGTCGCCGACGGCACCAGCGTCTGCGATCCGCGCAGCCGCGTCTGGGGGGTCGAGGGGCTGCGGGTCGCCGGCAACGGCGTCATCCCGACGTCCACGGCGTGCAACCCGACGCTCACGTCCGTGGCCCTCGCGGTCGCAGGCGCCCGTGACATCGCAGCCACGCTGCCCGCACATCGCGACGTCGACGACTCCCAGGAGGCTCTCGCATGACCGACACCCGCACGCGGCTCGGCGTGGCCATGGTCGGGCACGCCTTCATGGGCAACGCCCACTCGCAGGCCTGGCGGGTCGCGCCGCGCTTCTTCGACCTTCCTGTCGAGCCGGTGATGCAGGTCGTGGCCGGGCGCGACGCGGGCCGCGCCGCGGAGGCCGCGGAGCGTCTCGGGTGGGCGGACAGCACGGGCGACTGGCGCACCGTCCTCGACCGCGACGACGTCCAGGTCGTCGACATCTGCACCCCGGGCGACACGCACGCCGAGATCGCGATCGCCGCGCTGGAGGCCGGCAAGCACGTCCTCTGCGAGAAGCCGCTCGCCAACACGGTTGCCGAGGCCGAGGCCATGGCGGCCGCGGCCGCCGACGCCCGCCAGCGCGGCGTCCAGGCCATGGTGGGCTTCACCTACCGTCGCGTCCCGGCGGTCGCGCTGGCGCAGCGCCTCGTCGCCGAGGGGCGCCTCGGCGAGATCCGCCACGTCCGCACGCAGTACCTGCAGGACTGGATCGCCGATCCCGAGGCCCCGCTCTCGTGGCGGCTCGACAAGGCCAAGGCCGGGTCGGGTGCGCTCGGCGACATCGGCGCCCACATCGTGGATCTGACGCAGTTCATCACCGGCCGCCGCATCGCCGAGCTCGTCGGGCGCCTCGAGACCTTCGTCAAGGAGCGGCCGTACGCCGCCGAGCACTCCGGCCTGTCCGGCACGGCCTCCCTCGAGCGCGGCCCGGTGACCGTGGACGACGCGGCCGGCTTCCTCGCGACCTTCGACGACGGTGCGATGGGCGTCTTCGAGGCGACCCGGTTCGCGACGGGGCGCAAGAACGCCATCCGCATCGAGATCAACGGCGCCGAGGGCAGCCTGGCCTTCGACTTCGAGGACATGAACGTCCTGGAGTTCCTCGACGCCTCCGAGCCCAGCGAGATCGCCGGCTTCCGCCGGATCCTCGTCACCGAGCCCGTCCACCCCTACGTCGCCGCCTGGTGGCCGCCCGGCCACGGGCTCGGCTACGAGCACGGCTTCACCCACCAGGTCGTCGATCTGGTCCGCGCCATCGCCGCCGGCGAGCAGCCGAGGCCGAGCTTCGAGGACGGCCTGCAGGTGCAGCGCGTCCTGGACGCCGTCGAGCGCAGCTCCGAGACCCGCAGCTGGCAGTCCATCCCGCGCTGAGCGCCACCGAGCACGCCCCAGGAGAGGAATCCACGATGACACGCCCGATCACCCTGTTCACCGGCCAGTGGGCCGACCTTCCGTTCGAGGAGGTCGCCCGGCTGGCCTCGGAGTGGGGCTACGACGGCCTGGAGATCGCCTGCTGGGGCGACCACCTCGACCCCTGGCAGGCCGCGGAGGACGACTCCTACGTCACGGCCAAGCTCGACCTGCTGGAGAAGTACGGTCTGAAGGTCTACGCCATCTCCAACCACCTCAAGGGCCAGGCGGTCTGCGACGACCCGATCGACGCCCGCCACCAGGCGATCCTGCCGTCCCGGATCTGGGGCGACGGCGAGCCCGAGGGCGTCCGGCAGCGGGCGGCGGAGGAGATGAAGATGACCGCCCGCGCCGCGCAGCGGCTCGGCGTGGACACCGTGGTCGGGTTCACCGGCTCCTCGATCTGGAAGTACGTCGCCATGTTCCCCCCGGCCACCGAGGAGATGGTGGCCGCCGGCTACCGCGACTTCGCCGACCGGTGGAACCCGATCCTCGACGTCTTCGACGAGTGTGGCGTCCGATTCGCCCACGAGGTGCACCCGTCTGAGATCGCCTATGACTACTGGACCACCGTCGCGGCCATGGAGGCCATCGGCCACCGCGAGGCGTTCGGCCTCAACTGGGACCCCTCGCACTTCGTCTGGCAGGACCTGGACCCCGTGGGCTTCCTGTGGGACTTCCAGGACCGGATCTACCACGTCGACTGCAAGGATGCGAAGCGTCTGGTCGGCAACGGCCGCAACGGCCGGCTCGGCTCGCACCTGCCCTGGGCCGACCCCCGACGCGGCTGGGACTTCGTCTCCACCGGGCACGGCGACGTGCCGTGGGAGCAGTGCTTCCGGATGCTCAACACCATCGGCTATGCCGGCCCCATCTCGATCGAGTGGGAGGACGCCGGCATGGACCGTCTCGTCGGCGCGCCGGAGGCGCTCGAGTTCGTCCGTCGGCTGGCCTTCGACGCCCCGACGGCGGCGTTCGACGCCGCGTTCGCGACCCAGCAGTGAGAAGGGAGACCATCATGTTCACGACCATTCGGACCGCTGCGCTGTCGGCCGAGCTCGACGAGCGACAGGCCACCGTGGCCCTGGCGGGCGCGTGCCCGTGGGTCGCCCTGGCGGCGCTCGGATCGTTCGCCGGCCGGGTCGCCGGTGTCATCGTGCACGACCGCCGGCTCGTGCGCCGGTGGCTGGACTCCTCCCAGGAGGTCGCAGCATGAGCGGCGGGACTCGTCGCGTCCTCGTCGTCGGATCCGGCCCGACGGGGGCGACGTACGCCCGCCGGCTCCTGGAGCGCACCGACCATGTGTCCGTCCTCATGGTCGAGGCAGGTCCGGCCCTCACCGACCCGCTCGGCATGAACGTCCGCAACATCGCCGACCCCGCCGAGCAGGCGGCGGCGAAGCAGGCCTCCCAGGGCCCGGCCTCCGGGCGCGCCGGTGTGCGCGGCATCCCGACCGGTGCCGTGATGGAGGGGACGGTCACCGCTCGGCAGGGCACGCACCTCGTCGGCCGCGCGGCCGAGGGCTCGACCGGCATGCCGGCGGCCGCCGCCGCGACCTGCGTCGGCGGGCAGGGAGCGCACTGGACCTGTGCGACACCCCGACCGGTCGACAGCGAGCGGATCGCCTTCCTCGAGGACGACCTCGACGGCCTGCTCGACGAGGCCGAGCGCCTGCTGCACACGACGCACGAGGCGTTCAGCGGAGCACCCCAGGCCACCACGCTCCTCGGACTCGTGCGAGACGAGTTCGCCGACGACGGCCTGCTGGTCCAGCCGCTCCCGGTCGCAGGAGATCCTCAGGCCGACGGATCCATGCGCTGGTCCGGCACCGACGTCGTGCTGGCCGACCTGGCCTCACCCGGCGCGCACGCCGACCGGTTCGAGCTGCGCACCGAGACCCTCGCCGTGCGGCTCGTCGTCGAGGGCGACACCGTCGTCGGCGTCGTGCTGCGCGACCTCGCCACCGGCAGCGAGACCGAGGAACGTGCCGACGAGGTCGTCGTGGCCGCCGACGCGCTGCGCACGCCCCAGCTGCTGTGGGCCTCGGGCATCCGGCCCGAGGCGCTCGGTCGCTACCTGACCGAGCACCCGCTGATCTTCGGCGTCGTGGCCGTCAAGGACGGTCTGCTCCCACCGCTCGAGCCCGGGGTCGCTCCCGTCGACCCGGTGCGCGTGGTGGTGGGGGTGCGCTTCGAGCAGGAGCGCCACCCGTTCCACGCCCAGATGCTCTACAGCCCGGTCTGCCCGATCCCGCTGCCGCCCGACAGCCCGTACGCCGACAACGCGGCCGGCTACGTCGGCATGGGCTGGGGCGTCCGCAAGTGGCCGCGGGCCGAGGACCGGCTGCTCTTCGACGACGCCGAGCCGGACGAGAACGGCCTCCCCGGCATCCGGATCGCCTACGAGGTGACAGAGCGGGAGGAGGAGCAGCTCGAGAAGGCGCGCGCCTTCCAGGCTCGGGCCGCCGCCGCGCTCGGCACGTTCATCGACGGCATGCCCGTCGTGATGCCGCCGGGCAGCTCGCTGCACTACATGGGCACGGTCCGGATGGGGCCCGAGAACGACGGCACCAGCGTCTGCGACTCCTCCTCGCGGGTGTGGGACGTGCCCGGTCTCGTGCTGGCCGGCAACGGGCTGATCCCCACCGCCAACTCCTGCAACCCGACGCTCACGAGCGTCGCGCTCGCCGTGCGAGGAGCCGACGCGCTCGCGGCACGGCTCTCCGAATGACCATGCGCGCACTGACCACTGACATCACTCAGAGAGGCATCTGATGACCACCGTCGACGACACCAGCCTGCTCCAGCGACTCGCCGAGCTGG
Organism: Nocardioides sp. AN3; assembly: GCF_054653495.1. NCBI lineage: Bacteria > Bacillati > Actinomycetota > Actinomycetes > Propionibacteriales > Nocardioidaceae > Nocardioides > Nocardioides sp. AN3. The sequence continues at coordinate 106,107 of NZ_BAAIGC010000008.1, forward strand.
AGGCACGCGTCGAAGCGGCCGAGCTCACCGCCGTCCGCGCCGCCGACCGCGGCGCCGTCGAGAACGTCTTCAACCGCTACATGCACTACCACAACGCCTACGAGGACGAGCGGATCATCTCCGAGCTGTGGGCCAAGCCCGGGACGGAGGGCATCCGGTCCCGCTACAACAACGTGGGGGAGTACTCGACCTACGAGTCGGTGACGGCGTACCACCGAGGCCGCCCCCGCCCGATCGGCAAGCTCCTCTTCCACTACACGACCACTCCGGTCGTCGAGGTGTCGGCCGACGGCACGACCGCCAAGGGCATCTGGATCATGGCCGGGCTCGAGTCCGGGCTGATGGACCCCGAGATCGCCAAGGAGGCGCCCGACTACGTCTTCTCCGGAGGCGAGGTGGACGGCAAGCCGGTCTGGGCGCACTGGGTGTGGTGCAAGTACGGCGTCGACTTCGTCAAGCAGGAAGGCGAGTGGCGGATCTGGCACTTCCGCTGCTACGAGGTTGCCCGCGCCCCGTTCAACCGGGACTGGATCAGCTTCGCGTCCGACAACCAGCACAGCCACGACTCCCAGCTGGCCTGGTTCGGCGACGATGGCAAGCCGGTGTTCCTCCCGCCGGTCGACGGGCCGATCGTCACGAAGAAGTACATGCCCTACGCCAACGACACCGCGCAGACGCTCGACCCCGAGCCGCCGCTTCCCTACGACACCTTCGAGGACACCTTCCGATGAGTGCAGCACGCTCGCTGTCGGTCAACCTGGAGTACATGTTCGCCGAGGCCGGCGACGACCTCGCCGCCCGCGTGCGCGCGGCGGCCGCGGCCGGCTTCGACAAGGCGGAGATCTTCTGGACCCACGACAAGGACCTCGACGCGCTCAGCGCCGCGCTCGACGAGACGGGCGTCAGGCTCTGGACGGTCCTCGTCGACCCGCGCACGACGCGGCTGGTGCTGAAGGAGACCCATGACGGATTCCTCGACGACGTACGCCGCACCGTCGACGACGCCGTGCGCCTCGGCTGCCCCCACGTCGTCGTCGGCTCGGGCCCCGCGGTGCCCTATCTCAAGCGGCCGGTGCAGATCGGCATCATGACCGAGGCGGTCGCCCGCGCCGCCGAGGTCGCGGCCGACGCCGGCGTCACGCTGCTGGTCGAGGCCGTCAACACCCGGATGGACCACCCCGGTGTGCTCACGAGCATGACGGCCGACTCGGTCGCGGTCGTGCGCGGCGTCGACTCCCCGCACGTCCGCGTCCTCTACGACCTCTACCACTCCGTCGTCGAGGGCGAGGACCCCGAGATCGTCGTCCCCGACGTCATCGACCTCGTCGGACACGTCCAGGTCGCCGACGCCCCGGGCCGCGGCGAGCCCGGCACGGGCGCCATCGACTGGCCTGCTGCGTTCGCACTGCTGGACCGCGTCGGCTACCAGGGCACGGTCGGCATCGAGGCGTATCCGACGGTCGCCTCGACCGCGGACGCACTCGCCTACGTCCAGCAGGTCGCCGCCGGCGAGGCGGTGGCAGCCCCGTGAACGGCGTGCACCCCACCGAGCGCAGGATCAAGTGGTCGTATATGGACCACTGGCGCAGCAACGGACCCGCGGGGCCGATCGACCAGTGGCACAACGTCAAGACGATGTCGTCGTTCCTCAAGCAGATCAAGGCGACCGGGTTCGACGCGATCGACACGTTCGACTTCCGGATCTGGCAGATGTACGGCACCTACGGTGGCCCGGCGAAGTACCAGCAGATGGTGCAGGACCACGGCCTCGAGCGGATCGTCAACACCTTCCACGCGGCCGACTACGACGTCCGCAACTACGCCCCGCACCTCCCCGAGACCCACGACAACATCCTCGAGGACTTCCGCGTGACGATGGGGCGCTGGTCGGAGATCCAGCTCGACAACATCATCGTGATGCCGGCGACGCTCTACTACGACATGGAGCCGGTCACCGAGGACAAGCTCAAGCACACCGCGGACGTGTGGAACAAGGTCGGTGAGATCACCGCGTCGTACGGCGTGCGGCTGACTTGCCACCACGAGTTCTTCTGCGGCATCCAGAGCGAGCAGGACATCGACACGTTCTACTCCTACACCGACCCCGAGGTCGTCTCGCTGTTCGTGGACACCGCCCAGCACTGCATCGCCGGGCTCGACCCGGTGGCGCTCTACCACCGGCACGCCCACCGCGTCAGCGGCTTCCACTTCAAGGACACCCGCAACGTCGCGACCGGCGACGACCACCGGCACCGGCCCGACTCGGAGATCATGGCGCCGACGACCGGCAAGTGGTTCTACGAGATGGGCACACCGCACGGGCTCGTCGACTTCGAGGCGATGATGACGGCCGTCCGCGACAACGCCTACGAGGGCTGGATCTCCGTCGAGCACGACAAGGCCAACAAGGAGGGCGGCGACTACTCCGAGAGCACGGCCATCTCGCGCTGGTACGCCGCCAACGTCCTGGAACGGATCTACTCATGAGCGGCATCAGGTGGGGCTACGCCCTTAATCAGTGGAAGCCCCAGTTCGACGACTTCGTCCGGCGCGAGCAGCATGAGCGAGCGCTGAAGACCATGTCCATCGCCGGGTTCCGAGGCGTCGAGCTCTGGACCGGGACGGGTCGCTGGGAGCCGTTCGGGAACCCGCAGCAGGTGATCGCGAACTTCGGGTCGCTGGCCGGCTTCCGGGCCTTCCTTGCCGACTGCGCCATCGACTGCGTGAGCAGCTGGTTCTGGAACTCCGAGGAGCGGTCCATGGAGCACCTGACCGGAGGTCTCTCGCCTCTGGTCGGGACCGACGTGCCGGTCATGGTCGAGCGAGCGGGCTGGTACGCCGAGGCGCTGGCCGAGCTCGGCGGATCGGTGCTCGTCGTGAAGCCGACGCCCGATGCGGGCGACGTACCTCCTCTGGACGACGAGGCCATCGCCCAGCTCGCCACCACGTGGGCGGCGGTCGGCCGCAGGACCGCCGAGCACGGGATCCGCACCGCGCTCCACGTCGACTTCCTGTCCGCGCTGCGTCGCGGCGACGCGCTGGACCGGCTGCTCGACCGCGCCGATTCTGAGGTCGTCGGGCTCGCCGTCGACACCGGCGAGCTCGCCGTCGCCGGCATCGACCCGGTCGCGATGATCAAGGCTCACGGCGACCGTCTCTGGCACGTCCAGCTCAAGGACGCGCTCGCCGTCGACGAGGCCGAGGAGTATCTCCAGCCCCACGCCCACTGGACCGTCCGCGTCGAGGGCGGCTCTCGTGAGGTCCCGCGCTGGTTCGCCGAGCCGGGCGCCGAGGTCGGCCTGGTCGACGCGACCGCGGTCGTGCGAGCCCTCGTCGACATCGACTACTCCGGGTGGGTCGTCGTCGAGAGCGACCAGAGCCCTCACCCTGCTCAGAGCGCTCTTCTGGCCGGCTACCTCGTCCAGCGCGAGCTCGCGCCCCTCGCGTCCGGCAGCGTCGTCGCCACCAGCGCCTGACCCGACTCGCACCACCGACCCGAAACCGAAAGGCACGAACGTGTATCAGCTCTCTCCCAACATCGACCTCCTGTTCACCGAGGCGGGGGAGCACCCCGACCGCGTGCGTGCGGCTGCCGCCGCCGGGTTCGACGCCGTCGAGATGTGGGGCACCTCCACGGTCGACGTCGACGCCCTGGCCGCTGCGCTCGAGGAGACCGGCGTCGCGTTGACGTCCGTGCTCGCTGAGCCGCGGACCAACTTCGCGCTGCCCTGGGAGACGATGGACGCCTTCAACGAGGGCTTGGCGCAGGGCGTGGAGAACGCCCGGCGTCTGGGATGTCCCCGCATCGTGCTCGGCTCGGGTGTCGGCTTCCCCGGCCAGAAGCGGAGCGAGAACCTCGAGCGTCTCGCCGAGATCTTCACCGAGGCCGTCCGGCGCACCCGGGGTTCCGGCGTGAAGCTCCTCCTCGAGCCGGTCAACACCCGGGTCGACCACCCGGGTGCGCTCACCGACCGGACCGAGGACGCGGTGATCGTCGCGCGGGCCGTCGGCTCGGACTCGTTCGGGATCCTCTACGACCTCTACCACTCGGTCACGATGGGGGAGGACCCTGCCACGGAGCTCGAGAACGCCGCCGGGCTCGTCGACTACGTGCAGATCGCCGACGCACCCGGGCGCGGCGAGCCGGGCAGCGGCGCGCTCGACTGGGAGACCCAGCTCGGCGTGCTGCGCGCCTCCGGGTACGACGGGCCGATCGGGCTCGAGTACTTCCCGACCATCTCCTCGGAGGAGTCGGTCAAGCACATCCGGGAGGTCGCCGCACGCGCCTGAGCGCGAGCCTTGAGCGTCTCGCCCACCCATGGGTGGGCGAGACACTCAACGCTTGCGTCAGGTGATCTCGATGCCCGCCTCGATGACGATCTCGCGCAGCCAGCGGTGCGCAGGGTCGACCTCATACATCGGGTGCCACCACATCGTCTCCACGAGCGGGGCGGCGTCGAAGGGCACCGGGAGGACCTTCACGTCCGACGTCCTCGCCAGCAGGTGACCGAGACGCTCCTGGACGAGCGCCACCCGGTCGGTGCCCGCGATGAGTGCGCCGAGCGTCAGGAAGTTCTCCGTCACGACCTCGGTGTGCGGCTCGAGCCCCTGCATCCGGAGCTGCTGCATCGCCGTGGTGAAGGCGGTGCGCTGGTTGAACGTCAGCACCCAGGGCATCTCGGCGAGGTCCTCGATCGTGATGCGGTCGTCGATCTTGGTGTTGTCGGCGCTCACGATGCAGGCCCAGTCGTCCTCGTAGACGTCGCGGTGCTTGAGGTCGGACAGGAACCCGTGGGGCATGATGACCAGGTCGTGCGTGCGCATCGACTCCGGCGCCGCATCGACGAGGGCGGGCGTCAGACCGAAGACATAGAGCTTCGACCGCGGTGACCGCTCGCGCACCCGGCGCGCGATCGCCGGGCCCAGCGCGGCGGTGCAGTAGTCGGACATGACGATCGAGAAGTCGCGCACGCTCGTCATCGGGTCGAACTCGCCGTCGCGGACGAAGACCCGATCGGTCGCGCGCAACGCCGTGCGCGTCGGCTCGAGGAGCTCCTTGGCCAACGGCGTGGCCTCGTAGGCGTTGCCGACGCGCGTGAGGAGCTCGTCACCGAAGTGACGGCGCAGCTTCGCCAGCGACGCGCTCATCGCCGGCTGGCTCAGGCCGAGCCGCGCGGCCGCCTTCGTGACGCTCTGCTCCTCCAGGATTGCGTCGAGGGCGCGCAGCAGATTCAGGTCGACCTCCCGCACCATCGGCGCAACTTCCTTTCCCAGCACATCCATCGGACCGATGCGGGCCATCGGCCCTCGCGGCTTCCTCAATCGTGTCGCCTTGGGAAGAGTGACGCAAGGCACACGCCGTGTCGACGCACCTCGCGGAGGAACCGACTTGTCACGCCAGAAGACCACGACCAGCTCGGGTGGACAGACCACCCGGGTCGCCATCGTCGGACCGCAGCGTCCCGACGTCCTCGCGCTCGTGCACGAGTCCGGTGCCGACGTCGTCTCCGACCAGGCAGACGCCGAGGTCATCCATCTCAGCGTCGAGCCCGACGCGGCTGCCGGGGCGCTCTCCGACCTTCTCGGCCGGGTCCGGTGCGTCGTGATGCACGAATGGTCCGCGGTTGGCGGCGTCGGCGACCTCGAGGCTGTCGCTGCACAGGCCGAGGCCGCCGGCACCGTTGTCGCGGTCCCGTTCGTGCACCGCTACTACCCGATGGTCAGGCTCGCCCGCCGGCGGATCCGCAGCGGCACGCCGGGCCCGCTGCACATGCTCCACGGGTGGGCGGCGCCCTCGGCGCTCCCGGCGTACGGCGACCTGCTGGAGTTCACCACCGGCCACCGCATCGAGCGTGTCGTGACGACGTCGGTCGCCGCGACATCGCTGAGCTCGATCGACGGACGAGCCGAGATCCCCGGGGCAAGGGGCGTGCTCTTCCAGACCGACCGGGGCGCCGCCGGCACACTGGCCGTCAGCCAGACCCGCCCAGTCGAAGGCGGCACGCTGCTGATGGCGCTCGACGGCGTCGAGGAGTCGGTCGTCTTCCACGAGGGACGCCCCGAGGTGCTCGACGTCATGGGGTTCCGCGGCGCCCAGCGGTTCCAACGCGGGGTGGGCGCCGACGTCTCGCGCTACTCGACGCAGCCTCCCGGCCGGCCTCAGGGCTTCCGCGACTGCTGGTCGTCCTTCGTGGCCGACGCGCATGCCACGGCCCCCGGACGCGAGCCCGACGGGCTGCCGACGCTCCACGACCTCGTCCGCATGGCCCATGTCGCCGCCGCCATCCAGGAGTCGGACGAGACCGGCGCCTGGGTGGTCGTGACCGGCCACGAGCTCGACGTACTCACCATCACGGAAGGAAAGACAGCGTGACACTCGAAGCACAGGTGCTCGGCGACACAGCCGTACGCGCCGCCGACGGTGGCTACGAGGTGGACCTCCACCTCGCCTGGTACCGCTCCCTGCCACTGTCCTGCCTGGAAGGCATCGACCTCACCATCGACGATGTGACGAGCGAGCGCTCGGCGCTTCGGGTCGACGTCGGCGGCTTGGAGCTCGGCCTCGACGACCTTCCCGGTCTCGACGACGAGTGGTGGTTCGTGCAGGACGCACTCACGGTGCGTGTCCCCTCCGAGCGGCCGCAGCCCGCGGGCACCGAGATCGACGTGGACGTCGTGCTGGCGACCCGCGTCCCCTACATCATCATCGGCCCCGACATGGCGCTGGTGCAGCGGACCCATGTGGTCAAGAAGGTGGTCGTGCAATGAGCATCATGCTGGGCACCACGCTCTACTCGATGACGAACGAGTGGCTGGCAGGTCAGTACACACTCTCGAGCCTCATCGACGAGGTCGGACGCCGCGGCCTCGGGCCGGGCGTCGAGGTCATCGGCTTCCAGTCGCTCCGCGGGTTCCCGAACAAGGTGCCCGATGAGGAGCTGCGCGCGTTGAGGGACGCCATCGAGCGCAACGGCCTGGTGCCGACGTCGCTCGCCTCCAACGCCGACATCGCGCTTCGCGCCGACCAGTGGATGGACGTCGACCGCAGCGTCGAGTACATGCGACCGCAGATCGAGCTGGCCGGCGAGCTGGGGTTCCCCGTCGTCCGCACGCAGATCGGGCTGACCCCCGAGGTCCTGGAGAAGATCGAGCCGATCGCCGCCAAGGCAGGCGTCAAGCTCGGCATGGAGGTCCACGCGCCGGAGGGTCCGAACACGCCGAAGGTGATGGCGACGCGCGAGGCCTACGCCCGGATCGACTCCGAGTACCTCGGCTTCGTCCCCGACTTCAGCAGCTGCATGCGCGCCATCCCCGTCGGGATGCTCGACAAGCTGCGTCGCGACGGACTCTCGGACGAGGGCATCGAGTCGCTCAAGCGCGCCTGGGAGGCGCCGGGGGCGCCCTTCCAGCGGTACGGCCAGTTCGCCGCCGAGTGCGCAGAGCGAGGCGAGCCCGAGCTCCCCGTCGGGTTCGCGCGTCTGGTCTTCACGATGTTCGGCCGCGAGAACCTCGAGGACTGGCGCGAGGTCCTGCCGCAGGTGGTCCACATCCACGGCAAGTTCTACGACGTCGACGAGAGCCTCGAGTCTCCGTCGATCGACTACGAGTCGATCATGAAGGTGTTCTCCGAGCTCGACCGCACGGTCTCGATGTCGACGGAATGGGAGGGCCACGCCTACCTCGACGCGGACGAGCAGAATGCCTTCGACATGGTCGCGCGGCATCACGCGATGTGCCGGCGCTTCCTCGGCGAGGACGGCATCGCCACGGCCTGATCCTGATCGCCTGATCCTGCGTCTTCGAGTGGCTCTCCGCACCGGTCTCCGGTGCGGAGAGCCGCTGCGTGCTGGTGCGCCATGCCTCGTGCGGCCGCTCCACCGCTCCTCTTCGCCGGCTGGACGTGGCGGCCCTCACACCGCATCCACAGTGCTGATGGCGAGGATCGGAAGACACCTGTTCCCCGGGGCGAATGGCCTGAGCCACAGTGGCGGAGTTCACATCAGTGTCGGTCCGCTCCGGGGCGGCGACGACGAGCCAAGGAAGAATCAGATGACCAGAACCACGAGGCTCCGCCTGACGGCGATGGCCGTCCTGCCCGTCATCGGCACCAGCCTTCTCGCCGCGTGCGGTTCGAGTGACGGTGGCAGCAAGAACGGCGCCGAGCCGCAGTCGATCACCTTCTCCTACCAGATCGCCAACCCGAACGCGAAGAGCGTCTTCGCGACCCTGGCCCAGGACTACGAGAAGTCGCACCCGGGCGTCAAGATCAAGACCAACCCGATCGCGCTGAACACCTACGGCAGCACACTCACCACGCAGCTGCAGGCTGGCAACGGTCCCGACGTCTTCTTCGTCAACGCCGGCAGCGGTCAGGCCGGCTCGGTCACCGAGCTCGCGCAGGCCGGCAAGCTGCTCGACCTCACCGGCAAGGTCAACGCCGACGTGGTGCCCGACAACGCCAAGGACCTCTTCTACCTCAACAGCAAGCTCGTCGCGATCCCGCCGTACCTCGCTCCGACTGGGCTCATCTACAGCCCCGCTGCAGCCAAGGACGCCGGCATCTCGATCGACGCGACGACGACGCTCGACCAGGTGATCGCGCAATGCAAGACGGCCAAGAGCAAGGGCAAGGCCGTCTTCGGGCTCGCCGGTGCGATGGCACCCAACACGGCCATCTTCACCTCCGCACTCGCCGGGGACACCGTGTACGGCCCGGAGCCGGACTGGAACCAGAAGCGGGCCAAGGGCGAGGTCAAGTTCGCCACCAGCGACGGCTGGAAGTCCGCCCTGCAGGCCATGAAGGACCTCAACGACAGCGGCTGCTTCCAGGACGGCGCCGCCGGTGCCGGCTTCGACGCCCTCACCAACGGCATGGGCCAGGGCAAGATGACGGCCTTCAGCGCCCCCGGCGGTGGCGCGAAGGACATCATGGACTCCACGCACGGCGCCGTCACCCTCACCGTGCTGCCGATGCCGGCCCCCTCGGGCTCCGAGACCTATCTGATGGCCGGCACCCCCGACGCGCTCGCCGGCAACGCGAAGACGAAGAGCCCGAAGCTGGTCTCCGACTTCCTCAACTGGATCACGCAGCCCGCGCAGACCGAGGCGACCGCGGAGGCGTCCGGCGAAGTTCCCGTCGGCAAGGTCGACACCTCCAAGCTCCTTCCGCAGTACGCCGGCGTGAAGGACCTCATCGACCAGAACAAGACCGCCCCCTACGGCTACCTCGGCTGGCCCAACGGCGAGGTCTACAACGCGCTCGGCACCGGCGTCACCGGCCTGCTGACCGGCCAGAAGAGCGTCGACGACGTGCTCAAGGCGATGGACGACGCCTGGGGCAACTGACCCACCCTCGGCGGTGAGGGCCGACCCCGGCCCTCACCGCCGCTGATCCACACCCAGGACGACGAGAGGCGAACCCATGAGCGCGACGACATCCGCGACGCTCGCAGACCAGCCCAATCCCTCGGCAGAGCGCGGGACTCAGCCCGGACGCAAGAAGCGGTCGGGGCGGGGCCGCGCCGGCGGCTTCTCCGCAGCGGTGCCCGCCTGGTGGGCACTGCCCGGGATCGCCCTGGTCCTGGCACTGATCTACGTGCCGACGCTCCTCGGGGGCTTCTACGCCTTCACCGACTGGAGCGGCATCGGCGGCTGGAGCTTCGTCGGTCTCGACAACTTCGTCAAGATCTTCCACACCGACGAGCTGATCGGCGCCCTGAAGAACACCATCCTGCTCGCGGTCGGGTTCGTCGTGCTGACCAACGTCATCGGGCTCCTCTTCGCCCTCGCGCTCAACCGCACGCTCAAGACGCGCTACCTGCTCCGCACCCTGCTCTTCATGCCCGTGGTGCTCGCCCCGATCGCGGTCTCCTACATCTGGAGCTTCATCTTCGCCTTCGACGGGCCGCTCAACCAGGCGCTCGGCGGGGCCCACCTCGGCTCGCTCAAGCACGACTGGCTCGCCGACCCGACACTGGCGAAGCTGTGCGTCCTCGCGGTCATGGTGTGGCAGAACGTCGGCCTCGTCATGGTGATCTATCTGGCCGGCCTCGCGGTCGTCCCGGTCGAGATCGAGGAGGCGGCGGCCATCGACGGCGCCGGCCGCTGGAGCAGGTTCGTGCACATCACGCTTCCGACGATCCGACCGGCCGTGGCGATCGCCACCACCCTCATGCTGATCCAAGGACTCCGTGTCTTCGACCAGATCATGGCCCTCACCGGCGGCGGCCCGTCGGGCGCCACCCAGACGCTGGCGACCGAGATCTACCAGCAGACGCTGGTGTTCGGGAAGTTCGGCTTCGGCGCCGCACTCGCACTGCTGCTCAGCGTCCTGATCGTCCTCTTCTCCGTGGTCCAGCAGCTCATCACCCGTGAGCGTTCCGAGGCGGGAGCCTGACATGTTCCGATACCGCGGTCGCACCCTGGCGCTCGAGATCGTCATGATCCTGGTGACGCTGGCGTGGCTCTCACCCTTCTGGCTCCTGCTGATGACGGCGTTCAAGCCCGGCGAGGACGTCCTCCAGTCGCCGGCCTTCCAGCCTCCGAAGCATCCGACCCTCGACAACTTCAAGTCCCTGCTCGAGTCGGCGAACGGCGCGTCCAGCAGCATCGTCAAGGGTCTCGAGAACAGCATCATCATCACCGCCGGCAGCGTCATCGGGCTGATCGCCTTCGGGTCGATCACGGCGTACGCGCTGGTGCGGAGCAAGAGCCGGTGGACCAACCGGTCCTACTTCCTCTTCCTCATCGCCATCATCCTGCCCACGCAGCTCGGCGTGCTGCCGCTCTACGTCGAGGCCCGCAACCTCGGGCTCGTCGGGACCAGGATCGGCATGATCATCGTCTACACCGGCGTCCTGCTGCCGCTTGCCGTCTTCCTGTACGCCGGCTTCTTCAAGACCCTGGCCCCCGAGTACGAGGAGGCCGCCACGATCGACGGCGCGTCGAAGTTCCAGACGTTCATCCGCGTGGTCTTCCCACTCATGGCGCCGGCGACCGGGACCGTCGCCATCCTCGGCGGCCTCATCGTCTGGAACGACTTCTTCACCTCGCTCATCTTCCTCAACGGCTCCTCGGTCCAGACCCTGCCGGTGGTCATGTACAACTACGTCGGCTCCCTCGTCTCGCAGTGGAACCTCGTCTTCGCCATCGTGCTGCTCTCGATGATCCCCATCCTGGCGTTCTACGTCGTCGCCCAGAAGCGGTTCATCCAGGGCTTCAGCGGGGGCCTCAAGAGCTGAGCAGGCTCAGACGGTCACCTGACTTCCGCCGAGCGGGCGCAGATGGCCGGGCAGATCCCGTCGAACGGGCGCAGATGGCCGGGCAGATTCCGCCGAGCGGGCGCAGATGTTCGCGTGTCGTGGGCATCTGCGCCCGCTCGACGTTTCTGCGGCGGGCATCTGCGCCTGCTCGCGGTTAGCCGACGTACGGCCGCGGCTCATCGAGATGGCCCGCGGGCGACGCCCGCTGCCAACGGCCGCCGCCGACGGACGCAGACCCCGCACCATGAGCGTGCACCTGCCCAGGACCGCGAGCAGACTGACCTGGACGGCGACAACATCGACCGGTCTGGCGACCCGCAGGCTCGGCGCCGAGGATTCGCAACTGGTCTCAATGGGCAGATCTTCGGCGCGCGGATGAACCTATTGAGAACAGTTGCGAGCAGCGCCGGTCAGCAGACGACGCGCTTTTGGCGACACCGCAGGTTCGGCGCCGAGGATTCGCAACTGGTTTCAACGGGCAGATCTTCGGCGCGCGGATCAACCCCTTGAGGCCAGTTGCGATCAGCGCCGGTCAGCAGACGACGGGCTTCCGGCGACACCGCGGCGGTCAGCCGACATTTCGGCGGGCATCTGCGCCCGCTCGCCACGTCTCGGGCGGGCATCTGCGCCCGGTCGCGGCGTCTCGGGCGGGCATCTGCGCCCGCTCGCCGCGTCTCGGGCGGGCATCTGCGCCCGCTCGGCGTTTCTGCGGTGGGTATCTGCGCCCGGTCGCGGTGTCTCGGGCGGGCATCTGCGCCTGCTCGCGTTCAGCCGACGTGCGAGGACAGGCGCCGGTCGGGGAGTGCTAGGGAGACGGCCGCGCCGGCCAGGAGGACCAGCATCAGCGCAACGAACACCGTCGGCACAGCGTCGGCGACGCCGGCACCCAGGTCGTGGCCGCGGCCATGAGCCGCGAACGCAGCCCCGATGCTCGCAGCGCCCACCGTCACGCCGAGCTCCCGGACCAGTGAGACCGTCGAGGTGGCAGATCCGACGTGCTCGGCCGGCGCAGCATCCTGAGCGGCGATGGTGACCACCTGCATGAAGAAGCCGGCGCCCAGGCCGAGGAGGGCGATAGCGGCTGCGGCGTGCCCGATGCTCCAGGACGCGTCGAGCCTCGAGAGCCACGCCATCGCGAGAGCGCCGAGCAGGCAGCCGATGAGAGGAAGCCGCCGGTAGTGTCCCGTCCGCGCCGTCCATCGGCCGGTGGACATTGTGGAGACCATCATGCCGAGCACGAGCGCGAGCAGGATGGCGCCCGACATCGTGGGCCGCAGGCCGAGCACGGACTGCACGACGGTCGGCAGGTAGCCGACGAGCCCGAACACCGCGGCACCGTTGACGAGGCCGATGCAGCTCGCGATGGCGACGGTTCGGTTGCGCAGGACGCCGATCGGGATGAGCGGGTCGCTGTGCGTCAGCATCCGATGAGCGAAGGCGACAGCGCAGACGAGCGTGGCGACCACGATCGCCAGCGTCGTCGGGGACAGCAACGACCCCAGCTGACCCGTCGCGAGAACGACGACTCCGGTGACCGAGACGGCATACAGGCCGAACCCGCGCAGGTCGAGGTCGCCGCCGCCTCCCGAGGCGCGCGGGCGGGGGACGGCGCGGTAGGCCAAGGTCCAGGCGACGGCGCCGAGGGGCAGGTTCACCCAGAAGATCCACCGCCAGCCGACGGTGTCGGTCAACGTCCCGCCGAGCAGGGGCGACACCACGCTCGAGACGGCGAAGACGAGGCCCACCGGCGCCATGAAGCGAGCACGCTCGCGCGCCGGCACGGCATCGGCGACGACGGCTTGCGACATCACGAGCACGCCGCCGCCGGCGATGCCCTGCACGATGCGCAGCGCGACGAGCAGGTGCATGCTGGTCGCCAGGCCGCACGAGCCGGAGGCGACGACGAACGCGGCGATACTCCCCAGGAACAGGACGCGCCGCCCACGCAGGTCTCCCAGCCGGCCGAAGAGCGGCATGGCGAGCGTCATCGCGAGCGTGTAGCCGGCGAAGACCCAGCCCACGCCCGCGCGGCCGCCGACGTCCGAGACGATGGCCGGCAGTGCCGTGGCGACGATCGTCTGGTCCATGGCGGTCAACAGGGTCACGACGAGCAGCGCCGGCAGCAGGCCGCGGGGACCGGCAGTGCGCACCGACGCGGGCGAGCGATCAAGCACGAGGCGTTCCTCACCTTCCGGTGATGACGCGGCGATGTGCGCGAAGCCCGGCGTCGCCGGGCCCGACGGGTGGCGCGCAGCGGCTGCCGACCCCGACGTCGGGCTCCACATTAACCTTCGACCGAGCTCCGACGACGCCGAGCGGGCATCGAAGTAGCCGATGTCGTGCATCGCCACATCAGGGTTCCCGGGGCTGTGCCGTCCGCCACATCCTGAGGCCGTGTCCATCAAACGCGGAGTCAGCCTCTACAGCTATCAGGAGGAGTTCTTCCTCCGGACGATGTCGCTGGAGGACTGCATCGCCCACGCTGCGTCCATCGGCGCCCACGGGATCGAGGTCATTCCGGAGCAGTCGCTGGTCGGCTACCCGAACATCACCGACGCGCAGATCGCCCAGTGGCACCAGTGGATGGCGACATACGGCACCACGACCAGCGCCACCGACCTCTTCCTCGACACCTTGCGATACCGGGACCGGTGGTTGACTCATGAGGAGCAGCTCGCCTCCTTCCGTGCCGACATCGATCTCGCCGTCCGGCTCGGCGCGAGGGTGATCCGAGCGATCATCAACACGCCGCCGGAGGTCATGAGGGATGCCGCGCCCTATGCCCGCGAGGCCGGCGTACGGCTCCTCCTCGAGGTGCACGCGCCCTTCCACTACGAGCACCCCTGGATCCTCGAGCACCTCGAGGTGATGCACGCCGAGGGCGGCGTCGCCCTCGGTCTGATGCCGGACATGGGCACGTTCGTGGCGCGGTTCCCGCGGGTCGTCTCCGAGAGGGCGCTGCGCGATGGCGCTCGCCCGGAGCTGGTCGACTACATCGTCAAGCTGTACGACGACCACGGCGACACCCACGCCCTGATGGACATCATCCACTACCGCGGTGGCGGCCCGGTCGAGATGGGGCTGGCGCGACAGGCCACACACTTCATCTACCGCGAGCCCGAGGAGATGCTCCCGCACATGGACCTGGTCGGCCACATCCAGGCGAAGTTCTACGAGATGGTCGACGAGACGGCGGAATACAGCATCCCCTACGACCGCATCGTCCCCGTGCTGGAGAAGGGCGGCTTCGACGGCTACCTCTCCAGCGAGTACGAGGGCAACCGGCACATTCAGGACGCTCACCCGATCGACAGTCGCGAGCAGGTACGTCGCCAGCACGCGATGTTCTCCTCGCTGCTCGGCGAGACCGGCCCCCGCAACGAAGCGATCTGAGAGAGAGCCTGCTGTGTTCGACCAGTACATCATCTGCGACGACAGCCTCCGGGCGGACGACACCGGCGCTGGATTCACCGACGCTCGATCCACCGACACCGCCTCCTATGTGGTCGACGTGCGCATGCCGTACTACCGCGGCCTCGGCCTCTCCATGGTCGAGGGCGTCGATCTCACCGTCGACGGCGTCGCGGTGCCGGCCGAGGCCACGACCTTCGCCGTGCACGGCAACGGCTACCGGATGATCGAGCTGCCGGACGTCCTCGACGACCGCTGGGAGATGGGCGAGCCCGCGCAGATCGGCTTCACCCTCGGTAAGCCTCTCGCGACCGGCGACCACGAGGTCACGGCGGTCGTGCGCCTGCGCATCTCCTACATGCCCGTCCCTGGCGGCGGCCGCGACACCAAGACGCTCGTGCTGGCGTGACGCCGCACCTCCCACCTCCAAGGAGCCACCCATGACCGCCGTACAGTCCGTCCTCGTCATCGGCGCGGGCGCCGCCGGTGCCACGACCGCGATCCTCCTTGCGGAGCAAGGGGTGTCGGTCGACCTCATCGACATCAAGCCCGACGTGAGCGCGCTCGGGTCGGGCATCACGCTGCAGGGCAACGCGCTGCGAGTGCTGCGTGACCTCGGCGTCTGGGACGCCGCATCGGCCCGCGGCTACGCGTTCGACACCCTCGGCCTGCGGGCGCCTGACCCGAATGGAACCCTCCTCGTCGAGCTCACCGACGTCCGCACCGGAGGCGAGGACCTGCCCGCCACCATGGGCATGTATCGCCCCGACCTCGCGCGCATCCTCGTCGATCGAGCAGTCGACGCGGGGGCGAAGGTCCGGTTCAGCACCAGCTGCACCGCGCTCGACCAGGACGAGACCGGCGTCACCGTCACCTTCGCGGACGGTTCGTCCGGCCGCTACGACCTGGTCGTCGGTGCCGACGGCGTGCGCTCCTGGACGCGCGCCGAGATCGGCATCGAGCTCGAGACCCGCAGCACGGGCATGGGCATCTGGCGCATCTTCGCACCGCGTCCGCAGTCGGTGACGCGCACGGACCTGATCTACGGCGGGCCGTGCTACATCGCGGGCTACTGCCCGACCGGTGAGGACAGCCTGTACGCCTACCTGGTGGAGGACGCCCAGGACCGCTCACACCTGAGCGCCGAGCAGTCCCTCGAGGTCATGCGCGGTCTGGCGGAGGCCTACCACGGCCCCTGGGACGAGATCCGCGCGTCGATGACCGATCCGACGCGCGTGAACTACACCTGGTTCGAGACCCACGTCCTCGAGGGACCGTGGAACCGCGGGCGTGTCGTCGTGATCGGCGACGCCGCGCACACCTGCCCACCGACCCTGGCCCAGGGTGCGGCGCAGGCGTTGGAGGACGCGTCGGTGCTCGCCGAGCTCCTGCTCGCCCACGACGAGGTCACCGAGGAGCTGTGGTCCGCCTTCGGCGACCGCCGCCAGGCCCGCGCGGGCGAGGTCGTCGCGGCCTCGGTGCAGCTCGGCCAGTGGCTGCTCGACCACGAGCAGGGCGACTTCCCCGGGCTCATGGCGCGCATCGCCCACCTCCTCGCAGAACGCCCCTGATGACACCAGCAAAGGAAACTCGATGACCGAGCAGACCATCAACGCGCCCGTCGATGCCCCTGTCAACGAGCACGGCGAGCGACTCATCACCCACCTGCGCCACGTGGATCTGGCGGTGCCGGACTACGACAAGCAGCTCCGCTTCTACACCGAGATGTGGGGACTCAAGCCGGAGACCACCGACGACGGGATCGCGTTCCTTGCCGCCGAGGGGTCGCCCGAGCAGTACTCCGTCCGGCTGCGTAGGGCCGAGGAGAAGCGGCTCGACCTCATCTCCTTCGGCGCCGCCACGCCCGAGGACGTCGACACGATGGCCCAGAGCCTCGCCAGCGACGGTGTCCAGCTCGTCGCCGAGCCGGACAAGATGAGCACTCCCGGCGGCGGCTACGGGTTCCGGTTCTTCGACAACGACGGCCGAACGATCGAGATCTCCGCCGACGTCGACGTCCGCCAGCACCGCAAGATCGAGGAGGGCGAGTCGATCCCGGTCAAGCTCTCCCACGTCGTCATCAACTCGCCCAACCCTGAGGCGACGGTGGCGTTCTACGAGAAGCACCTGAGGTTCGCGCTGTCCGACACCCTGTTCTCGCCGCACATGGGCGAGGTCATGTGGTTCATGCGGACCAACCCCGCGCACCACAGCCTGGCGATCGCCCGAGGCCCTCACGTCGCGTTGCACCACGCCTCCTTCGAGATGCGCGGCATCGACGAGTACATGCGCGGCACCGGCCGGCTCCTGCGTGCCGGCGTCGAGAAGATCTGGGGCCCGGGCCGGCACATGGCCGGCAACAACACCTTCAGCTACTTCCTCGACCCGCACGGCAACACCATCGAGTACACCACCGAGCTCGAGGAGCTCGACGAGGACACCTGGCACCCCCATCTCTACGACTTCTCCGACCCTGAGGTCACCGATCAGTGGGGCACGGCCAACCCGATGAACGAGCTCGTGGCCAAGCAGTCCTTCAACGACCCCGACCGCGGCGTCTTCGTCGCGCCGCCCGTCTGATCGCGTCGAGATGAGACTCGCCACCTGTCGCACCGAGCTCGGCGCCGAGACCGTCGGCGTGGTCGAGGGCGACCGCGTCCACGCGTTCTCGGCGGGGCTCACGATGCTCGACGTCATCGAGGGTGGTCTCGACCGGGCACGCGAGCTCGCCGAGACCGCGCGCCAGGCCGACGGGGTGCCGCTCGCCGATGTGGTGCTCCTCCCGCCGCTGAGTCCCACGAGCATCCGGGACTTCGTCGCCTTCGAGGAGCACGTGGAGGGGGTACGCCGCAGCATCGACGGAGCCTCCGGCGTGACGTACGCGTGGTACGACGCCCCGACGTTCTACTTCACCAACCCCCACACGGTCGTCGGCGACGGCGATCTGGTCGAGTTCCCGGAGCGGTCCAAGGCCCGTGACCTCGAGCTCGAGGTGGCCGTCGTGGTCGGTCGCGAGGGCCGCTCGCTCGACGTCGACCAGGCCTCCGAGGCGATCTTCGGCTACACGATCCTCAACGACTGGTCGGCCCGGGACCTGCAGGGCCGGGAGATGCAGGTGGGCCTCGGTCCGGCCAAGGGCAAGGACTTCGCCAGCACCCTGGGCCCGTGGATCGTCACCGCGGACGAGCTCGAGGGCTACAAGGACGCCGACGGCTTCCTCCAGCTGCGCTGCACCGTGGAGATCAACGGCGAGGTCGTCGGCCACGACCTGCTCTCCAACATGGGCTGGACCTTCGAGGCGATGATCGCCTACGCGTCCCGCGACAGCCGGGTGCTGCCCGGCGACGTGCTCGGCTCCGGGACCGTCGGCAACGGCGGCTGCCTCGCCGAGCTGTGGGGGGTGCGGGGCGAGCAGAGCCCGCCGCCCCTGGTCGACGGCGACGTCGTCGCCGTCACCGTCGAGGGCATCGGCACCCTCACCAACCGGGTCGGCACGGCGCCCACAGCACCCTCGCTCCCCTCGTTCCGCAAGCCGTCACGGCAGCGTGAGCCCGCCGCTCGTCCCTCCTGAGGTCGCGCCGCCGACCGATCAACCGACCGACGCACGACCCACGACGACCCTGAAGAAGGAACGATGTTCGAGTACTTCCCCGGCAACTACGTCTGGAACCTGGGCGTCGTCGCCACGCTCAACAGCGGTGGCCTGATCGACGAGGTCGACCGTGCCTGCCGACCGCTGCGTGACCTCGCCGCACAGGGCGCCGACCTCGGCACGGCCCAGTTCATGGCGGCCTGGCGGGAGGTCGCCGACCAGCTCGAGGAGCAGGCCGCCGAGGCCGAGAAGGCCGGGCACCTGCGCACCGCCGGGCAGAAGTACTTCCGCGCCTCGGTCTACGTCTCGCAGGCCGAACGGATGCAGAGTGCCCGCGACGCGAGCAGGAACGTCGAATACCAGCGCAGCGTCGACCTGCTGATGCGCTCGTTCGAGCTCATCGAGCCGCGCACCACCAGGGTCGAGGTGCCGTACGCCGAGGACGCCAGCGACGGACCGAGCAGCACCAGCCTGCCGGCGTACTTCCACGACGCCTCGACGCAGGGCGAGCCCACGCCGGTGATGATCGTGTGGAACGGCTTGGACTCGACCAAGGAGATGATGGTCGGGTCGGGCGTCCACCACGAGCTGGCGGCCCGTGGCATCTCGACGCTGATGGTCGACTGTCCCGGCAGCGGCGAGGCGCTGCGGCTGCGGGGCCTGACCGCTCGCGTCGACACCGAGGCCTGGGCGGCCGCGTGCGTGGACTACCTCGAGACACGCCCTGATGTACGCACCGACCGGATCGGCCTGGTCGGCTGGTCGCTCGGCGGCTACTACGCCCCGCGAGCCGCGGCGTTCGAGAAGCGCCTCGCGCTGGTGGTGGCCTGGGGTGCGAACCACAACTGGGGGGCCGTGCAGAAGCGACGCCTCGAGCGGGAGGGGGAGAACCCGGTCCCGCACTACTGGGACCACGTGCTGTGGGTGTGGGGCGAGACCGACCTCGACACGTTCATCGAGAAGTCCGAGGCCGTCCACCTCGACGGCGTCGTGGAGCAGATCACCGTGCCGTTCCTCATCGCGCACGGCGAGAACGACCGGCAGATCCCGCTCGCCTACGCCCACCGCTCCTACGACCAGGCCGTCAACAGCCCGAAGCGCGAGCTGCGGACCTTCACTCCGGACGAGGGCGCGACCGAGCACATCGGCCTCGACCACTTCCCGCACGTCGTCACCTACCTCGCGGACTGGGTGATGGACACCTTCGCCGAGCTGGACGCGGGCACGCTCGAGAGGTCGTTGGGATGAGCCCGGCCGACATCGACCGGACGGACCCGGAGGGCACGATCGCGAAGGCGGTCGCGCGGGTGTCGAACTGGGGACGCTGGGGTGAGGACGACGTCCGAGGCACGATGAACTTCCTCACCGACGACAAGCGCCGCGAGGCAGCGGCGCTGGTGCGCACCGGGCAGTCGATCTCGTTGTCGCTGCCGTTCGACATGGACGGCCCGCAGAACGGCTGGCGGCGTCGTACCAACCCCGTGCACACGATGCTCGACAGCGGCGCCGACGCCGTCGCCGGCGTGCAGGGGTTCCCGCACGGGATCGGCGGCGCCGACGACGTGATCGCCATGCCGCTGCAGTGCTCGACCCAGTGGGATGGACTCGGGCACATCTTCGACCACGGCAAGGCGTGGAACGGTCGCCCGGCCGAGAAGGTCGTCACCGGCCTCGGTGACGCGGTGACCGGCATCGAGACCGTCGCCGACGTCGTCTGCGGCAGGGGAGTGCTCCTAGACGTGGGCCGGGTCCTCGGCCAGTCGAGCGGCACCGACGGCGAGCTGCCCGACGGGTTCGCCATCACCGAGGAGCACCTCGAGGCCACCATCGCCGCCCAAGGTCCGAGCGCGACCGTCGGCACCGGCGACATCGTCGTCGTCCGCACGGGCCAGCTCACCCGCGCGCGCCGCGGCGTGGCCGCGGGCCAGGGCTGGGGCGGGTACGCCGGCGGCGCCGCGCCCGGCCTCTCGTTCAGCACCGTGGACTGGCTGCACCGCACCGAGATCGCCGCCATCGCCACCGACACCTGGGGCTTCGAAGTGCGGCCGAACGAGTTCGACGAGGCCTTCCAGCCGCTGCACCAGGTCGCGATCCCGAACATGGGCCTCTTCATCGGCGAGATGTGGGACCTCGACGGGCTCGCCGACGCGTGTGCGGCTGACCGTCGCTACGACTTCTTCCTCACCGCAGCACCCTTGCGCGTCACCGGTGCCGTCGGGGCGCCCGTCAACCCGATCGCCGTTCGCTGACGACTAGAGTCTCCCCGCGTGACAACCGGCCGGCCTTCGAGGTTCGATCGGGGGCTGGCCCTTCTCGTCGCCGCGACCCTGTTCATGGAGTTCTTCGACGGCACGGTCGTCCAGACGGCGACGCCGGCGATGGCGCGTGACTTCGGCGTCAAGGCTGCGGACCTCAATGTCACGATCACCGCCTACCTCCTGGCCGTCGCGGTGTGCATCCCGGCCTCGGGGTGGCTGGCCGCGCGGTTCGGGGTGCGGCGGGTCTATCTCGCGGCGATCGTCGGCTTCACCGCGACGTCCGTGCTGTGTGCCGTGGCTCCCAGCCTCCTGGTGATGTCCCTCGTCCGGGCGGCTCAAGGCGTCTGTGGGGCGATGATGGTGCCCGTCGGCCGGCTGGCGGTCCTCCGCGGCGTTGACAAAGCCGATTTGCTGGAGGTCGTCGCCTACCTCACCTGGCCAGCGCTGCTCGCGCCCGTGGTCGCGCCGGCGGTCGGAGGCATCATTGCCGACACCGCAGGCTGGCGTTGGATCTTCCTGATCAACCTGCCGTTGGGCATCGCCGCGGTCCTTGCCGCCCTCCGCCTGGTGCCCGCTACCGAGAGGTCGCGGCCCGTGCCGCTGGACTGGCTCGGCTTGCTGCTGCTGGCGGGGGCGCTGGCCGGGGTCGTCGTCGCCGGCCAGTCGATCGACGCGACGTCGACCGACTGGACTGCCGTCGCGGTGGCGCTTGCCGCCACCGCGGTGCTCGGTCTGCTGGCGGTGACCCGCCTTCGCTCGGCCCGGCACCCGGTGCTCGACGTGCGTCCCCTCGCGGTGCACACCTTCCGAGTCGGCAACGTCGGTGGCGGCGTGTACCGGCTGATCATCTCCGCCGCCCCCTACCTCCTCACGTTGCTCCTGCAGGCGGGCTTCGGCTGGTCGGCCACTCGAGCCGGACTGACGGTCGCGGCGCTGTTCATCGGCAACCTCGCGATCAAGCCGGTCACCACGCCGGTGATCAGGCGCTTCGGGTTCCGCGCGGTCATCGTGTGGGCCAACGTGGTCGGAGCGTCGATCTTGGCGGTCTTCGTCCTGGTCACTCCGCACACGCCGACACCGGTCTCATCGCCCTCCTGGTGGCGAGCGGCGCCATCCGGTCCATCGGCTTCAGCGCCTACAACACCCTCCAGTTCGTCGACGTCCCGCCGGAGCAGGTCAACGGGGCCAACACCCTGTCCTCGACGATGCAGCAGGTGGCGACCGGCCTGGGCATCGCGGTCAGTGCGCTGCTGGTCCAGTCGGGGATGGCGTTGAGCGACCACACCGTCGGCGACCCGGCGCTCGGGTTCCGCTGGGCGTTCGTCGGTGCTGCCGCGCTGCTCGTCATTCCCCTGGTCGAGGCGATCCGGCTTCCTGTCGAGGCTGGTGTCGCCGCCACGCGACGTGAAGCGACCCGGTCACGGGCGGGGGCGTGAGGGATCGACTGCAAGGAGCGAGCCGCAACTGCACTGCATCACGCGGGAGGGGTCAGTAGCTCCCGTGCCGTCCTCCGTGTGGTTCAACCCCGCGGAGGGAGGCCGAGCTGAAACCGAACCTGCGCCTCGTCGTAGCCGCCGCCTTCGTCGAGCTCGCGCTGGGCGGCCGCGACGTCTTCCCGGATGCCGGGGACTGACCGCCAGAAGAGAGTCTCTTGGAGTGACTCCCACTCCTCGATCGAGACGAGCATCGCGACTGGCCGTCCACGACGGGTGATCGTGACGTGCTCGTGCATCGTCAATGCTTCGTCGACCAGTTCATCGAGACTGGCCTTGGCCTCCGTGAGGTCGATCGTGGTCACGACGAACAGGATATTTGGGGGACTGGAAGCGCCTGCTGCGTTCCGACCTCTGACTACTCTGCTGTTCGGAACTGTCGCCAGGCGCGGCCGCGGTCCGGTCAGAGCCTCAGCCCGGTGACCTGCTCGTCGGGCAGCTCGTCGATCAGTTCGTGAAGCTCGGCGCGCTCGGCGGTCATCTGGGAAAGTCTAGAACGCGTTGACGAGAGCCCGATGGAGGTCGCCTCGGCTCGGTGGAGAAGGCGGTCATGCGTCGACTACGCCTGCAAGGTACGGATCCGCCCAGGCACTGATGATTCTCGCTGCCCGGACTGCTTGGCCGGGTCCGGTCAGGAAGTGGTTGGAGCCCTCGAGAGACACGAAGCTGCGGGGGTGCCGAGCGGTTCGGAAGATCTCGCTGGCGTTCTCGATGCCGACGGTGTTGTCGGTGGGCGAGTGCATGACGAGCAGCGGCAACCGCAGCTCGCCGATCTTGTCGCGAAGCTCGGCACGGCGTACGTCCTCGACGAAGGCCTTCTTCAGGGTCAGGGCCTTGCCCCCGACCAGCCACTGGGCGGCTCCCTCGGCCAGGGCGCGATCGACGACGGCGTCGTACTGCCGTTCCACGTGGCTGGGGTCGACGGGGGCCGCGACGGTGGCCACGGCGCGTACGCCCGCGGCCTGACGAGCCGCGGCGATCACGGTCGCGCCGCCCCAGGAGTGGCCGACGAGCAGATCGGCAGGCGTCCCGCGCTCGGTCATGAAGGCGGCCGCCGCGATCGTGTCGGCGACCTTGACCGTGAACGAGCCGTCACCCCAGTCGCCCTCGGAGTCGCCGAGGCCGAGGTTGTCGAAGCGCAGCATGCCGATGCCCTCAGAGGCGAGCTGCTTGCAGATCCGTGCGGCGGCAGGGGAGTCCTTGCCGAGGGTGAAGCCGTGAGCGAAGACGCCCCATCCCCGCACCGGACCGGTCGGGACGTCGATGAGGCCGGCGAGCGAGGGCCCCGTTGAGCTGGGGAACCGGACGCGTTCTGGCATGACGGCATCCTGTGGCACTACGCGCTGGTAGGGGCGGAACCGTGACGCGACCCACGTGGTTTCGTGTCCTCGGCGGCCACGATGGAGAATCGGGGACGTGCAGGCGAACGATCTCTGGCTGGTCCTCGCGGGAGCCGGCGCCGGCCTCACGGGCTCGGTGGCGGGGCTCGCGTCGCTGATCAGCTATCCCGCGCTCCTCGCCGCGGGGCTGCCGCCGCTCGCCGCCAACGTCACCAACACGGTCGCCCTGCTCGGCGTGACAGGCGGTTCGGTGGCCGGCTCACGCCCGGAGCTGCGTGGCCAAGGTCCGCGCGTACGACGGCTGGTGCTGCTTGCGGCGATCGGTGGCGCCATCGGGGCTGCGCTCCTGCTGCTGACACCGCCGGATGCGTTCGAGGCCGTCGTGCCGTGGCTCGTCGGCCTGGGCGCCGTCCTTCTGCTGTGTCGCGACCGGGTGCGCACGTTCACCGCGGGCCGGATGCTTCGGAGGGCCGGCGAGGCGAGCCCGGAGGTGGCGCACGGGGATGCAGCGATCGCGTGGCGTTGGAGTCTCCTCGTGGTCGTGCTCGGAGCATACGGCGGCTACTTCGGTGCCGGTGTCGGCATCATCGCGCTCGCCGCGCTGGCGCTCGAGCGGGTCGAGCCGCTGCCGATCACGAACGCGGTCAAGAACGTCGCGACCGGGGCCGCGAACGGCGTCGCCGCGCTTGCGTACGCCGTCTTCGCACCGGTCGACTGGTCGGCGGCCGTGCTCCTGGGCATCGGAGCCGTCATCGGCGGGCTCATCGGTCCGGCGGTTGTCCGTGTGGCGCCCGAGCAGCCGCTGCGCTGGCTGGTGGGTCTGGCGGGCCTGGCGCTCGCCGTCCACCTGGCCACCAGCTGACGCCAGCCTGCACCCGGCACGGAACCCGGTGCTGCACGCGCCACTGCACCGCCGCCTAGGCAGGCATCAGCAATCGTTGGGCTGGCTTCGGCGGCCCGCGTCCTGACGCCATACCGCCATCCCGCGCGGTCCCTCACGCTCGGAGCAGTGCACCGAGACATCGAGGAGAGCAGGCATGTCGATTGACACCTTCGAGCTCATGGACGACTGGGGACCCGAGAAGGTCGTGTGTGTCTCCGACCGCCGGACCGGGATGCGGGGCGTGCTCGTCATCGACAACAGCGCCCGTGGAATGGGCAAGGGCGGCACGCGGATGAGCCCGACGCTCACCGTCGAGGAGGTCGCGCGGCTGGCCCGGACGATGACGTGGAAGTGGGCGGCCGTCGACCTGTTCCATGGTGGCGCGAAGGCCGGGATCCTCGGTGATCCGCAGTCCCCGGACAAGGAGCGGCTGCTGCGTGCCTTCGCTCGCGCGCTGAGCAACGAGGTGCCCGCCGAGTATGTCTTCGGGCTCGACATGGGGCTGAGCGAGGAGGACGCCGCCATCTTCGTCGACGAGCTCGGTGATCGGGGTGCCGCCGTCGGCCTTCCCGCGGCACTCGGGGGACTGCCCTATGACGTGCTCGGCGTGACCGGATACGGCGTGGCGGAGGCGGCCGACGCGGCAGCCGGCGCGATCGGCCTCGCCACCGCATCGGCGACGGTGGCCATCCAGGGCTTCGGCGCGGTCGGGCAGGCGGCCGCGGAGCGCTTCGTGGAGCTGGACGCCACGGTGATCGCGGTCTCGACCGCCCGCGGCGCGGTCATCGACAAGGACGGCATCGACGTGGCCCGGCTGGGGGCCTTGCGCGCCGAGCACGGGGACGACTGCGTCCTCGCGTACGGCGGCGCGGTCGGTGCCGAGCAGGCCCTCGAGACGTCGGCGCAGATCCTCGTGCCCGCCGCCCGCCAGGATGTCATCGACGCCGACCTCGCCCGCTGCACCGAGGCTCGCCTCGTCGTCGAGGGGGCGAACCTGCCCACGACCCCCGTCGCGCGCGAGACCTTGCACGAGCGCGGGATCGCCGTGGTGCCGGACTTCATCGCGAACGCCGGAGGCGTGATCGCGGCGGCTCACTCGATGGACGCGCGACGCTCGCCCTTCACCGTCGACCCGGCCGACGTCTTCGGCATGATCTCGACCAAGATGCGCCAGAACGCTGAGCTGGTCGTCGGCGAGAGCCGTCGACGTGACCTGCTGCCGCACGCGGCCGCGCTGCTCATTGCTCAGGAGCGCGTGCGCGCCGCCATGCTGGCGCGGGGTCACCTCGATCCGTGCGGGCCCGGGCTGCGATGACCGACGTCAGCCGGACCCAGCTCCGCGCCCGCTTCGCCGAGCGCCTCTCGGTCCTCTACGGCAACGAGGTCCCTGCCTACCGGACGCTGGTGCAGGTCTCCCACGAGGTCAACCACCGCGTGCTGCAACGGCTCGGCCCGGCCGCGGAGCGGCTCGGCAGCGTCGATCGGGTGACCGCCGAGCGGCACGGCGCGATCCGGGTCGGCTCGCCGCGCGAGATGTCAGAGGTCGCACGGGTGTTCGCCGCACTCGGCATGTCCGCGTGCGGGTTCTACGACCTCCGAGACGCCCACCCCGCGCCGATCCCCGTCGTCGCGACCGCGTTCCGGCCCCTCGACCGCGACGAGGTGGCGATCAACCCTTTCCGCGTCTTCACCTCGATGCTCGTCACCGACGACCGTCGATTCTTCGATGCCGATCTGGCCGGCCGGCTCGCTGCCTTCCTCGATGCCCGCCGTCTGTTCCCGCCACGGCTGCTCCAGCTGGCCGACCGTGCCGCGGCCGAGGGCCACCTCGGCGCTGAGGACGCCGCGGTCTTCCTCGATCTGGCCACCGCGGCCTTCGCGCTCTCGCGCGAGCCGGTCGACCGGGTGTGGTACGCCGAGCTGGAGCGAGTCTCCAGCGTCGCGGCCGACATCGGCGGGGTGGCCAGCACCCACATCAACCACCTGACCCCGCGCGTGCTCGACATCGATGAGCTCTACTGGTGCATGCAGGCCCGCGGCATCGAGATGATCGACCAGATACAGGGACCGCCGCGATGGGACGGGCCGGACGTGCTGCTGCGCCAGACCTCGTTCCGCGCGCTGGCCGAGCCGCGCCTCTTCCGGCACGTCGACGACACCGTCGCCCAAGGGGCGCTGCGGGTGCGGTTCGGCGAGGTCGAGTCGCGGGGCATCGCCCTCACGCCTGCCGGGCGCGACCTCTACGAGCAGATGGTGCGGGAGGTCGACGAGCAGGTCGACGGACAGAGGGTCGGCGATGGCGACCCCGACCGGAACGAGGTGGCAGCGTCAGTCTGGGCCGCTCGCCTCCCGTCGACCGAGCAGGGACTGTGCCTGCAGGGGCTGGGCTACTTCACCTACGGGGTCGACGAGGCTGCGGTCCAGCGGGCGGTGGCGGACGACCAGCTCTCCGCCCTGACGTGCTTCGAGGATCTGGTGCACGCCGGCGTGCTGGTGCCCGAGCCGATCGTCTACGAGGACTTCCTGCCCCGGTCGGCGGCCGGGATCTTCGCCTCCAACCTGAGCAGCAAGGGCCGCGTCGACGAGCTCCATGACGCAGCCGATCGCACCCTGGCCTGGATGTCCGACGTGATCGGCGCCGAGGTCCGCGTCCCCGAGGAGCTGTACGCCGAGGAGTCGGCGAGCTCGCTCCGTGCCGCCGAGCGGGTCCTGGCAGCGTCGGGCGCTGGGTCAGGCATCAACGCTGCTTGTCACGCCATCAGGCTTTCGTTGCCTCGAGCCATGGCGTCGCGACGATCAGGTTGAGATCGTCTCGATATGGAGCCCCTCGACCAGCACTTCCTGGACGCTGTCGCGCGGATGCACGCGACGGGCACATCGGCACCGGCTGAGGCCCCTACCCGATCCTCGCTGGAGAGCTGCCTGGAGCCACTGTTCGTCGCGCAGGCGACGAGTCGCCATCTGGACTTCGCGGCGCGGCGGCTGCAGAGGATGGGCGCCGGCTACTACACGATCGGCTCCGCGGGCCACGAGTCGAACGCGGCGGTCGGGATGCTCTCCCGGGTGAGTGACCCCGCGCTGCTCCACTACCGGTCCGGTGCCTTCTTCGCCGCCCGGGCCCACCTCGCCGGGACCGTCGACCCGATCCGTGAGACGCTGCGCAGCCTTGCCTGCTCGCGGGAGGATCCGATCTCGGGAGGGCGGCACAAGGTCATCGGCCATCGCGAGCTGAACATCATCCCTCAGACGTCGACGATCGCCTCGCACCTGCCGCGTGCGGTCGGACTGGGGTTCTCGCTCGGCCTGGCCTCCGTGCTCGAGCATGAGACCGGCTGGCCGGAGGACGCGATCGTCGTCTGCAGCTTCGGTGACGCCTCCCTCAATCACTCCACATCGGCGGGTGCGTTGAACGCCGCCGCCTACCTCACGCATCGTCAGAAGGCGTGTCCGGTGCTGTTCGTCTGCGAGGACAACGGCATCGGCATCAGCACCCGTTCGCCCGCCGGCTGGGTCGAGTCGGCGCTGAGGTCGCTGCCAGGGGTTCCCTACTTCGAGGCGGTCGGCGAGGAGCCGATGGAGCTGCTGGAGGTGACCCAGGCTGCGCTCGACCGGGTGCGCCAGAGCCGGGCCGCGGCCGTGCTGCATCTGCACACGGTCCGCTTCATGGGCCACGCCGGCTCGGACGTCGAGATCGCCTACCGGACGCCGCGGGCGATCGCAGCGGACCTCGAGCGGGATCCCCTGGTGGCCACCGCGCAGACGTTGGTCGACAGCAGCCTGCGGACGCCCGAGCAGGTGGCCGCCGAGTACGAGCGACTGCGCGAGGAGGTCGAGCTCATGACGGAACAGGTGCGCGGCGATTCACCGCTTGTCACCCGGGCCGAGGTGACCGCGCCGCTGGCGTTCGGCACGAGCACACGACCGACGACGCGCAGCGTGGCGAGCCGGAAGCCTGCAGGTGCGCGAACGGTCACCCTGGCCCAGGCGATCAACCAGACGCTGGCCCGAGAGATGGAGAGACACGAGGAGATCCTGGTCTTCGGTGAGGACGTCGCCGTCAAAGGCGGCGTCTATGGCATCACCCGAGGACTGTTCGGCACGTTCGGCTCTGCCCGCGTCTTCGACACCCTCCTCGATGAGCAGACCGTGCTGGGCACCGCACTCGGCGCGAGCCTCGCCGGCTTCCTGCCCGTGCCGGAGATCCAGTACCTGGCCTACCTGCACAACGCCGAGGACCAGCTGCGCGGGGAAGCGGCGTCCCTGGCCTTCTTCTCCGCGGGTCAGTACCACAACGGCATGGTGGTGCGGGTCGCCGGCCTGGCCTACCAGAAGGGCTTCGGGGGCCACTTCCACAACGACAACTCGGTGGCGGTGCTGCGTGACATCCCAGGCCTGGTGCTCGCCGTCCCGAGCCATCCCGCGCTCGCGCCCGGCCTCTTGCGCGGCTGTCTCGAGCTGGCCCGCAACGACGGCAAGGTGGTGGTCTTCCTGGAGCCCATCGCGCGGTATCACACCAAGGACCTCGTCGACGGCGACGGAGAATGGCTGGCAGAGCTGGACACCATCTCCTCGTTCGAGCTGGGGGAGGTCGCGACCTACGGGCAGGGCACGGACCTGCTCATCGTCACCTTCGGCAACGGCGTGCACATGGGCCGGTCGGCGGCACGGACCCTTGCTGCTGACGGGATCGAGACCACCGTGCTCGACCTCATGTGGCTCAACCCACTGCCCGTCGACGCGCTGGCAGACCTCGCGCGAAGGGCCGGCGCCGTTCTCGTGGTCGATGAGACCCGAGCGACCGGCGGCGTCGCCGAGGGAGTCATGACGGCGCTGATCGAGACGGGGGTCGACGTACCCCTCGCTCGGGTCGCCAGCGCCGACAGCTTCATCCCCCTCGGCCCGGCCGCCCAGACCGTGCTGCTGCACGAGACCGAGGTGGTCGACGCCGGCCGCCGCCTGATCGCACGCACCCGGAGGAGCCCCCGTGTCCCGTCTTGATGTGACTGACCTGGCCGATATCGACACCCTGCTCAGTGACGACGAGCGCGACGTCCGGCGCGTGGTCCGCTCGTTCGTCCAGGACAGGATCGCGCCGAAGGTCGCCGACTGGTTCGAGCGCGCTGCGATCGAGGACCCCCGGGCCCTGGCCAGGGAGCTGGGCGGACTCGGGCTCCTCGGCATGCACCTCCATGGCTACGGCTGCGCGGGGATGAGCGCCATGGACTACGGACTGGCGTGTCTCGAGCTCGAGGCAGGGGACTCCGGCCTGCGCTCCTTCGTGTCGGTCCAGGGCTCGCTGGCGATGTTCGCGATCTGGCGCTTCGGCTCCGAGGAGCACAAGCAGACATGGCTGCCCCGCATGGCCGCCGGTGAGGCGATCGGCTGCTTCGGCCTGACCGAGCCCGACGTCGGGTCGAACCCCGGCGCCTTGCGCACCCGGGCCCGTCGCGATGGCAGCGACTGGGTCCTCGATGGCCGGAAGATGTGGATCACCAACGGATCGCTCGCCGACGTGGCGATCGTGTGGGCCGCGGCCGACGAAGGCATCCGCGGCTTCGTCGTCGCCACGGACACGCCCGGCTTCTCGGCGCCGGAGATCAAGCACAAGATGTCGCTGAGGGCCTCGGTCACCAGCGAGCTGGTGCTCGACGGGGTCCGTCTCCCGGCCGACGCCGTCCTGCCGGGAGTCACCGGCCTGCGCGGACCGCTCACGTGCCTCAACGAGGCTCGGTACGGGATCGTCTGGGGCGCCCTGGGTGCCGCACGCTCCTCACTCAGCGCTGCCCTGGAGTACGCCGGCTCGCGCACCCAGTTCGGCCGGCCGATCTCAGGCTTCCAGCTCACGCAACAGAAGCTGGTGGAGATGGGCCTCTCGCTCACCACGGGCCACCTTCTGGCCCATCGGCTGGGAAGGCTCAAGGACGCCGGCACACTGCGGCCCGAGCACGTCTCGCTCGGCAAGCTCAACAACGTCCGCGCCGCGCTGGAGATCTGCCGCAGCGCCCGCACCATCCTCGGCGCCAACGGCATCTCGCTCGAATACCCGGTGATCAGGCACATGACCAACCTGGAGTCCGTCCTGACCTACGAGGGGACCGTGGAGATGCACACGCTGGTCCTCGGGCACGCGATCACGGGGATCCCCGCGTTCCGGTAGCGCTCAACCGAGCGCGCCGCGCTCGGACCACCACGTGCCGATCACGGAACCAGGACGATCTTCCCGGGTGCGTGAACGGCGACCATCGCCTCGTGCGCTGCGGCTGCGTCGTCGAGGGAGAAGGTGTCCGCGACCACGACGCGCAGCCAGCCCTCCTCGACCGCGCGAAGCAGGTCAAGGCGGGCAGCACGGCGCAGCTGCGTCCCTGGGTCCGCGCCTTCCCCGAAGCCGAGCTGGGTGATGCCGCGCTCGAGGGCGGCCGCTGACGGCACCAGGGTCGCGACGCGATCCGCGTCCTTCACGGCGGCGAGCGAGAGGTCGAGCACGCTCGGCGTGCCGACAGTGTCGAGGACGGCGTCGAGACCTTCGGGGGCGCGTGACGTCAGCCAGGCCGCGACGTCGTCGCGGAAGTCGAACGGCTCGACGCCCATCTCGACGAGGAGCGGATGGTGCTCGGACAACGCCGTTCCCAGCACCGTCGCGCCACGATGGCGGGCCAGCTGGACCGCCATGAGCCCGACGCCGCCGGCGGCCCCGTGGACGAGCACCGTCTCACCCGCGTCCGGGGCGGTGGCGGCCACCAGGTGTGCCGCCGCTGTGCCGGTCAGCATGAGGCCGGCGGCCTCCGCCCAGCCCAGAGACGCCGGCTTCGGCAGGACGGCGGCCTCGCGTGCGATCACCCGATCGGCGTACGCACCGGCGACCGGATGCACGATGACCTCCGCGCCGACGGCGATGGACGGCACGCGAGACTCGACGACCACACCGGCACACTCGGCGCCCAGCCGGAGAGGCAGCTTGGCGGGGTCGTCGCCGACCGTCCCGCTGTAGGACTTCACGTCCCACGCGTTGACGCCGATCGCGCGGACGTCGACCAGCACCTGGTCCTCGCCGACGACCGGTTCAGCGACCTGACGGACCTCCAGGGAAGAGGGTCCGCCGTACGACGCGGCGACCACCTCGCGCATCATCAGAGCACTACCTTTCGGGGTTCGACAGCCACGCCGCACCCTACCGGGGCGAACGTGACCGCAGGGCGTGAGTCAGCGTGTGAGTCGGCGCGCGCGTCAGACCTGGGCTGCCTCGGCCTGCTCGATCGCCGACTGGAGCTGCGCGAGCAGTGCCCGGCCGGACTCCAGATCGAGCTCCAGCGCCACCCGCGCATCCAGGCCGAGGTCGTAGTTGGTGAAGTCCAACAGCAATGCGTGCTCCTCGGCACTGTGGGTGGTGTGGTCATAGCCGACCGTCGCCTGCGTGAGGGGGAACCAGCCGGCCGCGCCCTTGCCCATGCCCTGCACGGCCTGCGTGCTGGTGATGAGGGTGCACATCAGCTGTCTCCCCTCAGCTTCGCGGCCAGGAACGAGAAGACCTTCTCCCAGGCATCCATGGCCTGCTCCTGTCGATACAGCGGCGTGTGGAAGTAGGTGAAGCCGTGGCCGGCGCCGTCGTACCGGTGGAACTCGAAGTCCTTGCCGGCCTCGCGCAGCCGCGCCTCATGGATGTCGACCTGCTCGGGACTGGGGCTCTTGTCGTCGTTGCCGAACAGGCCGAGGAGCGGCGCGGTGAGCTGCTCGGTGTAGTCGATCGGGGCGACCGGTCGCGCCGCGGTCGCCTCCTCCGGGGCGGCGACGACGCCGCCGCCCCACAGGTCGATGACCGCGTCGAAGCCCGGGGCGCGTGAGGCGGTCAGCAGCGCATGCCGTCCTCCCGAGCAGGTGCCCAGGATGCCGACCTTGCCGTTGCTGCTGGGAAGTGCGAGGAGCCACTCGCGGGCGGCTGCGCAGTCGGCGACCACGGAGTCGTCGCGCACGTGGCCCTCGCTGCGGACCTTGGCGAACACGTCGTCGGGCAGGCCGTGCCCGAAGCGGCAGTAGAGGTCGGGACAGATGACGTCGTAGCCGTGCCGCGCCAGTCGCTCCGCGAACTCGAAGTAGAACTCGTCGAAGCCCGGCATGTGCATGACGAGGACGAGGCCCGGCCGCGGCTCATCGCCGGGCGGTCGGGCGACGTAGGCGTGGATCTCGTCGCCATCGCCGCCGGCGTACGTCGTGATCCCGGCCGTCACCCCGACGGGGCCTGCCGTCGAGTGGGTGTTCCACATGGTCATCTCCGTTCACATCGTCGGTGTCGTCAGTCTCGCCCGAGGCTTCAAGGGCCACACTGAGCCGTGCGCATCCGTCGAATCATGTCGGGCGGCCAGACGGGCGTCGACCGGGGGGCGCTCGACGCCGCCAAGGAGGCCGGCCGTGCGTACGGCGGCTGGTGCCCTTCCGGTGGCCTCGCCGAGGACCGCCCGGAGCCGCCAGGCCTCCTTGCCGACTATCCGGAGCTGCGGTCCACGCCGTCCTCGGATCCGGCGGAACGGACCCGACGGAACATCCGGGACAGCGACGCGACCCTCGTCATCCGCGCCGACGGCTCGAGCTCGCCGGGCACGGACCTGACCATCGAGACGGCCGATCGGCTCGGCCGGCCGTGCCTGGTGACCGAGGGCGACCCCGACGCGGTCCTGGCCTGGCTCGACGGGCTCGGCAGCGACCTGACGGTGAACGTGGCCGGGCCACGTGAGAGCGAGCAGCCCGACGGCTACCGGGTGGCGTATCTGCTGCTCCAGCAGGTCCTCGAAGCCGATCGCTGAAGGACCCGGTGAGTCCCCATGGGCGTCCGGCTACCGCCCGCCGCCGAGACTGCGCCCGATGCCCTGCGCGGCGACCTGCAGGGCGGCGACGAGCCGGGTCCTGGTGCGGCGCAGGTCGGGCACGACGATGCCGAGTGAGGCCACGACCTGGTCGGCGACGGTGATGGGGACGGCTGCCGAGCATGCCCCGAGCGTCATCTCCTCCTGCGTGGTCGCGTAGCCCTCGGTGCGGATCCGGGCGAGCTGGCGCTCCAGCGCGGCGGGCTGGGTGATCGTGTACGGCGTCAGCCGGCGCAGCGGTGCCGACAGCACCGCTTGCCGCACGTCGTCCGGAGCGTGGGCGAGCAGGACCTTGCCGACTCCGGTGGCGTGGAGGGGGAGTCGGGACCCGACGCGGCTCACGATCGGCACCGAGGCGTGCCCGCGCAGGGTGTCGAGATAGAGGACCGACGTCTCCTCCCGGACGGCGAGGTGGATCGTGGCGAGCGTCGCGCCGTAGAGGTCGTGCAGGAACGGGGAGGCGATCTCGCGCAGACCCGTCTGGACGGGCGCGAGCAGTCCGAGGTCCCACAGCCGACGGCCGATGACGTAGCGACCCTGGGGGTCACGACGAAGCGCGCCCCAGGCGACGAGCTCGGCGATGAGACGGTGAGCGGTGGGCCGGGCGATGCCGGCGCGCTCGGAGATGTCGGTGAGGGTGAGGGAACGGTGGGCGGAGTCGAAGGCGCCGAGGATGGCCAGCACCCGCGAGGTGACCGTCGTGCCGGGAGCGGTGGTATTGCCGGCCATGGCCTCTTCCTCTCGACGAGCCCTCCGCAGAGCCTTCTGCTGAGCG
The DNA here is from genome assembly GCF_054653495.1 of Nocardioides sp. AN3. Taxonomy (NCBI): domain Bacteria; kingdom Bacillati; phylum Actinomycetota; class Actinomycetes; order Propionibacteriales; family Nocardioidaceae; genus Nocardioides; species Nocardioides sp. AN3. The sequence continues at coordinate 139,975 of NZ_BAAIGC010000008.1, forward strand.
GAAGCACGCTCTCGGCAGAGTAGCCCGTCTGTTCCTACGGTGTGCTCGTGACCGAGACCACGCAGCAGGAGATCTCCGCTGAGATCGCCGAGATCGAGACGGCCGCGCAGCGGGCGGGCGGAGACGCGCGGCAGCCGCGGATCGACTATCCGCCGTACCGCTCGAGCATCCTGCGTCACCCCACCAAGGACCCGCACCACGTCGACCCGGAGGCGATCGAGCGTTGGTCGCCGTGCTTCAGCGAGCGTGACGTCCACCCGCTCGAGTCCGACCTGACGATCGGCGCCCATGCGGGCACGAGCTCCGCCCACGCCGGTGAGCCGATCGGCGAGCGGATCACCGTCTCGGGGCGGATCGTCGACGGCGACGGGCGTCCGGTGGCCGGTCAGCTCGTCGAGATCTGGCAGGCCAACGCCGCAGGCCGCTACGTCCACAAGAACGAGCAGCACCCCGCACCGCTGGACCCGAACTTCACCGGAGTCGGACGCTGCCTGACCGGTCCGGACGGCGAATACCGCTTCCAGACCATCAAGCCCGGCCCCTACCCCTGGGGCAACCACCGCAACGCCTGGCGGCCGGCCCACATCCACTTCTCGCTCTTCGGGCACGCCTTCACGCAGCGACTGGTGACGCAGATGTACTTCCCGGGCGACCCGCTCTTCGCGCTCGACCCGATCTACCAGGCGATCACCGACCAGAAGACACGTGACGCGCTCGTGGCGACCTACGACCACGACCTGACGGTGCCGGACCACAGCATGGGCTACCGCTGGGACATCGTGCTGACCGGCAAAGGCCGGACCTGGACCGAGCCCGAGGAGGCCCACGAGTGATCACCCCCGGCCAGACCATCGGTCCGTTCTTCGGGCAGGCCCTGCCGTACGCCGCCGGCCACGAGCTCGTCCCGCCCGGCCGCGCCGACGCGATCCGCCTGCACGGCGTCGTCTCGGACGGAGTGGGGACGCCGATCCCGGATGCGATGGTCGAGATCTGGCAGGCCGACTCGGACGGCGTCGTCCCGCGCGAGGCCGGCTCGCTGCATCGTGACGGCTGGACGTTCACCGGCTGGGGACGCGCCGCGACCGACCGCACGGGGCACTACTCGTTCAGCACCGTGCTGCCCGGGCCGACCGAGGAGGGCGCGGCTCCGTTCTTCGCGGTCGTGGTCTTCGCGCGCGGGTTGCTCGACCGGCTCTTCACGCGGATCTATCTGCCCGACCACCCGGCCAACGCCGCCGACCCGCTGCTCGTCTCCCTGACCGAGGAGGAGCGGGCGACGCTGATCGCGACCTCCGACGCGCAGGGGCTGCGGTTCGACCTCCGGCTGCAGGGTGAGGGCGAGACCGTCTTCCTCCAGCACGGCTGATCACTGGACCTCACTAGATTGGCGACCATGGCTGACCTGCTCTGGCCCGGCGACGACCGTGCCGGGGATGTCTTCACCGACGACGCGTTCCTGGACGCGATGGTGGCCGTCGAGCAGGCGTGGATCGACGCGCTCGTCGAAGCGGGCATCGCACCGGAGCCGGTCTCGCTGGGCGGCACCGTGGGCGCGGAGGACCTTGGTGAGCTCGCCGTGGGCGCGGAGGCCGGCGGCAACCCGGTCATCGGCCTGGTGGCGCTGCTGCGGGAGCGCACCGGGGCGAGGTGGGTCCACCGAGGGCTCACCTCCCAAGACGTCCTCGACACGGCGCTCGTGCTGTGCCTGCGCGATGCGGTCGCCCAGGTGCGGCAGGGACTGCGGCGGCAGGCCGTCGCGCTGGCCGGGCCGACCGGCCCGGTGCGGGAGCATCGAGGCACCGTCATGGCAGGCCGCACGCTGACCCAGCACGCCGTCCCGATCACCTTCGGGCTCAAGGCGGCCACCTGGCTGCACGGCATCGCTGCCGCCGCCGACAGGCTCGACCGGTGCCCGCCCTTCCCGGTCCAGATCGGGGGCGCCGCCGGCACGCTCGCCGCGCCGGCCGCGCTCGCGGGTGGTCCCTCGGTCGCGCGGGCGCTGGGAGTCGACACGGCCGAGCGGCTCGGCCTGGCGGTCAGCGTGCCCTGGCACACCGAGCGCTCGCTGCTGACGGAGTACGCCGACGCCTTGGTCGGCTGTGCTGACGCCTGGGGTCGCATCGCCTCCGATGTCGCCCTGCTGTCGCGTCCCGAGATCGCCGAGCTCCGCGAGGCCGCGGGCGGCGGGTCCTCGACGATGCCCGGCAAGGCGAACCCGGTGCTGTCGGTGCTGCTGCGGCGGCACGCCCTCGCCGCCCCTGGGCTGGCCGCGACGCTGCACACCGCCGCGGCGACGTACGTCGACGAGAGGCCCGACGGCGCCTGGCATGCGGAGTGGGACACGCTGCGCACCCTGGCCCGGCGCAGCGTCGTCGCCGCGTCGCAGGCGGCCGATCTCCTCGAGGGGCTGGCGGTCGATGCCGATGCGATGGCCGCCCGCGCCGCCGCGGCCGACGAGACGCTCCGCGCCGAGCAGCGCAGCATGAGCCCGTCTTCGGGGTCGTCGCGGGGCTCAGCGGACTCGGCGGAGGCCGACCCGGCGTACCTCGGTGCGACCGACCTGCTCATCGACGCCGCCCTCGAACAGGCCGCGCACGTGTGGAAGGACCTCTAGGTCATGTCCTCGCTGGATCTCACCCTCGTCAGCCTCGCCGGCAGTGACCGGCTGCCGCCGCTCGTCGTCGGACCCTCGCTCGGCGCCGCCGTCACCGCCCTATGGGGCGGGTGTGCGAAGCGGCTCGGCGACCGGTTCCACGTCGTCGGGTGGGAGCTGCCCGGCCATGGACAGGGCGCGCCGGCGACCGCGTCGTACACGATCGCGGACCTCGCCGCCGCCGTGCTCGCCGCGGTCGAGCGCACCCTCGGCGGCGGGACGTTCGCCTACGCGGGGGATTCACTCGGGGGAGCGGTCGGCCTGCAGCTCGCTCTGGATGCGCCCGATCGACTCACCGGCGTCGCGGTGGCCTGCACCGGTGCGCGGATCGGCACGCCCGAGGGCTGGCACGAACGGGCCGCGCTGGTCCGCGCCTCCGGCACGCCGGTGATGGTGGAGGGCTCGGCCAAGCGCTGGTTTGCCGCAGGCTTCCTCGACCGCCATCCCGACGTCGGCACCAGGTTGCTCTCGTCGCTGCAGGAGGCGGACAAGGAGAGCTACGCCCTGGCGTGCGAAGCGCTCGCCGGCTTCGACGTCCGGGACCAGCTCCCCTCGATCGCAGTTCCGCTGCTGGCCATCGGCGGCAGCGACGACGAGCCGACTCCGGCTGCTCTGCTGGCCGCCGACGCGTCCGCGGTGCCGGGCGGCCGGTTCGTCCAGCTCGACGGCGTCGCTCACCTCGCCCCGGCGGAGGCGCCGAACACCGTCGCGACGTTGCTGGTCGACTTCTTCCGTGGTGGCAGCGACCAGGTGCCCAGCGACCAGGTGCCCGGTGACGAGGTGCACAGTGCCGGGATGGCCGTGCGCCGAGCCGTGCTCGGGGACGCCCACGTCGACCGTGCGGTCGCCGGCACGACCGAGGTGACCCGCGACTTCCAGGACCTCATCACCCGCTATGCGTGGGGGACGATCTGGACCCGGCCGGGACTCGCGCGGCGGGACCGTTCCATCGCCGTCCTCACCGCCCTCGTCGCCGGGCGGCACTTCGAGGAGCTGGAGTTCCACCTCCGTGCCGCGCTCACGAACGGGCTCACGCGGGAGGAGATCATCGAGGTGCTCCTGCAGTCGGCGATCTACGTCGGCGTCCCCGCCGCCAACACCGCCTTCGCCGTCGCCAACCGGGTGCTGGGAGAGTCGGGCTCCTGACCGATCGCCAGGTCAGTGCCCGATCGCGAGACCGGCGTAGTTCTCGGCGAGACCGGCCGCTCCGGCCTGGCTCGAGGTCACCCAGCGCAGCTGCGAGAGCTGCAGCTGGGCGTCGAAGGGATCGTCGGACGTGTGCAGCATCGACGTCATCCACCAGGAGAAGTGCTCACAGCGCCAGACGCGCCGCAGGGCGGTCTCCGAGTAGGCGTCGGCGAGCGCGCTGTCGCGCTTGCGGAGGAGCTGCGTGAGAGCCGGCGCGAGGAGGGCGACGTCGGCGATGGCGAGGTTGAGCCCCTTCGCGCCCGTCGGAGGCACGATGTGGGCGGCGTCGCCGGCGAGGAAGAGGCGTCCGTGCCGCATCGGCTCGGACACGAAGCTGCGCATCGGCAGCACGCTCTTCTCCGTGATGGGCCCTGACGTGAGGTGCCACCCGTCCTGGCCGTGACCGAGCCGGGTCGCCAGCCCGTCCCAGATCCGGTCGTCGGACCACTCGGCCACGTCGGTGCCGTTCGGGACCTGGAGGTAGAACCGGCTGACCTCGGCCGACCGCATCGAGTGCAGCGCGAATCCGTCGGGGTGCCAGGCATAGATCAGCTCGTCGGTCGAGGGCGCGACGTCGGCAAGGATGCCGAGCCACGAGTAGGGGTAGACCCGCTCCCACGTCGCTCGCACGGCGTCCGGAACGGCGGCGCGGCTGACACCGAAGGAGCCGTCGCAGCCGACCACCACGTCGGCGTCGATCCGCTGCGCGGTGCCGTCGGGGTCGACATACGTCACCGACGGGTGGTCGGTCTCGAGGTCGTGCAGCGCGGTGTCGGAGACGCCGTACATGACCTGGCGGCCCGCCGCCTCCGAGGCGGCGACGAGGTCCGCCTGCACCTGTGTCTGGCCGTAGACCCACACGCTGCGACCGACCAGGTCGACGAAGTCCAGGTGGTGGCGCTCGTGCGGCCACTGCAGGTAGATCCCGCGGTGCTCATCGCCGTGCGCGTCGATCCCCGCCCCCAGTCCGACCGATCGGAGCAGCTCGACGCTGGAGTGCTCGAGGATGCCGGCGCGGATGCGGGCGGCGACGTACTCCTGCGTCCGCGTCTCGACGACGATGCTCTCGACCCCGTCCTGAGCCAGGAGGTGGGCGAGCAGCAGTCCGGCCGGACCGGCTCCGACGATGGCGACCTCAGTACGCATGCTGCATTCCTACGGGTCGGCGCCCGTGACCGTCCACGGGGTGCTTCCGCCGAGCGGAAGCCTCGACATCGCGGGTATCAGCGTCACTGCGGGCTGGTGGGAACGTCAGACGAATCGTGGAAGCGGTTGCTCCAACCGTCTGACGTCCCGGGTGGGTGGGCCCTCACGGCAGCAGCAGGGCCGCGTCACCGAACTCGTGCCACAGATAGCCGGCCTCGATGGCGGCGTCGTAGGCCCGCTGCGTGAGCTCGCGTCCGGCGACGGCCTCGACGAGCAGGAGATGCGAGGCATGCGGGTCGTGCCAGCCGGTGATGAGCCCGTCCACGACGACCGGCGGCTGCTTCGGCGTGAGGACGCGCTCGGTCCATCCGCGGCCGGCCGCGACGGTGGTGCCTCGACGGCCGCGGCGAAGGACGGCGGACTCGAGCGCACGCGTGGCGGTCGTGCCGACGGCCACGACTCGTCCGCCCGCGCGCTTGGTCTCGCGCACGAGCCGTGCTGTCGTGGCGGTGACCTCGAACCACTCCGGCGCCGGTGCCTCCCCGGCCTCCTGCGAGGAGACGCCCGTGTGGAGCGTGACGGGCGCGATCTGGACTCCGTGCCCGACCAGCTCGGCCACGAGTGAGGCGGTGAACGGTCGCGCGGCGGACGGCATCTCGGCGCTGCCCGGCCGGTGACCGAAGACCGTCTGGTAGGCCTCGAGGGGATAGCGGCGGTCGAGGTAGCCGTAGGCGATCGGGCGGCCGTGGGCCTGCAGCTCACCGGTCACGTCTCCGGTGACGGTCGCGCGCCACAGCCGGTTGCCGTGACCGGTCGGCGACGAGGCGCCTGCCGGGTACGGCGCGGTCAAGGTGAGGCGCAGGCCGGCGGCTGTCACCACGTCGCCCTCGGCGGCATCGAGCACGGAGCGGTGCGCGTCGGGCGCTGTGCGCAGCTCGACCGCCCACGCACCGCCCGGCAGGCGTTGCGCCAGGTGCAGCACGATGGCACCGCGTCCGACGAGCGTCGCGTCGAGCTGGCGTGCCTCGGTGGCGGAGTCGTTGACGATCAGCAGGTCTCCCGGTGCAAGGTGGTCGGCCAGGTCACGGAAGCGGGTGTGGACGATGCCGCGCCGACTCGCGACGAGGAGCCGCACCTCGTCACGGGCATAGCCACGCCACTCGGCCGGTGCCGGCGCGGTCGTCTCGTCGGGGGAGGAGAAGTGGACGCCCGACGTCTCAGCAAGAAGCGTCATCGGGTGGCCTCGGCAGCCGCCAGGGCGGGCTCGTCGCTCACCCGGTAGCGCCCTGATGGCCGGTCGCCGGTGATCACCTCGAGCAGCTGCGGCACCACGGTCTCCGGCAGGGGCCGGTCGGAGATGTCCTCGCCCGGGAACGCACGTTGATGCATGGCCGTTCGAAGGTCGCCCGGGTCGACGGCGTACGCACGCAGGTCGTTCTCCACCCCGATGGTGAGGATGAGATGGTCGAGGGCGGCCTTGCCGACGGCGTACGCGCCCCATGTCGGGTAGTGCTCGACCGCCGCGTCGCTCGAGATGCCCACCAGCGCGCCGCCGCTCTCGCGCAACGTCGGCAGGAGCCGTCGGGTGAGCCCGAGCGGGGCGAGGACGTTGGTCGCGAGCACGTCGTCCAGCACCTCCGGCTCGACCTCCGCCAGCGGAAGCATCGGACCAAGCTCGCTCGCGTTGTGGACGAGCAGGTCCAGGCGCCCGAGCCTCGTCACGGCTTCGACGATGTCCTGTTGGTGAACGGGATCGCGCACGTCGCCGGGGAGCGCGGTGACCTGTGGGAGGCCAGTGGTGGCCGCCGTCAGCGCGTCGGGGTGGCGGCCGTCGGTGACGACGTGCCATCCGCGATCGGTGAGCGCATGGACGAGTGCGCGTCCGAGCCCGGCGGATCCGCCGGTCACGACCGCGACAGGGCTGTCGTTGTTTGCTGTCATGTCTTCAGTGTTCAAGTTAAAGTGAACTTGAGGTCAAGCGGGAGGGAAGGATTTTGCCGATGGACGCCCAGGACCTTCTGGCCATGTCGGAGGTGGCCCGCCGTAGTGGCTTCGCGGCGTCGGCGCTGCGCTACTACGAGAGTCAGGGCCTCATCAGCGCGCACCGCTCACCCGGCGGGCGGCGCATGTTCGAGAGAAGCGTGCTGCGTCGGCTCGCGTTCATTCGCGCGGCCAGCAACGTGGGACTGTCCCTGGAGGAGATCCGTGAGGAGCTCGCCGGGCTGCCCGCCGAGCGCACACCCACGAAGTCGGACTGGCGCCGGATCTCGAGGCACTGGCGGGTCCGGCTCGACGAGCGGATCGCCGCCCTCGAGCGCCTCCGCGACGGGCTCGACTCCTGCATCGGGTGCGGGTGTCTCTCGCTCAAGCAGTGCGCCATCTCCAACCCCGGTGACGTCGCCGGCATCAGCGGTGGCGCGGGCGCCGCCTACCTGCCACGACTGCTGCGCGACACCGGCGAGGGCACGCGCATGCAAGGGTAGGCGCGTCGTCGCTCCCTCCGGAAAGGTCACCTCGTGCGCGCGGTCGTTCAACGAGCCCTCCGAGCATCGGTCACCGTTGACGGCGTAGCCGTCGGCCGGCTCGACGAGCCCGGCCTGGTGGTGCTCCTCGGCGTCACCCATGACGACGGGCCATCAGATGTCGCCTGGATGGCGCGCAAGATCTGGGGTCTGCGGATTCTGCGCGAGGAGCAGTCGTGTGCCGACACTGGTGCACCGCTGCTCGTGGTCAGCCAGTTCACCTTGTACGGCGACGCGCGGAAGGGCCGGCGTCCGACCTGGCAGGCGGCCGCGCCGGGACCTGTCTCGGAGCCGCTCTACGAGGCATTGTGTGGCGAGCTGCGGTCTCTGGGCGCCACCGTGGCGCAGGGGCGTTTCGGCGAGGACATGCAGATCTCACTCGTCAACGACGGCCCCGTGACGGTGATCCTCGACTCGCCCCGCCCGACGTGACAGCAAGGGATGCTCAGGCCGAGGTGGTGATCTCCTTCATCCCGCTGCCGGCCAGCCACTGCGCCCACGAGAGGTCGTAGGCGGCGTACCCGTTGTCGCCGGCGGCCTTGCCTCGCGGTGATCCGCTGATCGTGACGGGGTCGCCCTGCTTGACGACGCGGTAGAACCACTGGGCGTCGGCGTTCGAGAGATGCACGCAGCCATGCGACCCATAGCTGTGCCCGGGCGAGGGGTCCGCGTCGGAGTAGTGCAGGAAGGTGCCCGACCAGGTGATCCGCACGTCCCAGGGCAGCACGAGGTCGTAGTAGTTGGGGTCGCTCTTCTTGCAGGCGATCCCGACGCTGCAGGAGGTCATGCGGACGGTGCGCGACTTGTTGACGACGGCCATCGTCCCGTCCCACGACGGCCAGTCGGGGCTGCCGGCGTCGCTGGGCATCGTGCGCAGGACCTTCCCGTTGCTGGTGACGACCGTCTTGTGCTCACGCACGTAGACGTGGGTGCGGACGTCCGCCCCGATCGTGAAGGTGCGTGTGTAGCTGTGCGTGCCGTACCGCCCGTTGCCGTCGCCGACGTGGTTCCAGCTCGCCATCATCGACACGGTGGTCCCGGGCGTCCAGTACGTCTTCGGTCGGAAGTCGACGCGCCGAGGACCGAACCAGTGCCAGGCCCCCGTGACGGGGACCGACGTGGTGAGTCTGATGTGCTGCTCCAGCTCCCGATGGGCAGACGCGTCGACGGGGTGGGAGAAGACGATCGAGATGGGCATGGCCACGCCCACCGTCGATCCGCTGAGCGGCGCGATGCTGTCGACCTGGAGCGGCGGTCCCGTCGGGACGTGCTTCGTCGGCTTCGCCGTGTGGGTGGCCGCCGGTGAGGAGCCCATTGTGCCGGGGGCGGACGAGCCGGATGGTGCCGGTCCGTCTGCCGAGCGGGACCCTGGACCCGTCCCCGAGCAGCCCGCGACGAGCATGAGCAGCGCCGTCATCACTGCCACGCCTGCTCCGCGGAGGCCCCACGTCTCCTTCATCTCGAGCTCGCGTCCGTCCTCGCCTCGTCGCCGTCCGTGACCGGGTCCGGTCGAACCCAGCCTCCATTGAACCCAGCGCACTCAAATGTGCAGACATGACGACGCAGGTGCCTGATGCACACCGGGGCCGACCTGCGACGCAGGCCGACCCCGGTTGGCTCGGACGAGAGCGATGACCTACTGGACCACTTCCGGCTCACGGAGGTCGGGAGCAGGCCGCGGCGCCCGCGAGGGGATGGCGTCGTCGAACGGCGCGTTGCTGCGGCCATAGCTGCGGTGCAGGACCATGTAGACGATCCCGAGGCCGACGACCACGGCGGCGGAGAGCAGCACGAGGTAGTTGTCGTACCAGGCGGCGTCGGGGGTGCGCGGCCAGGCCATGTTGACCATGGCGCCGACGCCGTACACGAGGGCGGCGACGTTGACGGGCAGGCCCCACTTGCCGAGGCGGTAGGCGCCGGACGGCTCCCAGCCCTTGAGGCGCGCGCGGAGCGCGGCGAACACGACCATCTGGAAGCCGAGGTAGATGCCGAAGGCCGCGAAGCTGACGATCTTGGTGACCGCGTCGGTGCTGACGCGGGAGAGCAGCACGATGAGGGCGGGCACGACGCCGGCGAGGATGAGGGCGTACGGCGGGACGGCCCGCGAGGGGGAGAACCGCTTGAACAGCGACGAGCCGAAGATCATGTCGTCGCGGCCGTAGGAGTAGGCCAGCCGACTGGCCGCCGCCTGCAGCGACATCGCGCAGGACAGGAACGAGATCAGCACGACGCAGAGGACGATCCGCGAGCCCACAGTGCCGAAGGCGTCCACGAGGACGGTGTTGATCGGGTCGGGGTCGCTTCCGTCGATGACGGCGCCGATGTTGGCGAGCGACATCGTGAAGGCCAGGCACACGAAGGTGGCCGCGGCGCCGCCGATGTAGATGGTGCGGCGCATCGCCTTGGGGATGAGGCGGCCCGGGTTCGGGACCTCCTCGGCGACGTCGCCGCAGGCCTCGAAGCCGTAGTACTGGTAGATGCCGATGAGGCTCGCCGCCATGAACGCCGACACATAGCTGCCGTGGCCGGCACCGAAGCTGTCGAAGATGACGCCCACGCCGTGGTGGCGGTGCGCGATGATCAGCCAGCCGCCCACGACGAGGGCGCCGAGGATCTCGGCGGTGAAGCCGATGATGGCGGCCATCGCGAGGACGCGGGTGCCGAGGAAGTTGATGATGGTGGCCAGCAGGATCGTGCCGAGGCCGCACACGATGACGGTGTTCGTGCTCGCCTCGATGCCGAGGACGGGAGCCACGTAGAAGCCGGCCGTGTAGGTGACCGACGCGATCGTCGTGAGCAGTGCGAGCAGATAGACCCAGCCGGTCATCCAGGCCCACTTCTTGCCCCACAGGCGCCGGGCCCAGGGGTAGACGCCGCCGGCGACCGGGAACTGCGCGACGACCTCACTGAAGACGAGCGCCACGAGGAGCTGGCCGACGCCGACGATGACCAGGCTCCAGATCATCGGCGGACCGGCGAGCGCGAGCGACACGGCGAAGACGGTGTAGATGCCGACGACCGGCGAGAGGTAGGTGAAGCCCAGCGAGAAGTTCGCCCACGGGCTCATGTCGCGTCGGAACTCCGACGTGTAGCCCAGTGACGCCAGATGCGCGTCATCGTGGTCGGAGTGGTGCATGTGTTCCTCCGGGTGTGAGCAAGGTCAAAGCGACTGGGACGGAAACCTACATACCTAGAGGTTTATGTCACAAGACCTGGCGCCAGAAATCTCCAGGTGTGCTTACCTTGTCCCGCGCATTCGTCTTCGAGGAGGCCGTCATCGACAACGTCGCTCTCATCGCGCCCCTGGCCTCGGCCGGCCGCGCCGAGGAGCTCGCGGCGCGCCTGACCGAGGCGATCCACCTCGGTCTGATCGCGGACGGCGAGCAGCTCCCGCCTGAGGTGGAGTTCGCGCACCAGCTGGGCGTCGCCCCGATGACGCTGCGTGAGTCGATCTCGACCCTGCGGGACCGGGGCCTGGTCGAGACCCGGCGCGGACGCAACGGAGGCACGTTCATCAAGCGGTCCCTCGAGCCGCCTCCCGAGCCCGATCGCGAGCGGCTCGCCGCGATCAGCGTCGCCGCGCTGCGCGACCTGGCCGACGAGCAGGTGGCGATCACCGGGCTGTCGGCCCGGCTGGCTGCCGAGCGCGCCGCTCCGCGCAGCCTGCGCCGCATCATCGCGCTCGTCGACCACATCGGCGCGGCGGCGACCCGCGGTGCCCGGATCAAGGCCGACACTCGCTTCCACATCGAGGTCGCGATCGCGACTCGCTCCGAGCGTCTGGTGCGCCGTGAGGTCGCCCTCCAGGCCGAGATGGTGGGGATGTTGTGGCTCCCGCGGCTCTCGGACACCGAGGCGGAGGAGATCGTGACCGAGCACCACGAGATCGCCCAGGCCATCGCCGCGGAGGACGCGGAGGCGGCGCAGCATGCCGCCGAGAGGCACGTCCGGGCGAACCTGCGCCGGCTCACCACGGGCCACCTGCAGCTCATCGAGGACGACGCGAGGGAGACGGTTCGATGACGAACGCCGGCGAGCACGCGGTCGCGGAGGCATTCGGCGAGGTCGCGGATCGTGTGAACGGCTACATGACCGGATGGCTCGACTCGTTGGGAGAGGTGGCCGACGAGGTCGCGGCCGTCATCGAGCCGTCGGCCGTCGGCACGCTCGGCGAGGACAGCTTCATGGGCCTCGCGGACGGGTTCATCCGCCGCCTCGAGGGCGCCTCGGACATGCTCGGACTCGGCTTCCTGGTGGCCCCCGGCGTGATCCGGGACCGCGACCGCTATCTGCTCTGGTTCCAGAAGCGGGAGACCGGGATCCGCCGGCTCAAGCTCAACCTGGCCGCCGACGACCCGGACCTGTACGACTACCTCGACACCGACTGGTTCATCGCCACCGAGCGCCGGCGCGGGCCGGCGCTCTACGGCCCGTACGTCGACTATGCCGGCGCCGACTTCCTCATCCTGACCGTCGCCGTGCCGGTGCTCGTGGGGGATCGCTTCGTCGGTGCCGCGGGCGCCGACCTCGACCCCGACGTCGTTGAGGGCGCCCTCGTCGCCCGGCTGCGCGAGCTGCCGGGCGAGGCCGTGATCGTCGCCGAGGACCGGTCTGTCGTGGCGGCCGGATCGGCCCGCTGGATGCCGGGGGAGCGCCTCGCCGTCCATCCCGCGAGCGAGTCGCAGCGGTGGCTCGCCCAGGCGCCGCTGGCCGCTTGGACCGGGTGGACGCTCGCCGTGGCCGCTCCCGGTCGAGCCTGAGGGCGCGCGCCGACGACTGATTTCCGAGGACTTCTGCGAGAGCCCTTGACACTAAAAACCTAAGATTAGAGTATTTGGGTCATCCACCAAGGAGGCCTGATGACCACGATCACCTCGGAGACCGCGTCCGAGCTGGGACCGCGCCTGGCGGTCACCGACCCGTTGTTCTCGATCACCTCGGACGAGGTCAAGAGCATCCGCGAGCAGAGCTGGTATGCCTGGACCGAGTACGGGCTGGCCGTGCTGCGCTACGAGGAGGTCAGCCGTCTCCTCAAGCACCCCAAGCTCAAGCAGGGCAGCGCCGCGTGGCCGGCCCACAACGGCGTCGTCGAGGGTCCGTTCGCGGCCTGGTTCGACTCCTGGGTCCTCAACAAGGAGGGCGAGGAGCACCACCGCCTGCGCCGGCTGATGAACCCGGCCTTCTCCCACAAGCTCATCGGGGGCCTGGTCCCGCGCTTCCAGGCGCTGGCCGCCGAGCTGGTCGACGCCTTCGCCGACAAGGGGGAGTGCGACTTCACCGCCGAGTTCGCGGAGCCCTATGCCGCCCGCGTCATCGCGATCATGCTGGGCCTGCCCGAGGAGGAGTGGGAGATCATCGCCCGCGAGTCGGCGACCCTCGGCCTCGCCATGGGCGTGACCCTCAAGCAGGACCTGCCCCAGATCGAGAAGGCGCTCGAGCGCCTCTACGCCTATGCCGACGCGCTGATCACGGACCGCAAGCAGAGCCCCGGCGACGACTTCATGTCCGTCCTGGTCCGCGCGCAGCGCGACGACGACAGCCTCAGCGAGCAGGAGCTGCGCGACGCGATCGTGCTGCTGATCTTCGGCGGCTACGACACCACCCGCAACCAGCTCGGCCTGGCCATGCAGACGTTCATGCAGCACCCCGACCAGTGGGACCTGCTCGCCTCCGACCCGTCCCTGGGCGGCAAGGCGGTCGAGGAGGTCATGCGGGTCAACCCCACCGTGCGCTGGGTGACCCGCGAGGCCAAGGAGACCTTCGAGTTCGCCGACCTGACGATCGAGGCCGGCACCACGATCCACCTCTACAGCGAGTCGGCCGGCACGGATCCGCGCGTCTTCGGTGAGCCGTCGTTCGACATCACCGCCGAGCGCCGGCCGCACTACGGCTTCGGTGGCGGCGCCCACCACTGCCTCGGGCACTTCGTCGCTCGCAGCGACATGAGCGAGGCCCTGCCGCTCCTGGCGCGACGCCTGCGCGACCCTCGGCCGCTCCCGGGCGACACGTGGTTGCCCGACTCGGGCAACACCGGCCCCATCACCCTGCCGATCAGCTTCACCCCCGCCCCCTGACGCTCGACCCTGACGCCCGACCCTGGGAAGGAGAGACCCATGAAGATCACCGTGGACATGGCCCGCTGCGAGGACCACGGCCAGTGCGCGATCGCCGCGCCGGTCGCGTTCCGGATGAACGACGACGGCCGCCTCGAGTTCGACGGCGAGGTGGACGACGCCTACGCCGACGAGATCGAGGAGGCGGCCGACGTCTGCCCGGTCCAGGCCATCCTGATCGGCGCCTGAGATGACGGGCGGCCACGTGGTCGTGGTGGGGGCCTCCCTCGGCGGCCTCCGCGTCGCCGAGCAGCTTCGTGCCGCCGGCCACGCCGGACCGGTCACCGTCGTCGGCGAGGAGCCCTGGCTGCCCTACAACCGGCCCCCGCTCTCCAAGGAGATCCTCGCCGACGAGGGCGACGACGACCCCGAGCGGCTGCACGCGCGGCTGGCCTTCCGGCGGCGTACGTCGGTCGCCGATGTGGACTTCCGGCTCGGCCGCCGTGCGGTCGCCGCGGACCTCGAGGCACGCACGGTCACCCTCGACGACGGCACGGTCCTGGCCTGGGACGGCCTCGCCGTCGCGACCGGCCTGCGCGCCAGGCGCCTGCCGGTGCCCGGTCCTCAACAGGGCCGCCACGTCGTGCGCACCCTCGCCGACGCGTGCGGCCTCCGGGCCGCGGTGCGCGAGCACCGTCGCGAGCACAGGGCGGCCGTCGTCATCGGCGGCGGCTTCGTCGGCTGTGAGACAGCCGCCTCGCTGCACAGGCTCGGCCTCGACGTGACCGTCGTCTTCCCCGAGCAGGTCGCCTTCGAGCGTGTGCTCGGCGTCGAGCTGGGCGGCGCGATCCAGCACCACCTCGAGCGGGCCGGCATCCGGTTCGCGAGCGGTGCCGGCATCGCGGCGTACGCCGGAGACAGCCGTGCCACCGACGTCACCGGCGTGATGCTGGCCGACGGCACGACGCTGCCCGCCGGTCTGGTCGTCGAGGCCATCGGGTCGCAGTGCAACACCGAGTGGCTGGAGGGGAACGGCCTCGACCTCAGCGACGGCGTGCTCACCGACAACGACCTCCGCGTCGTCGGCGCGGAGCGCGTCGTGGCGGTCGGCGACGTCGCCCGCTTCCCCAACCCGCTCTTCGACGAGACGCCGCGACGGGTGGAGCACTGGTCGATGCCGACCGACACCGCCAAGCGCGCCGCGGCGGCCCTCGTGGCCGACCTCGACGGGAGAGCCGGTCCCGACGAGCCGTTCACCCCGACCCCGTCGTTCTGGAGCGATCTCCTCGACCTGCGGCTGCAGGCCTACGGCTCGCCGGCCCTCGGCACCGAGGTCGAGGTCGAGGAGGGCGACCTGGACCGCCTCGCCGATGGCGCCGTCGTCAGCTACCTGCGCGACGGCCGCCTCGTCGGCACCGTCGCGGTCAACCTCGCCCCGGCACGCCTCCGGACCCTCCGCGAGCGGTTCGTCGCGCCCGCCCTGACCCACTGACGCCCACTGACGTCCCTGACGCCCACCGACCACCCACCCGAGGAGCCACCATGCCCACCGCACTCGAGCAGCACCGCGAGCTCAACTCCCGACCGGGAGCGCTCGACGCCATCAAGCAGGCCATCGCCGACAACGGGGTGGAGTACATCTACTACCAGGCCGTGACCATCACCGGCCGCGTCGTCGGCAAGGTCGTCCCGGCCGCGCACGTGGACCGGATCGCCGTGCGCGGCGTCAACCAGCACCGCACCGCGATCGCCAACCTGCAGACCGACCGCAGCGGCAAGCTCCTCGGCGGCGGCACGGAGGCGGCGGAGTACACCGCGGTCCCGGACCTCGACACCTTCGCCGTGCTCCCGTGGGACACCAAGGTCGCGCGCTTCTTCTGCCGCCTCTACGAGCCCGACCACCGGCCCGAGAAGGCCGGCGCCGCGCTCGCCACCGACGCCCGCGGCCTGCTGCAGCGCGTGCACGAGGAGTTCACGGTCCGCACCGGTCTCGAGCTGCGCACGGGCACCGAGCCGGAGATGACGTGGGAGGGCCCGGGTCTCGAGGCGCAGTTCCGGCCCGACTCCAGCCCGGCGTACCACATCGAGCACCTCGAGCGTTACCGCGAGATCTACCAGCGCGTGATCACCTACGCCCGTGCGCTCGGGCTCGACATGATCGAGGGCGACTACGAGGACGGCGGCCAGCTCGAGCTCAACTGGATGTTCGACCACGCGAACCTGACGGCCGACCGGCTGGTCACCTACCGCCAGATCTGCAAGCAGGTGGCGCGCGAGCTCGGCATCGAGTGCAGCTTCATGCCGAAGCCGGGCACCGGCTACATGGGCAACGGCTGCCACCACAACTTCAGCCTGTGGCGCGACGGCGTCAACGTGCTCGAGGAGGCCGGCCGCCCCGAGCTGCACCTGACCCAGGAGGGCCAGCACGCCCTCGGGGGCCTGCTCACCCACACGCCCGGCGCGATGCTGATCATGGGCCCGACGGTGAACTCCTACAAGCGCTACTGGGACGCCGGCCAGTTCGCGCCCTCGCGCATCGACTGGGGTCTGGACAACAAGACCTGCACGGTCCGGCTCTCGGCGAACGGCCGCCTCGAATACAAGCTGCCCGACGCCTCGGTCAACCCCTACCTCTCGCACGCGGTGATGGTCGCGGCGATCGACGACGGCCTGAAGAACGCCATCACGCCCGGTGAGCCCACGGTCGGCTCGAGCTACCTCTCCACCGCGCCGGAGCTCTTCGGCAAGCTGCCGCTCAGCCTCGGCGAGGCGATCGAGGCGTTCAAGGCGGACGGCTACCTGCGCGAGTCGCTCGGTGCGGAGCTCTCCGACCTCATCGTCGAGTACAAGACCGACGAGTGGGCCCGCTTCAACAGCGCCGTCACGACCTGGGAGCGCGACCTCTACTGGGCGGACCTCCCGTGAGCGCAGCTCTCAGGCTCGCCTGCATCGACGCCGACGCGCCGCCGCTGTTCGGCCTCGCCGACGCCTCCGGCTCCAGGTCCGGCTTCGAGCCGGCGCTGGCCGAGCTCCTCGGCGACGAGCTCGACGTGAGGATCGAGTGGGCGATCATGCCGTGGGGCGACATGCTCCCAGCGGTGCGCCGCCACGACGTCGACGCCGTGCTCTGTGGCCAGGGGATCATCCCCGCGCGCCTCGAGCAGGTCGACTTCACCGCGCCGTACGGGATCTTCCACGAGGGCGTGCTGTGCCGCCGCGGCGAGGCGGTCGGTGACCCCTCGGGCCTCGTCGGCAAGCGGATCGCGGCGATCGCCGGCTCCGCCAACGAACGGCTCGCCCACTCGTTCGAGGGGGCCGTCGTGGTGCCCTTCCCCGGTGAGTCCGGCGACGTGTACGGCGACATGCTGGCCGCCCTCCGTGAGGGCGAGGTGTTCGGCGTGGTCGACGACGACGTGGTCTTCGTGCCGCTCGGCGACAGCGACCCGACCTTCGAGCTCGGCTTCGTCGTCAGGACCAACAACCCGTGGGGCATCGGCGTCGCCAAGGACAACCCGCAGCTGCTGGCGACCCTCGACACCGCCCTCGAGCGCGTGATCGCCGACGGCCGTCACCGCAAGGTGTGGGAGGCCTGGCTGCCGACGTTGGACTACCCGTTCTGATGCGTCCGCTGATCGCGATCCCCGGCCGCCGCAGCGCCGGCGTCCAGGTGCTGCGCTTCTCCGGCACCATCGTCGCGGAGGCGCTGTGCGAGGGCGTGTGGGCCGCCGGCGGCGAGCCGCTGGTGATGCACGGGCCCGACGCCGACCCGGCGGCCGAGCTGACCGAACGGCTCGCCCGCTTCGACGGCGTGCTGATGCCCGGTGGCGGCGACATGGAGCCCGCGCGCTACGGCCAGGCGCCGGTGGTGCAGACCGAGACGCCCGTGCCGCACGACGACGACCTCGACTTCGGCGTCGTCGCGGCGGTGCTCGAGCTCGGCGTGCCGACGCTGGCCATCTGCCGCGGCATGCAGGTCGTCAACGTCGCGCTCGGCGGCACCCTGACACAGCACCTCGACACCGGTCCGGTCGAGCACCGCAACGCGATGCACGAGGTGGCCGTCGCCCCGGGCAGCCGGCTCCACGACGTCACCGGTCGTGACCGGATCACGGTGTCGTCGTACCATCACCAGGCCATCGACAGCCTCGGGGCGGCCCTGAGGGTCGTCGCCCGGGCCGACGACGGCTGCGTCGAGGCGATCGAGCACCCCGCCGGACTCCTGGGAGTCCAGTGGCACCCCGAGGACCTGCACGCGACCAACCCGACCGATGCCGTGCTCTTCGCCGATCTGGTGGAGCGTGCGGCCAAACACCGCGCCGACCGCTGAGCGGTCATCAACCAAGGAGACAGCAATGACGCTGACCCCGCCTTACCAGGTCACCGACCCCGCCAGCGGTCAGGTGCTCGACACCTACCCGTTCGCCACCGACGCCGAGGTCGAGGAGGCCGTGGCGGCCTCGACGGCGGCGTACGAGGAGTGGCGGGCCCGCCCGATCGAGGAGCGGGTCGCGATCGTCAAGCAGATCGCACGGCTCTTCGCCGAGCGCGCCGACGAACTCGGTGCTCTCATCACCACCGAGATGGGCAAGCGGCCGGAGGGCGCGTCGGGAGAGGCGGCGTTCTGCGCGGAGATCTTCGACTACTACGCCGACAACGGCCCGGACCTGCTCGCCGACGTGCCGCTCCCGGGCCACGAGGGCGGCCGGATCCAGAGCGTGCCGGTCGGACCGCTGCTCGGCGTCATGCCGTGGAACTACCCCTACTACCAGGTCGCCCGCTTCGCCGCGCCCAACCTCGTCGCGGGCAACACGGTGCTGCTCAAGCACGCCGAGAACTGCCCGACCTCCGCACTCGCCATCGCGCAGCTCTTCGCCGACGCCGGCGTGCCGGACGGCGTCTACCGCAACCTCTTCGCCACCCACGAGCAGGTCGCCTCGATGATCGCCGACCCGCGCGTGCGCGGTGTCTCGCTGACCGGCTCGGAGCGGGCCGGCACCGCCGTCGCCGAGGCGGCGGGCCGCCACCTGAAGAAGGTCGTCCTGGAGCTCGGCGGCTCCGACCCCTACATCGTGCTCGACACCGACGACGTCGAGGCGGCCGCCGACCTCGCCTGGTCGACGCGGATCTCCAACATGGGCCAGGCCTGCAACTCCAACAAGCGCATGATCGTCATGGAGGACGTCTACGACGACTTCGTGGCCGCGCTCGTCAAGCGGGCCGGGGCGATGACGCCGCGGACCGACGCCGACCTCGACACCGAGTTCTCGCCGATGGTCTCGCGCAAGGCCGCCGAGGGTCTGCTCGCCCAGGTGCAGGACGCGGTCGACAAGGGTGCCACCCTGCACGTCGGCGGGGAGCTGAAGGAGCACGCCTGGTTCAGCCCGGCGGTGCTGACCGACGTCCGGCCCGGGATGCGCGCCTACGGCGAGGAGCTCTTCGGCCCGGTCGCCGTCGTCTACAAGGTCTCCTCCGACGAGGAGGCGGTCGCGCTCGCCAACGACGTCGACTTCGGCCTCGGGGGCGCGGTCTTCTCCGCCGACGAGGAGCGGGCGATCCGCGTCGCCGAGCGCCTCGAGGTCGGGATGACCAACGTCAACACGCCGGCCGGCGAGGGCGCCGACGTGCCGTTCGGCGGCACCAAGCGCTCGGGCTTCGGCCGCGAGCTCGGCCCGCTCGGCATCGGCGAGTTCGTCAACAAGCGTCTCTTCTACGTCCAGAGGTGACGCCCGTGACCGACACGACCGACGTCTCCGCGGTCGTCACCCGCGCTGAGGTCGAGCCGGCCCAACCGCTGCCGCGTGAGGACGGCCGCCCGCACGTCGCCGTGCTGGTCTCGCTCAACTTCCCCGACATGACCGAGCCCGTGGCCGGGCTCGTCCGCCGGTTCACCCGCAACGCGCTCGCGGCGGTCACGGCCGCCGGGGCGTCGTACACGCTGGTCGACTCGTCCGTGCCCGCCGACCTCGACGCCGCCCGCACCGGCGGCGTCGAGGCCGATGCGCTGCTCGTCCTAGGCGGCGGGGACATCGCGGCCGCCTGCTACGGCGGCCCGGACGGCCCCGTCCCGAACTCCTACGGCATCGACGAGGCCGCGGACCGGGGGAGCATCGAGCTCATCGGTGTCTACGCCGCCGCGGACCGGCCCGTGCTCGGCATCTGCCGCGGGTCGCAGCTGATCAACGTCGCGTACGGCGGCACGATCCTGCCCGACATCGAGGACTACCGCCTGCACCGCGGAGGCCCGGGCGAGCCGATGTTCCTCGACGAGAAGGTCGAGGTCCTCGACGGGTCGCGCCTGGCAGGCATCGTCGGCGCCGGCCCGCTCGTCGTGCGGTCCGGCCACCATCAGGCGGTCGAGGTGGTCGGCGCCGATCTGGTCGTCGCCGCCCGTGCGCTCGACGGGATCGTCGAGGCCGTGGAGCACCCGACCCGATGGGTCCTCGGCGTCCAGTTCCACCCCGAGGACGACGACGGCGGTGACCGCGACCTGACGCTGCTGGTGCAGGCGATGCTCGACGCGGCGGCGGATGACGGGCAGGATCGCTGAGCCCGACACCCTGACCGAAGAGGAAAGCGTGGCCATCCCCACCGTCGCCAGCCTGTGCTCGGTGCTGGGCACCCATCTGGCCCCCGCCGAGGGGTTCTCGGCGACCGAGACGCCGATCAGCGCGGTGCACGTCTCGGAGCTGCCGGACCCGACGGCGTACGTCTCCGGTGGTGAGCTCCTGCTCACCACCGGACTGACGCTGCCGACGAACGAGATCGGCTGCGAGCAGTACGTCGCGCGGCTGGTCAATGCCGGGATCGCCGCGATCGGCATCGGCCTCGGGCCGGTCTACACCGAGCCTCCTGAGCCGTTGGCGTCGGCCTGCCGTGCGCTCGACCTCCCGCTGCTCGTCGTGCCGGTGCCGACACCGTTTCTCACCGTCACCAACGCCTACTGGTCGGCGCGGGCCCGCTCGGCCGAGCAGGATCTGCAGGACGCGGTGGCCTCGCACCGGACGCTGATCGACGCCGCCGCCGCGCCGGACCCCGCCGCGGAGGTGCTGCGCCGCCTCGCCCGCGTGCTCGGCGGATGGGCGGCGTCGCTCACGCCGAGCGGCGCGGTCGAGCAGATCCACCCCACCTCGCTGATGGAGCAGGCGGAGTCGCTCCAGGAGGAGGTCAGCCGGCTCCAGGTCGCCGGCGTCCACTCGGCGGCCTCCTTCGCCACCCACGGGCAGTACGTCGCCCTCTTCCCCCTCTCGGTCGAGGGTCACGTCAGCGGCTTCCTGGCGGTCGGCACGACCGACCAGCTCTCGCCGAGCCACCGTCGCGTGGTGCAGACCGCCGTGACGCTGCTGAGCATCGACGGCGTACGTCGCCAGCAGAGCGTGTCCGCCCGCGAGGCGACCAGCCGGTCGGTGGCGGCACTCGTCGACCTCGGCCTCGTCGATGCCGCCCGACAGCTCGCCGCGGTGATGGAGCTGCCCGTGCCAGGACGTGAAGGCCGGGTGCTCGTGGCGCGTGGTCGTGACAGCGACGCGATCAGCCAGGTCGTCGAGCGCTGGTGTCCCGATGTCCTTCCGCACCGGGTGGACCGCACGGAGGCCTGGTTCCTGCTCCCGCCGACGCACCCGCGGCTCGAGGAGCTGCGCCGTGCCCTCACGGACCGTGACCCGACCGCCACGGCGTCGATCTCCGAGCCGGTGCGGCTCGAGGACATCTCGCGGGTGCGAGCGCGGCTGACCGTCGTGGTGCGCGCGCAGCAGCCCGGCGACCTGCGGCTGGAGGACGAGCTCCTCGGGGGTGCGGCCGACCTTCCGGCGCGCATCGACCGGTTCCTCGACGAGCAAGGGGAGGCGGAGGTCGACGCCCTGGTGTCGTACCTGCGCCACCGCGGTCACTGGGAGCGAGCCGCGCGCGAGCTCGGGGTCCACCGCAACACGCTGCGCTACCGCCTCGACCGTGCTCGCGAGGCGCTCGGGGTCGATCTCGACGACCCCGACCAGGCCGCGATGCTCTGGCTGCTGCTGCGTCGACGAGGGGTCGCGTAGGCGGTTTCGGCACAATGCCGAAGATCGGGCTGTCTTAGTCGTCTTGCACGAAGAATCAGGGCTGGACTCTTCCTAGGTTGGGGCTCACCGCAGTCCCATGGAGGAAGACATGTCGCAGCCCGAGCAGCGTCGCCATCTCGTCACGACGATCCCCGGGCCGAAGTCTCAGAAGCTCCAGGAGCAGCGTGGCGCCGAGGTCGCCGACGGCCTCGGCATGACGATGCCCGTCTTCATCGACCGGGCCGGCGGCGGCATCCTCGTCGACGTCGACGGCAACCACATCGTCGACCTGGCCTCGGGCATCGCGGTGACCAGCGTCGGGGCGGCGGACCCCGAGGTCGCGCGCCGGGTCAGCGAGCAGGTCGAGCGGTTCACCCACACCTGCTTCCTGGTGACCGAGTATGAGGGCTTCGTCGACGTCGCCGCGGCGCTCAACCGGCTGACGCCGGGTGACCACGCCAAGAAGACGGCACTGTTCACCACGGGGGCCGAGGCGGTCGAGAACGCGGTCAAGATCGCTCGCGTCGCCACCGGCCGATCGGCGGTGGTCGTGCTCGGCCACGCCTACCACGGCCGGTCGCTGCTCACGATGACGATGACGGCGAAGAACGTGCCCTACAAGGACGGGTTCGGCCCGTTCGCACCGGAGATCTACCGGGTGCCCTCGCCCTACCCCTACCGCTGGGCGAGCGGGCCGGAGAACAGCGCCGAGGAGGCGCTTGCCATGCTCCGCGACACGGTGCTCACGCAGATCGGCGCTCAGAACGTGGCGGCCATCATCGCTGAGCCCATCCAGGGCGAGGGCGGGTTCATCGTGCCGCCGGCGGGCTACTTGCGCGGGATCGCGGAGTTCGCCGCCGAGCACGGCGTCGTGTTCATCGCCGACGAGATCCAGACAGGTCTCGCTCGGACCGGTGACATGTTCGCCTGCGACCATGAGGGTGTGGTGCCGGACCTGATCACCACCGCGAAGGCGCTGGGCGGCGGACTTCCGCTCGCCGCCGTGACCGGCCGCGCCGAGATCATGGACGCGGTGCCCGCGGGCGGCCTCGGCGGCACCTACGCCGGCAACCCCGTCGCCTGCGCCGCGGCGCTCGGCGCCCTCGACACGATCGAGCGCGAGGATCTCGTCGGCAAGGCCAGACGGATCGAGGCCGTCGCCCTGCCGCGGCTGCGCGCCCTGCTCGGCTCGGACGGGACGGGCTCGGTCGTGGGCGACGTCCGCGGCCGCGGGGCCATGCTCGCACTGGAGTTCGTCCGGCCGGGGACCAAGGAGCCTGCGCCCGAGATCGCCAAGGCCGTCGCGGCTCGGTGCCACGCCGACGGCGTCCTCGTGCTGGTCTGCGGCACCTACGGCAACGTCATCCGCCTCCTGCCTCCGCTGGTCATCGGCGAGGACCTGCTCACAGACGCGCTCGACGTGCTGGTCGCGGCGGTCGAGGGGGTGTCGTGATGATGCTGGAGTCCTTCGACCCGCGGTCGGGCGCCTCCAACGGCACCGTGCCCTCCAGCACTCTCGAGGAGGTCGACGCCGTCGTCCGACGCGCCGCTGCCGCGGCGGCAGCGGTGGCGGCCGCGAGCCCGGACGAGCGGCGCCACTGGCTCTGCGCGGTCGCCGACGCGCTGGAGGCGAACGCGGCAGAGCTCGCCGATCTGGCCGACTCCGAGACCGGTCTGGGGCTGCCCCGGCTGACTGGCGAGGTAGCGCGGGCCGCCGGGCAGCTGCGCTTCTATGGAGACGTGGCGGCCGAGGGCTCCTACCTGCGCGCCGCCCTCGACCACGCCACCGAGACGACCCCGGCGCTGGGCCGGGTCAGCCAGCCCCTCGGGCCGGTCGCCGTCTTCGGCGCGAGCAACTTCCCGTTCGCCTTCAGCGTGCTCGGCAACGACACCGGCTCCGCCATCGCGGCCGGCTGCCCGGTCGTGGTCAAGGGTCACCCGGCGCATCCGCTGCTCAGCGTCCGCCTGGCCGAGCTGGCGCGGGCCGCGCTCGCGGGGTGTGGGGCGCCGGAGGGAGTGTTCGGGTTCGTCGCGGGCCACGAGGCCGGGGTGGCGCTGGTCGAGCACCCCGATGTCGCGGCGGTGGCCTTCACCGGGTCGCAGGCGGGCGGTCTGGCGCTGTGGCGCATCGCGAACGCCCGGGAGGTGGTCATCCCCGTCTACGCCGAGATGGGCACGGTCAACCCGGTGATCGTCACGCCGGCCGCGCTGGCGTCCCTCGAGCAGATCGCCACGGGGTTCGTCGGCTCCTTCACGCTCGGGTCGGGGCAGTTCTGCACCAAGCCGGGGCTGCTGCTCGCGCCTGCGGGCAGCGGTGCGGCGCGTGGGGTCGCGGACGCGCTCCGAGCCGCGAGCCCGGCGCCGCACATGCTGACCGCACCCATCGCCGCCTCGGTCCGTGCCGGCCTCGCCGAGCTGTGCGGAGCCGGAGCGCGGATCGTCGGCGAGGTCGAGGGGCCCGCGGAGGGATGGTCTGCTCCGGCCGTCGTCCTCGAGGCTCCGGTCTCGGCCCTGACGGCCGGCAGCCGGCTCACCGAGGAGTGCTTCGGGCCGGTCGCCCTCGTCGTCGAGTACGACGGCCGGGAGGAGCTCGCCCACGCCGTCGCGCAGCTGCAGGGCTCCCTTGCGGGCAGCGTGATGACGGGCTCCGCCGACGCCGATCCCGACGCCGATCCTGACGCGGCGTACGCCGTCGAGCTCCTCGCCGCGAAGGTCGGCCGCGTCGCGGTCAACGACTGGCCCACCGGTGTCGCCTACACCTGGGCCCAGCAGCACGGCGGGCCCTGGCCCTCGACCTCGGTGCCTGCCGCGACGTCGGTCGGGGCGGCCGCTCTGGACCGGTTCACACGGCCGGTGACCTACCAGTCGGCAGCCGACGTGTGGCTCCCGCCGGCACTCCAGTCGGACAACCCGTGGCGGGTGCCGCGCAGGGTCGACGGCGTCCTGCAGGCTCCGACACAGCACACGGCACAGGCCGAGGTGTCGGCATGATCGGCCCCCTGACCGGCGTCCTCGTCGCCGACTTCAGCCGCGTCCTCGCGGGGCCGCTGGCGGGCAGCATGCTGGCGGACCTCGGCGCGACCGTGATCAAGGTGGAGCGGCCGGGTGCGGGCGACGACACCCGGCACTGGGGTCCGCCGTGGACGGAGAACTCCAGCTCCTACTTCGAGTGCGCCAACCGCGGCAAGAAGTCGATCGAGCTCGATCTGAGCGACGAGGGCGACCTCGCCCTGGCGGTCGAGCTGGCCCGTCGCGCCGACGTGCTGCTCGAGAACTACCGGACCGGCAGCCTGGACAGGCGAGGGCTGGGGTATGAGCAGGTCGCGGCGGCCAACCCGGGGGTGGTCTATGCGTCGATCACCGGGTTCGGCAGCCAGGGCGGCAAGGACCTGCCCGGCTATGACTTCCTGGTGCAGGCCGTGGGCGGGCTGATGAGCATCACCGGTGAGCCGGGGGAGCCGACCAAGGTCGGGGTGGCGCTGGTCGACGTCCTGACCGCCAAGGACGCGGTCATCGGGGTGCTGGCGGCGCTGCGGTCGCGGGAGAGCACCGGCCTGGGTCAGCATGTCGAGGTGAACCTCCTGTCCAGCCTGCTCGGCGCGCTGGCCAACCAGGCCTCCTCCTACCTGGCGACTGGCACCGCACCTGCCGCGATGGGCAACCAGCATCCCTCGATCGCGCCGTACGAGACCCTCGCCGCCGCCGATGGTCACCTGGCGGTGGCCTGCGGCAACGACGCGCAGTTCGGCAAGCTCGCGGCCGCCCTCGGCGTGCCGCATCTCGCCACTGATGAGCGGTTCGCGACCAACAGTGCCCGGGTGGCCAACCGTGCCGAGCTGGTGCCCTCGCTGGAGGCCGCGCTCGCCTCCGACGGGGTCGAGGCCTGGATCAAGCGTCTGGGCGATGTCGGGGTGCCCGCCGGTGCCGTGGGGTCGGTCGCGGACGCCTTCGCGCTCGCCGAGCGGCTCGGTCTGGACCCGACCGTCGACGTCGGCCCGGATGCACCGCGACAGGTCCGCAACCCCATCACGTTCAGCAGGACCCCCGTCTCCGGGTATGGGGCACCGCCGCGCCTCGGAGAGCACAACGACGACATCCGCCAGTGGTTGACCCAGTGACCGACCCCATGCCTGACAGAGGAGACAAGCCCATGAGCACGCAGCACACCCTTCCGCCGTTCGAGCCGTTGGACCCGGCCGGGATCGACGACCTGCTGAGTGATGACGAGAAGGCGGTGCGCGCCTCGGTCCGGCAGCTGTGCGACGAGCGGGTCGACCCGTATGTGGCCGACTGGTTCGAGCGCGGCACCATCGACGACGTCCGGGGCCTGGCCAAGGAGCTGGGCGCGCTGGGTCTGCTCGGCATGCACCTGGAGGGCTACGGGTGTGCGGGCATGTCGGCGACCGACTACGGGCTGGCGTGTCTGGAGCTGGAGGCCTCCGACTCCGGGATCCGGTCGCTGGTCTCGGTGCAGGGGTCGCTGGCGATGTTCGCGATCTGGCGGTGGGGGAGCGAGGAGCAGAAGAACCAGTGGCTTCCGCGGATGGCCGCGGGCGAGGCGATCGGCTGCTTCGGTCTGACCGAGCCCGACGCCGGGTCGGATCCGGGCAGCATGCGGACCCGGGCGCGCCGGGATGGCTCGGACTGGGTGCTGGACGGCCGCAAGATGTGGATCACCAACGCCCCGATCGCGGATGTCGCGGTGGTGTGGGCGCAGACTGATGAGGGGGTGCGCGGCTTCGTCGTTCCCACCGACACGCAGGGGTTCTCGGCGCCCGAGATCAAGCACAAGCTGTCGCTGCGGGCATCGGTGACCGGCGAGATCGTGCTCGACGGGGTGCGGCTGCCGGAGTCGGCGGCGTTTCCTGACGTCCGGGGTCTGAAGGGGCCGCTGTCGTGCCTGAACGAGGCCCGCTACGGGATCGTGTGGGGTGCGATGGGCGCGGCCCGCTCGTCGCTGGCCGCGGCGCTGGACTACGCCAACCAGCGCATCCAGTTCGGCAGGCCGATCTCGGGCTTCCAGCTGACTCAGCAGAAGCTGGTGGACATGAACCTGGAGTACACCAAGGGCGTGCTCCTCGCGCTGCATCTGGGTCGCCGTAAGGACGCCGGTCGGCTCCGTCCGGAGCAGGTGAGCCTGGGCAAGCTGAACAACGTGCGCGAGGCGATCGAGATCTGTCGGACGGCGCGGACCATCCTGGGCGCCAACGGCATCTCGCTGGAGTATCCGGTGATCCGGCACGCCAACAACCTCGAGTCGGTCCTGACCTACGAGGGCACCGTGGAGATGCACACCCTCGTGGTCGGTCAGGCGATGACCGGCCAGTCCGCCTTCCGCTGACCCGGGCACCCTCGCATGCATGTGGGCGAGGAGGACGAGATGCACGGGGACACCGAGTTCGACGCCGCCCGGTATCTCGCGGCCCGACTGTGAGATACCGGCTGCTCCGGAGGTGCTCGCCCCGGATGGGTCGGTCCCGATGCCGACGTGGGCCGAATCGCATGCGACTCACGCGGTGAATCCGGCGTGCACGTGGTCGTGGTGGGTGCGGTCACTGAAGAACTGCGGCGCTGCGCCGAGCAGGACCGGCCCGCCGACGTTGTACGAGCCGGCCGCGGCCACTGCCTCCATGTAGGCGCTGACCAGCGCGCGGGAAGTCGCCGGGCGGACCACCGGGTGGTCGCCGATCCGCCAGGTGTCGAAGGCCCGGCCCTGCGGGTGATCGCTCGGCCGGTCGGTGCCGAAGACGTCGATCGGATGCCCGCTGCGGATGACGCTCACGCCGAGGGGCCACCGCCGTGCCAGGGTCAGCATCGCCTCGAGCACATCGTCGTGCACGAGGCCGGACGCCACGTCGGTGCGGGCCGCCGGCGGGAGGTCGATCCGTGAGCTGGCCAGGACGTGCCGCACCGCCGCGCTCGGGTGCGCGGTGGGTCGTCCCGGACGGCTCGGGTGCACGGCGGTCACGCGCCACCGCCCACCGGTCAGCGAGAGCCGGACGTCGAAGGTGTGGCCGTCCTCCACGATGCGGTCGGCTCGGCTGGTGAAGCTGCGGCACACCACCAGCACGCTGGCCGTGCTGCTGAGCAGCCCGCCATACTGCGCGTCGATCACCTCGACCCGGTGGGTCGCGTCGTCGCCGAGCTGCTCGATTCGGCGTACGGCGGCCAGCTTCGCCTCCGGCACCTGCTCGCCCGCGCCCGGGCGCCACGGGGTCACGGCGGGCAGCGATGGCATGCTCGGTGCGGCTGACCCGGTCGGCGACGGGGCGGGCGGGGTCGGCGGGGTGGATGCGGTGTCGGAAGCTGGACCAGACGCGGGCGACTGCTGTCGGCCGCTGCACGCAGCCGAGGCGCCCGCGATCGCAAGCGCCAGCGCACTCCGCCGGGAGAGGGCGGGAGAGCCACTCACATCGCCAGCGTACGGCGCCCGGCGACCGGCTCAGCGGTACGTGACCCGCAGGACCCGGTCGGTGACATGCGGAGTCTCTCCGCCGAGCAGATAGTCGGCATCTCCGCAACGAGCGACGGCCGAGTCCGCCAGTGGGGACGGAAGCCTCCCAGCGGCGGTGATCCTCCCCGTGCGGGTGTCGAACCACCACATCCGATCGGTGATGATGTCCGCCGACGTGCGGCCGCCGGCGATGAGGATGCGCGTGCCGAAGGGAACGGCGACGGCATGGCCGAGCAGAGTGGGAAGCCGCCCGACCAGTTGCACGTGCCCGGAGGCATCGATCCGCTGGATGGCGTTCCGGGAGGCACCGCTCGACTCGCCCCCGAAGAGCCACATCGTGTCGTCGACGACTGTGCTCGCCGGGTAGCGGACGGGGACGGGCAGCCTGCCGACGACCTTCCAGGTGCGACCGTCGGCGGAGCTGAGCACGTCCGGTTCGGCGGGCCGGCTGCCGTCGTACCCACCGGCGACGACGACGTGGCCGACGACGTCGGCGGCGACCAGGTCCGACCGCGCCTGGGGCAGATGCCCCACGACCTGCCAGCCGCGGCCGTCCCATGCCTGGACGACGCTCTGCTCGGCAGCGTTGCCTCCGCCGATGACGAGCGGACGGCCAGCCAGGCTGCCGGCGGTGTCGTGGACCGGCACGGGCAGCGACGGCAGCGGGCTGACGTGACCGGTGCGCAGGTCGATGCGGGAGGCGGCAGCGGTCGACGCGTCACCGGCGACCAGCCCGCCGGCGACGACGGCGGTGCAGCCGTCGCTCGACACGGCCTCACGGCCAAGCGGCGTCGGGAGCCGGAAGCCGGCTGGTCGCACGCGAATCCGGGCAGCGGCCGGCGCGCTGGGTGAGCCGCTGGGTGAGCCGGTCGAGGAGTTGCTCGAGGACGGTGAGGACTGCGACGGGGAGGCGGCAGAGACGCCGCGCTGCTGCGGAGCGGGCGTGCTCGAGCACGCCCCGAGCGCGAACAGGGCAGCGGCGATGGCCGGTAGCGCCCGCGCGAGGCGACGATCCGTCATCGCATGAGCCCCGTGTGCCCGAGCGAGTAGCGCCCCGGCTGCGGCCAGACGAGGAGCCCGTGCGGGCTGCCCCCGGGGACCTTGATCTTGGCGGTCACCCTGCCCGTGCGGGTGTCGAAGGCGTAGACGACGCCGTCGTAGCGCCCCGAGAGCCAGAGCGTGCGTCCGTCGGCGGAGAGCCCGCCCATGTCGGGGGACCCGCCGCCGGGGATGCGCCAGATGTGGGTGAACCGATGGCGGGCGAGGTCGAAGACCTCCACCGCGCCGGCCTTGCGAGCCGAGAGGTAGAGCACCCGCTGGTCGCGGCTGAAGTAGATGCCGTGCGGCATGGCCAACGTCGGGTAGGCATGCTGGATGCGGAAGCGGCGCCAGCCCAGCTGGAGCAGCTTGTCGCGGCCCATGTCGGCGACGAAGAAGCTGCGCCCGTCGGGGGCGAGGCGCACATCCTGCGGCATCGACATCATCGGGAGCCGGATGCGGCCGATGACCTTGTGGCCCAGCGTCGACACCTTGAGGAGAGCGCCCGAGAACTCGCAGCTCACGATGAAGTAGCGGCCGTTGGCCGAGAAGTCGGCGTGGTTCGGTCCGCTGCAGGTGGGGTCTGACACCACCTGCTGGCGAGCGAACGTGTGCGGGTTGCTGAACACGATCTCGTCGTGCTCCTCGTCCATCACGATCGCCTGGCGGCCGTTGGGGACGAAGTAGAGGTTGTAGGGCCGGTTGGTCGCGACGGTCCCGGTCATGCGACCGGTGGCGGGGTCGATCTTCGCCAGGTGGTTCGACGTGCTGGCCTCGACGTAGAGGGTCTTCAGGTCCCACGACGGCGTGACGTGCTGGTCGAGATCGCCGGTGGGCAGCACTCGGACGATGCGGTGGGTCCGTTGCGAGATCACCGTCGTGTGCCCGTTGGGCTCGCTGTCGGGCACGTAGAGCAACTGAGGCTGACCCCGCAGGGAGGGCTGGATCGACCCGGCCCGGGCGGCGGCGTAC
The DNA here is from genome assembly GCF_054653495.1 of Nocardioides sp. AN3. NCBI lineage: Bacteria > Bacillati > Actinomycetota > Actinomycetes > Propionibacteriales > Nocardioidaceae > Nocardioides > Nocardioides sp. AN3. Next base: position 170,037 of record NZ_BAAIGC010000008.1, read on the forward strand.
ACGCCGTGACCCACGAGCGGAGGCATCCCGGGGATGGGATGGCGGAACGGCGGGGGCACCGCGGACGTCGACGGAGCGGAGTCGCCGACCACCGCGGCGGTCGACGGCGCCGCCGTGGGCTTCCCGGTCGGTGTCTCGGCCGGAGAGCCCGCAGAGCCAGCTGCCGGCCCGCCCCCGTTGTCGCACGAGGTCAGAGCGAGGGAGAGCACCGCCGTCACGAGCATGGCGACCGCTCGAGCACCCGTCGTGGATCGTGCCAACCGGCGCATCGTGCTCCCTTCGCAAGCTCGGTCGGAGCGAGTCTGACGCGACCCACCTCACGGCAACCTGACCACTGTCGCACGGGGCGTCGCCGTGCGGACATGCTGGTGAGGTGTTTGGCTGGCCCCGTGCCCTCGCGACCTCGCTCCCAGGACGGCCCTCGCTCCCAGGACGGCCCTCGCTCCCAGGATGGCGCCGGCCGTCGATCGCCGGACGGCGAGAACAGGCTTCCGCCGGCCATCGCGGTGGTGGTCGCGATCGTCGTCTACGCCCTCCTGCCGAGCTCGCTGCTGCCGACGAACCGGCTGGTCATCCCCGCCGCCGAGGTTCTCCTCCTGGTGGCGCTGATCGCGACCAACCCGCGGCGGATGACACGTGAGACCCAGTGGTCGAGGTGGCTCTCGATCGGCCTCGCCGTGATCGTGATCGTGGCCAACCTGACCTCCCTCGGCATCCTGATGTCCGAGCTGGCCAGCACGAAGGGCGACAAGCTGCTGGTCGCCGCGATGCAGATCTGGCTCACGAACGTCATCGGGTTCGGACTGCTGTTCTGGGAGCTGGACCGAGGTGGCCCTGTCGCTCGGCGGCGCAAGGACCGATCGGAGATGCCGGCCGCCGACTGGCGCTTCTCTCAGGACGAGAACCGCGACACGGTGGTCGAGGTGAGCAGGTCGTCGAGCGAGATCGCGGACTGGATCCCGATCTTCGTCGACTACGCGTACCTGTCGTTGACCAACTCGAGCGCCTTCAGCCCGACCGACACGATGCCGCTCAGCAGCCGAGCCAAGATGCTCATGGGGATCGAGGCCACGGCGGCCCTGCTCACCTCGCTGGTCCTGGTGGCCTTCGCGGTCGGGTCGCTCGGTCAGTAGGCACGCAGCGCGTCAGGCGTCGGCCTCGTCGGCCTCCTTCGCGGCCGCCTTGATGTCGTCGGCCTCGACCTTGTCGATGGCCGAGGTGACGATCGCGTCCGCCCGCGCGAGCGCCTTCTGGATCCTGACGGCCCCCGGGTCGGAGACCAGGGCGACGAGGCCCGAGTGACCGACGGGGATCGCGCTCTCGAGCTGCTGCTCGAGCTCGCTGTGGTGGTGGCGCTGACGAAGCTTGCCCACCAGCGCGCCCGCGGATCCCGCCACGACCGCGCTGCCGAGGATCGACGGCGGGAAGACCACCCCGAGCGCGATGCCGCCGACCACGCCCCACCTGAGACCGGACCGGGTGCTGTGGTCGGTCGCCTTCTGCACCTCCAGCTTGCCGTCCTCGGACCGACGCACCACGATGACTCCCTCGATCGCGACGGTGCGGCCGTCCTCGACCGACTTCAGGGCCTCGTAGGCCTCCCACGCGATGTCGGTGTCGGAGAAGTCTGCGACGAGCAGCGTGTAGGCGCCGTCCGAGACGACAGCGGCGTTCACCTCGAGGTCGGCGGTCTCATCGGTCATGGCAGGGCTCCTTGGTGGGCGGGGGGCTCCACCTTCGGACGATCGAACGCGCGGCGGCCTCACCCGGTACGGGTGGATCGAGACATGGGTACGACGCGAGGCCGGGGCCGCGCCGTCAGCCCGTGGCCAGGAGGCTGAGCTCGGCGGAGACCCTGGTGCCGTCCTCGACGGTGCACCACCACCGGTCGCACACGTGCGCGACGATCTCGAGCCCTCGGCCGCTCAAGGCGGTGGGCGACGCATGGCGTGGCGTCAGACCCTTCACGTGGCCCTCGTCGTGGACGCTGATCTGGATGGTGTCGTCGAAGGCTCGCCAGGCGGCCTCGAACATCCCGTCGGCGTCGGGCTCACCATGCATGACGGCGTTGGCGACGAGCTCACCGAGCACGAGCTCGGCATCGGCGATGGCATCGGAGGCGGCACCCAGGCTGCCCAGATAGGAGCGCAGCGCGTGCCGGGCCAGTGGGGAGGCGGTCGGCGCGTGCGGCAGGCGTCGGCTGGCCCACGCGGGCCCGACGTTGGCAGAGGACATCAGCAGGTCTTTCGGATCGGCTGAGCGGACGGTACCCGTGGGCCTTCTCAATCGAACCAGACAGCTCGAGGGCCACCCCTGGGGGTGAGGACTGCCCCGCAGCAGGACCACCCTCATGGGCCAAATCAGCGTGGCGGGCGTTTCAGCACCCGGAAGCGCTGGGGACGGTGGGATCATGACCGCCGACATCGAGCACTACAGCAAGGCTGCGTCGTCGCAGCCCGACGCCGAGCTTCCCGGACTCATCCTGATCCTCAGCCTGCTCGCGGTCCTCGCAGCCCTGGTGCTGGCCTTCTCCTGACCGAGGTCTGCTGAGGAGCAGCCGCTCACGCGAGCTCGGCGAGAGGCTCCGCGGTGCGCCGCATGAGCAGACCGGTCGCCAGAGCCGAGGCGATCCCGAGTGCCATCCCGACCAGCACGTCGAAGACGTAGTGATTGCCGGTGGCGATGACGATGAAACCGGTCAGCCCGACATGTACGACCATCAACGCATGCAGCCAGCGGCGGCGGGTCATGGCGAAAACCGTCAGCGCGGCCCAGGTCGCCCAGGCCAGGTGCAGCGACGGCATCGCGCCGTACTGGTCCGCGGTGATCGCGCCGTGGCTGGCCCCGTAGCCGGCTCGAGCGACGAGGTCGACGAACCCGGAGCCGGGCAGCAGCCGTGGCGGTGCGACCGGGTAGAGCGCGTAGACCACGAGCCCGATGACGTTCGTGAGCACGATCGCGTTGCGGGCGGGCCGATAGACCTTCGGGCGTTTGACGTAGCAGATGGCGAGCACGCTCAGCGCAACCGTCTCATGCATGAACTGGTAGTAGTCGGCGCACAGCTCGCGGAGCAGTGCCTGCCCGGCGAGCCAGGTGTTGAGGCCGTCCTCGATGCGCAGGTGGAGCGACATCTCGTCGTGCAGGATCGCCCACCCGTGCTCGACGGCGAACGGCACACGAACCTCGGCCAGGGACCTGAGCCGGTCATAGACCACCACCAGCGCGACGATGATGAGAAGCTCGCCGATGAGCAGCGGCCTCGTTCGCTGCCGCAGGAGTCGCCAGCGTCGCCGCGGTGCGACGTGCTCGCTGAGGAACGCGGAGACGCGTTCCGGCGAGCGACATGACGATCCCATCGCTCGATTCTGGCATCCGCGTGACCCAAGTTCGACAGCGACATGTGTGCTTCACGTCCTGTCGGGGTCCCCTCTGTGCCGCGTGAGCGTGTCTGCGCCCCGGGAGTGGGGCTCAGTTTCACCCGTAGCGGGTGACTCGATGCTCGTCCTCGACTCGCCAGGCTCGGTGTAGGGAGACGAACGGAGCGGCCATGAGCTGGGCCCTCGCAGTGGTCGCGGTGATCCTGCTCGCCTATGCCGTGTGGGTCCGCCCGCTGAGCGCGGTGAACGTGTCGGCCGCGATGTTCTTCACGACGGCCGGGCTGGTGGCGGGGCCGGTGCTCGGTGTGCTCGACCTCCATGTGCATGGCGAGGCGGTCAAGCTCCTCGCTGAGGCGACCCTCGTGCTCGTCCTCTTCTACGACGCCAGCCGGATCTCGCCCGGCGCTCTTCGACGTGGAGCGACGGTGCCGCTCCGCCTGCTCGGGCTCGGGCTTCCGATGACGATCGTCGCGGGCGCCGTTGCGGGACTGCTGGTCCTGCCCGGGCTCACCCTCGTCGAAGCGCTGATCCTGGCCATCATGCTGGCCTGCACCGACGCCGCACTGGGGCAGGCCGTGGTGACCGACGAGCGCCTTCCCGCGCGGGTCCGGCAAGGGCTCAACATCGAGAGCGGGTTGAACGACGGGCTCTGCGTCCCTCTCTTCCTGATCGCGATCGGGTTCGCCGAGGCTGACGAAGGCGCCATGTCCGGCCGCCATGCACTCCGCATCGTGGGGGAGCAGCTGGGGTTCGGGCTGCTCGCCGGGGTGGTCGCGGGAGTCCTCGGCGTGTTGGCGCTGCGCACGGCGTCGCGGCCGGAGCGGCGCGATGCCGGTTGGCTGCGCGTCCTGCCGGCTGCGACCGCCGGGGCCGCAGCCGGCGGCGCGGCCGCACTCGGAGGGAGCATCTTCATCGCCGCCTTCACCGCGGGGCTCGTCTTCGCCTGGCAGCACCGCGACCGCGATGCGGAGGTCACCCAGCTCGTCGAGGAGGCCTCCGAGCTGCTCAATGGGGTGACCTTCATCGTCTTCGGGACCGTCATCCTCGACCAGGCACTGAGCCACCTCAGTTGGCGGCTGCTGGCGTACGCCGTGCTCAGCCTCACCCTCGTCCGGATCCTGCCGGTGGCCCTGGCGATGCTGGGCACGCAGAGCCGTCCTCCCACGCTGGGGCTGCTCGGATGGTTCGGGCCGCGCGGACTCGCGTCGATCGTCTTCGGGGTGATCCTGCTCGACGACACCCAGCTCGACGGCGAGAGGACGATGCTGCTGGCGGTCGCCCTCACGGTGGGGCTGTCGGTCTACGCCCACGGTCTGACCGCTCGGCCGATGACGGAGCGCTATGCGCGATGGGTCGCCCGACGCCCCGAGACCGGCCTGGACCGCGCGGCGGGGGACGGCGACGCCACCCCCGTTCGGCCGCGATGGCACCGACCCGCTCAGCGCCTCGCGAAGTAGATGAACTGCTGGTAGCCGGTGATGCCGGGCGTGGTGTCGCGCATGTCCGTCCAGGCGACATTGGCGACGCCGTCGGACCCGTAGTCGAGGCCGAGATAGTCGCCGTGGAACCTCGTGCACATCGGGCACGCCGGGATCCCTGCCTGGAAGAACGCCGACTCGTTCGGGTGCGAGAGGGCTCCGCTCACCACGGTGCTGGTGAAGCTGCCCGGCGCGCCCTGCGCCAGCGTCGCGACGTAGGTGTCGCCGGGCCGGCGGTCGTTGAAGAGGACTCCCACCGTGCCATCGGGGGCGACGTCGACCCACGGGAACCAGGACTCGGGCGAGGCCGGGTCGACCATCGAGGGGGCCGACCACGTGATGCCGTCGGGCGAGCTGACGATGAAGACCTCGGACTTGGTGACGGGGTTCGCGACGTCGTGCACACCGGCGCTGTTGTCCGAGTAGGTGAGGTAGAGACGCCCGGAGGTCGGGCTCACCGCGAGCGTGCCCGCGCCCCACACGCGCATCTGGAAGCCCGTGAGCGTCTGCCGGCCGTCGACGTTGAGCGGGTAGTCGAGCGTGCCGTCCTCCAGGTCGACGACGTGGACGGGTGCGCTGAAGGTGCGCCCGCCGTCGCGTGAGGTGACGACCATGTACTGATCCTCGAACTTCTCTCCCGGCTCCCACGCAGCGCTGTTCTGGCTGTTCATGAAGGCGACGTACAGGACGCCGCCCGGGCCCACGCGAGGAGCCGAGCCCTGGTCCTCGTCGCAGACACCGGCCGGCCCGGCGGTCTGGTAGGTGCAGTAGGTGGGGTTGCTCCCGGAGATCGCCGCTGGAGCCGACCACGTCGTCCCTCCGTCGTCGCTGGAGGCCATCATGATCGGCGACGACGTAGACACCTTCGCGTTGCCGGTGAAGCCCGTCCAGGTGACGTAGATCCGGCCGTAGAACGGCGACGTCGCGTCGGTGTCGACGGTCGCGTCCTCCTTGTCGCCGAAGAAATGGGCACCGCGGCCATGACCGACCACGGTCGGCGTCTGCCAGGTGAGACCTCCGTCAGTGGAGACCGAGGAGACGACATCGCCGTTGACCGTGGGGATGCCGGAGGTGGCGTGGTAGTTGAGCGAGAGATGGACGGCCGTGTGGTGCTTGGGGTCGAAGACCGTGATCGGGTCGCTGCCGGTGACGCCCGGTCCGCGGGTCGACATGTTGCCGGTGCTCCACGTCCGCCCCGCGTCGAAGGTCGTGTAGTACTGGTCGCAGCACGAGCCGTAGTCGTTCGAGCTGACCACCATGTGGTGCGGGTCCGTCGGGTCGACGGCCACGTTCGGCTCGTTGTTGGGATAGGGGTCGTCGCAGTCGAGGCGGACGTTCGCGGCGGGGTCGCCCGTTGCGGTGCACTCGTAGGCCGAGGGCGAGTTCGGCGGCGTCTTCTGCGTGACGAACGGTGTTCGCAGATCGCTGTCGTCGTCGCCTGCGGCCGGGGAGATGGACGCCCCGAGCGAGAGGAGGACGATGAACGCGCAGACCAGAGCAGAACGCTTCCGCATGGGGCACCCCTGACGCCGAGCCGACGTCTGAGACTACGCAGGGGGCCGAACCTCGGGGCATCGACCAAATCAGGTAAAGACCCGAGAGGGCGGCACGGCGGCCGCAGGCTGACCTCTCACAGGAGTCCCCGGGCCTGCTTGAGTTGGAGGACGCGCAGCGCGGACGCATCCACCTTGGCGCGGTACGCCGCATCGTGCTGGGCCCGAGCGAGGACGGCGTCGTACATCGCAGGCAGCGTCCGCGGGCTGACGGTCAGGACCAGGTCACCGCCGGCGTTCAGGAACGTCAACGCGCGGGTGCCGGGCGACCACCGTGAGGTCTGGCGGGCATTGGCGAGGTCGTCGGAGATCACCACGCCTCGGAACCGGAGGTCGCCGCGCAGCATGCCCCGGATGATGGTCGGGGAGAACGCCGCCGGGTGCCGCGGATCGATGCGGTGGTAGTAGGCGGTCGACATCATCACGACCGGTGCGCCGGCATCGATCGAGGTCGTGAACGGCGTGAGGTAGGCGTCGTGCCGGGTCGTGACGTTGTCCGTCACGCCGGCGGAGGTGTCGGTGTTGGCGTGCACCCGTCCCAGCCCGGGGAAGTGCTTGATGGTGGGCGCGACGCCATGCCGGGACATCCCGATCATGACGGCGCGACCGTGGGTGGCCACGACCCTGACCCGGTAGCCGAACTCGCGGTGATAGCGCCCGATCGGCGGGTTGTTCCTTGCCGCGGCAGGGCTGGGCACGGTGTCCTCGACCGGTGCGAGGTTCATGTTCACGCCCGCCTTGGCCAGCTGCTGGGCCCACGCGGCGGCCCGGTGTTGCAGCCGGATGGGAGTCAAACGGCCCTGCTGGAGGGCTGAGGGCATGTCGGAGAAGCCGGGCCCGTTGAGGACCTGGACCATCCCGCCCTCCTGGTCGGTCGCGACCAGCAGACGGACCCCGCCCGTGGCCGCCGCGGTGCTCCGCGCCTGCAGCCGAGAGGTCACCCTGGCCGTCCTCGCGATGCCGCCGTAGCTGCGGCCCGTCAGCATCACGTTCCCGACGTGCCGGGTGCTGATCGCGGCCAGGGTCGCCGGGCTGGCGGAGGTCGCGGGCGTGCCGACCATGAAGAGCTGGCCGACCCGCTGCCGCAGCGTCATGGCCGCGAGCACGCTCTCCGCGGTGCGTGGCGCCGCCGCCGTGCGTGGCGCCGCCGCGGTGACGGGGACGGAGACAGGGACGGGGACGGAGACAGGGACGGGGACAGCGAGTCGAGCGTCGTCGGCGGGCCTCGCGGCTCCGGCTGCGCCGCCGAGCGCGGCCAACAGGCCGGCGGCGGTGAGCGCGGCCGCGGTCAGGCGGAACGACCTGGACACTCCGGTCTCCTTCGAAGGCGGTGGGGGGTGAGCGCCCTCCATCTGATCATGCGCCGCGCGTCACCCAGTTCGTGGGATGGCCGCTGCCTGCCGGCGCCCCTACTGTCCCGTCCGTGAACCTCGTCTGGGGTGCGCTCGTGCTGATCGGGGTCACGACGGTGACGGTGACCCTGATGCTCCTCGTGCGGCGCAGGGCGCCCGAGGGCAGCTACTTCAGCGACGGCGACCGCGCCTCCGGCGTCTTCGGGGTGCTGGCCACGGGGTTCTCCGTGCTGCTCGGCTTCCTCGTCTTCCTGGCGTTCACGTCGTTCGACCAGACGCGCACCGGCGCCGAGACCGAGGCGACCATCGTGGCGCAGCAGGTGCAGACGGCCCAGTTCCTGCCGCCGGCGGCGGAGCTGACCGGTGAGCTGATCTGCTACGCCCGGTCCGTCGAGGGACCCGAGTGGGACGCGCTGAACGCGGGCACGCTCGGCGACCAGGTCAACCCGTGGGGCGTCGCCATGTACCACACCATCGCGGCGGTCCACCCGGCCTCGGCGACCGAGCAGTCGGCGTACGACCGCTGGATGGAGCAGACGAGCAACCGCGAGCAGGCCCGGATCGACCGCGTCCACGGTGCCCAGGGCATCGTGCCCGGACCGCTCTGGATCGTGCTGTTCGTGATCTGCGCCGTGATCTTCGCCTACATGCTGTTCTTCGCGGACCCGGCCGAGCGGGCCATGACGCAGGGGATGCTCATGGGAAGCGTGACGATCGTGGTGACGCTGCTGATGCTTCTGCTCGTGTTCTTCAACCACCCGCACGGGTCGGGCGTCGGCCGGCTGCAGCCGACCGCCATGCAGCGCACGATCCGCATCATCGACGCCCAGGCCGCCGCTGCCGGCGTCAAGGTCTCGCCGCCGTGTGATGGGCGTGGCCGTGCCTGACGCGCCCCATCGGGCACGCGACTGGCAGGAGGTCCTGGTGACGGTGCTGCTCGTCGTGGCGGCCCTCGGGACGTCGTGGAGCAGCTATCAGGCCACTCGCTGGAACGGCGAGCAGGCCAAGGCCGCCGGCCGGACCAACGCGATCCGGATCGAGGCGGCCCGCGCGCAGGGCCTGGCGAACGCACAGACCCAGATCGACGTGGCCACCTTCATCGCGTGGGCGGACGCGAGCCAGCGCAGAGACACCAAGGCCGCCGACTTCTACGTGCAGCGCTTCCGGCCTGAGTTCAAGCCGGCCTTCGACGCCTGGATCGCGACCGACCCGCTGCACACCACGGGCGCGCCGCCCACTCCGTTCGCGATGAAGGACTACCAGCTGGCCTCCCGCCATCAGGCCGACCGCCCGGACGCCGCGGCTGGTGCGTCGTCGGCCGCGGTCCAGCGCGACATCCAGCGCTCGAGCAACTACGTGCTCACGGTGGTGCTCTATGCGGTGGTGCTCTTCTTCGCCGGGGTCAGCACCAAGCTGAAGCACCGTCGCCTGCGGTGGACCCTGATCGTCGCGGGGTGCCTCGTCCTGGTCGTGAACCTCGCGTGGATCGCGACGTTCCCGGTGAGTGTCCACGCCTGAGGGCCTGTGCCGCCGTACCTTCGTGAGCCTCCGCCTCAGGCGTCGCTGATCCGGGTGCGCACGACCGCCTCCCGCCACGCGGGCAGCATGAGCGCCGCGCCCCAGAGGAAGCAGGCCGCGCCGAGCCCCGTGCCGACGACGTCGACGGTCTCGCTGACGAGCTCTCCGTCCGGCAGCACATAGCTGCCCAGCGCCGAGGCCATGAAGAGGACCGAGCCGACCATGTTCAGCCAGGCGATGCGCCAGGGCAACGACCTCGCCGCCCATGTCAGCGCTGCGCCGCCAAGAGCGGCGAGCGCGAACGCGCTCGCCACCAGGAAGAGGATCGAGCCGAAGAAGTCCGGACGCCACACCTGATGGTCCTGCTCGGCGACGTCCAGGCTCGCGTGGAGCGCGGCGAAGGTGGTCACGTTGAAGAAGAGCGTCCCGGGGAACTGGGTCGCGGCGGCCAGCCAGTTCCGGTCGTGAGGAAGCCAGGCCGCCAGCCGGACCGGCGCCCGGACGTGCTGGCGCCGCTCGTCGACACTGGTCATGGCGGGTGACTGCGCTTGGACCAGCTGGGCGAAGGAGGCGAGCGTGAAGAAGATCGACCCGACGAAGAAGGTGATCCCGTCGGCGGTCGGGCCGACCAGCGACACGTAGCCGGGCACCGAGCCGAGCACGAAGCAGGCCGAGCCGACGATGAACAGCCACGCCGTCGCCGCGTTCAACGCGACGGGTCGGACCCGCAGTCGCGTCGATCCTCTGGACCTCACGCCACCAATCTCGGGGCCCGGTGAGAACGTCGGCTCACCCGAGACGGGTGTTTGCGCTCGTTGACAGCAGGCTCACCGGAAGGGTCGGTTGCGGCGGCCGAAGCCCTCGGTCTCCCACCACGGCTGCATGAGCTCCGGCTCCGCCGGCGGAGCGTCGGCGCGGGCGACGGGCGGCTTGCGGGTGACGGCCGGCTTGCGGTCGAGGGCGCCCTCGCGGATGGCCCACCGGAAGAACACGATGAAGAAGAGGGGCAGGGCGACGAGCTCGCTCAGGGTCAGCATCAGCGCACCGGCGGCGTGCACGTCCCAGTTCGGATCGTCCGGCCTGCCTGCGAACCACACTCCGGCGAGGCGCTGACCCGTCGTCATGACGAGCACGCCGGGCAACGCGTCGAAGAGACCGTCGACGAACGCGAAGAGCAGCTTGAAGGGGTCGGTGCACCATGCGGGGAGCAGTTCGGCGCCGAGCATGGGGAGCGCGGCGAGGAGTCCGATGAGCAGGGCAGCCAGGTAGAGACCGTCCATGACGGCCGGATGGCGCAGCCCGTCCAGCAGCAGCGGGCTGAAGAAGGCCGTCACCATGAACGCGGTCGCGAGCAGCCCGGCCAGCAGAGGGAACGTCAGGACGCGGACGAACGGCCCGGTGAGGGCGCGGTCCAGCCGGCGGGCCCCGTGCTCGCTGAGTGCGGAGCGTGCGAGGCCCACCGGGTCGCCGAGCGCGAGGGCGACCGGCACGAGCGCCAGAAGCAGGGTCAGCTGCACGGCGAGGGCCCACAGGTGCTCGTGGTCGTAGACGGCGAGCGACGACATCGTGCACACCGCCACGCCGCCGAGGCCGAGCACGACGAAGCACGCGACGCGCCACCAGGGCCAGCCACCGCGCCGGCGGGCACGGCGTACGCCGAGGAGATAGAGGGCGGCCAGGAGCCCCAGCGCGAGCGCGACCACGGGGTTGAAGGCCCAGGATCCGACAGCGGCAGCGAACGTGTACGGAGGCAGGGGCACCCGGTCATGCTAGGTCGCGCTCCTCAGACACGCGTGGAGCCGTTTGAGGCAAACGATCGGCGGTTGCCACCCCGAGGGGCGATGATGGCGCGCGACGGAACCCGTCACCCCGTCACCACCTCGACCCGGCCTGGCGGGTCCCGTCCAGCCGAACAGGAGAGCACCGTGGCCAAGGCCATGCCCCTCATCGCCGCTGGCGTCGTCGGCGTCATCGCGGTCGTCGGTCTCAAGATCGCGACCGGGGGCGGCGACGACAGCCTGGCCTCGAAGCCTGGAGCGTCTGCAAGCCCCTCCACCCAGCACCGCACCGGCTGCACCAGCGTCGTCGTCGCCGCCTCGAGCGAGAAGGCGGCGATCCTCTCCGACCTGGCCGACACCTACGAGCGCTCCGGCGCCTCGGTCGACGGCACCTGCGTCGACGTGCGGGTCAACACGGTGGCCTCCGGCACGGCGGAGGCCCAGCTGGCCGGCGAGTGGGACACGAAGGCGTACGGCGCGCAGCCGACGGTCTGGACCCCCGCCGCCTCCACGTGGGTCAGCCTCCTGCGCAACGACCTCACCGCCGCGGACAAGCCCGACGTCGTCCCGGACAAGTCCGAGTCGATCGTCTCGACCCCGTTGGTGCTCGCGATGCCGAAGCCGATGGCGCAGGCGCTCGGCTATCCGAAGAAGCAGATCGGCTGGGCCGACATCTCCCGGCTCGCGGCGGCTCCGGGCGGCTGGGCGTCGGTCGGGCATCCCGAATGGGGCACGTTCAAGCTCGGCAAGACGAACCCGAACATCTCCACTTCCGGGCTCGCTGCCACGATCGGTGCCTTCATCGCCGCGACGGGTCGTTCGTCGGACCTGACCGTGGCGGACCTGTCCAACCCGGCGGTCCGCAAGGTCGTGGCCGGCTCGGAGCACGCAGTCGTCCACTACGGCGACACCACGCTGACCTACTTGAGCGCGCTCCAGCGGGCCGAGGACGCCGGCGCCGGGCTCGGCTACGTCTCCGCTGTCGCTGTGGAGGAGAAGTCGGTCGTCGACTACAACCTCGGCAACCCGACCGGCAACACCAAGACGCTGGGCAAGCACAAGGCTCCGCGCGTCCCGCTCGTCGGGATCTTCCCGACCGAGGGCACGCTCGTCTCCGACAGTCCGTTCGTCATCCTCGACGGGCCTTGGGTGAGCGACGCGCAGAAGGCCGCGGCGGCCGACTTCAGATCCTTCCTGCAGTCGGCGGCCTCGCAGAAGAGGTTCACCGACGCCGGGTTCCGCACCTTCGACGGCAAGGCCGGCAGCGCGATCGAGTCCGATCCGAATCTCGACCCGCGCGGCCCCGCGCTGGTTCTGAGCCCACCGTCGCCGACCGTGCTCGACAAGGTCCGCACCACCTGGACCGAGGTCCGGAAGAAGGCCCACGTCCTGCTTCTCCTCGACGTGTCCGGCTCCATGGGCGAGGACGTGCCCGACGCCGGCGCGACGAAGCTCGAGCTCGCCAAGAAGGCGGTCCTGGGTGCGATGCAGGAGTTCTCCGACCGTGACGAGGTCGGCGTCTGGGCCTTCACCACCGGCCTCGGCAGCGGGAACGACACCCATGTGAGGCTCGCCGACATCGCCCCCTTGACGACCAATCGGGCCAAGATCGAGGCCTCGATCAAGAACCTCACCCCGCTCCAAGGCACGCCGCTGTATGCCGCCACCAAGGCTGCGGTCGCCGAGCTGAGCTCCGATCTCGACGCCGATGCCGTCAACGCGGTCGTCCTGCTGACCGACGGCCGCAACGAGTACAACCGCGACAACGACCTCGACGGCCTCGTGCGTCAGCTCTCCCAGGGGGCCAGTGAGGGCGAGGGTCTGCGCGTCTTCTCCATCGCGTACGGCGAGGGGGCCGACCTCGCCACCCTGCGCACGATCAGCGAGGCGTCCAACGCTGCCGCCTACGACGCGACCGACCCGGCGAACATCACGAAGGTGTTCACCGACGTCCTCTCCAACTTCTGAGCGCCTCGTCAGGGAGGACTGAGACGATGACGGACACGCCGCCCACCATGGCCGGAGCACTCGGCCGCCGGGCCCTCGCGTCCCTGCGCGAGCCGTGGCTGCTCGTGACCTCGGCGTTCGGGGGCGGGATCGCCTGGGCGGTCGGGATCCCCGCGGCGGAAGCGGTAGGCGTCACCGCCCTCATGCTGGCCGCCGGCGCGGCCATCGGCGCGTTGAGGCCGGGCGAGGAGACGTCGGACTGGGACGACGACCCGACCGCCGACATCCGTCTGCGGCCAGGTACGCAGCAGGCCGCGCTGGTCGCTGCGCTCGAGGGGTACGTCGACGACCTGACCCGATTCCGCTCCGGACACCTGCCCGGGCCACTCGTCGACTCCGCCATCGAGGCGCTGGTGGCCGCGAAGTCGGCGTACGGCACCGCCCGCCGGACCGCCGCCGCCATTGACGCCCTCGACGATGCAGTCGCCCGCTCCCGGGCGGCTCGTCACCGGCTCGGGTCCGACGTCGGCAGCATCGCCGACGCGGAGGGCCGCATGATGCATCGGCGAGCCGAGCTCGCAGGCAAGCTGCAGACCGGTGTCGCCGGCGTCGCAGAGGTCTACACCAAGCTCTTGGAACTCTCAGCGTCGATGGACTCCATGGACCTGGCCGGCGGCGAGGATCTCGGCGACGTGTCCTCGTCGCTCGACGCCCTGCGCGGAGCGTTCAGCGAGCTCGAGGCCGACAACGACCGAGCTCCGGAGCTGGGATAGTCCCCGAGCCCGCCGGCGGTGTCATGCGCTGGCGTAGCGCTGCCGCCCGGTCACTCCTCCGCCGGCCCAGTGGGCGATGTCCAGGATGAAACCGAGGACGACGAACGCCCAGCCCCAACCGCCCACCCCGGTCACGGGGCTGTAAGCGAGCACGTAGAACAGGGTCGCGTAAGGAAAGACGATCAGTCCCAGCAGCGGCACGAGGAAGCCGCTGAAGGCCCGGTCCACCAGGTCGGAGAAGATCCAGATCAGCACCAGGGCGACTCGTGGCGCGAAGCCGGCGAGCAGCGCGAGCAGACATCCCATCCAGCGACCCCTTCCGGAACGGCGGAGACCCCATTCTCGGCGGCGCATCAGGCGGGCCACCTCACCCGCAGCAGGTGAGCGACCGGGCGCGCGCGCAGGCCGCCTGCAGGAGCATGGACACCTGCGCGTGCGCTCTCAGTCGGCGAGCGGGTTCGGGTCGGGTTGCTCGGATGTGGACAGGGGTCCGCTGGCGTCGATCAGC